>DASQKE010000122.1:0-13951 GCA_035630675.1 Allosphingosinicella sp.
TGAGCCTCGAAGGCGAAGGCACCGGCAAGACGACGGCGAAAAGCGACATCAGCGCCGGGCGATTTCTCGCGCTCGAGCGGGGCAGGCGCGTCGTCCAGTCGGTCGCGTTCGAATCGGAGGACCCGGCCTTCGCGGGGGAGATGATCATGACCTGGTCGCTCGACCCGGCGTCCGGCGGCACGAACGTCACCGTCACGGCAGAGAATGTTCCCGCCGGCATCTCCGCCGAAGATCACGCGGCCGGCCTCGCCTCCAGCCTCGACAATCTCGCCCGCTTCCTCGGCAGCCGCGGAGTCGGCGACCGATGAGCATTCAGCCGCACGACAGTTTCGCTCCCGTACCGATTGTCTCCCCCCGAAGGAGATTGCCGCCATGTTGCGTTTCTGTCTCGCCGCTTTTCTCGCCTGCGCCGCCGCCGCGCCGCTCGCCGCCGCTCCTCCCGCCGCCGCCGCGACTCCGTTCAATCCGCAGATCGACTATGCGAGCTTCCGGCAGCTCGCGATCGAGGTCGAGCCCTATCGCCGGAGCCGGCTGCTCGATTGGTCCGCCTTCGCCGCCGCCGCCGCGGAGCCCGGTGTGCTGATCCTCGATGCGCGCTCGGCCGCCCAGTTCGCCGAGGGCCATATCGAAGGGGCGGTGAACCTGCCTTTGCCCGAATTCAGCGAGGAGGCGCTGGCCGAGATCCTGGGTCCGCAGGACCGGCCGATCCTCATCTATTGCAACAACAATTTCCGCAACGACGTGCGGCCGGTCATGCTCAAGTCGGGACGGGTCGCGCTCAACATCTCCACCTTCATCCACCTCGTCGCCTACGGCTATCGCAACGTGCGCGAATTGAACGACGTCGTCGATCTCGACGATCCGGCGATCCGCTGGGTCCGGGGTCCCGCGGTCCCGTCGACGGGCTGATCCAATGGCGAACGAGCCAAAGCTGGACAATGCGAAGCCCACTCTTCTTTCAGGCGGCAACCCGCAGATTCCGAAGGGCGAGGGCGACTCCCCGGTGCAGGCCTATATCGCGGCCATGCCGGGGTGGAAGAGGGCGGTCGGGCGACGGCTCGACGCGCTCATCGGCGAGACCGTGCCGGGCGTGCGCAAGGCGGTGAAATGGAACTCGCCCTTTTACGGGGCGCAAGGCCAGGAGGGCTGGTTCCTGAGCTTCCACGTTTTTACGAATTATGTGAAAGTGACCTTCTTCCGCGGCACCTCGCTCGATCCCGTCCCTCCGGGCACGTCGAAGCACCCGGAGGTCCGTTATCTCGACATATACGAGGACCAGCTCGACGAGGCCCGGTTCGCCGATTGGGTAAGGCAGGCGAGCCGGCTGCCAGGAGAGAAAATGTAGGCGAGGGTCCGCCGGCCCGCAGTCAGCCTCGGCCCCCGGCCTCGTTGAGCGCCGCCGCCTCGCCGACGAGCGACTTGAACGCCGCCCCGTCGATCGCATCGCCTTCGCGCAGATCGATGGCGCGGCGGGTATTGCCGTCGAGGCTCGAATTGAACAGCCCCGCGGGGTCCCCCAGCGATGCGCCCTTCGCGAAGGTCAGCTTCACCTTGTCCCGGTAGGTCTCGCCGGTGCAGATCATGCCCGCATGCTCCCACACCGGCACCCCCGCCGGGTTGGACGGCTTGCGCCATTTCACCGCCTCGACCACATCGGGAACCGCCTCCCGGATCAGCGCCCGCAGCCGCTTTAGCGTCTCGCCGCGCCAGCCGCCCAGTGCCGTGATCTTCGCGTCGATCAGCCGCGAGGGCGACGCTTCATCCCCTCTCTCTTCCTCTGGGCCGGTCATCATTCGCTCCCTGGTCCAGCCGGCTCGCTCAGGCGTCCGCGTCCGCCTTCAGCTTCAGCTCGCACTCGTCATAGCCGTCCCAATAATGGAGCCGCTCGGCCGCCACCCTGATCAGCACCAGGCCCGGCGTGTCCACGCCCTGCTCGAACCAGCGGTCGAGATCCTTCGTCCAATGCTCGGCGAACCGCGCCTTGTCGCGGATCAGCTCGGCGCGGCCTTCGACCGTCAGGAAGAAGGGCTTCATGCCGAGCATGCCGGACTTGGCCTGGTAGCCCAGGCCGACCCGCGGATCGCGCTCGATGTCGGCGACGGTGCGGGTATCGCCGCAGGCGAAGAACCAGCCGTCGCCGTCATAGTCGACCTCGCGATTGTTGCTCATCGGCCGGCCGGCGATGGCGCCGCCTTCGGTGCGCGTGGACAGGATCGCGAAGTCGATATCCTTCATCTTCCCGGCGAGGTCGGCAAGGCTCTTCTCGGCCACGATCATTCTCCTGATCTGATGGTTTCCCCTCGCCAACGGGCCGGGCCGGGAAAGGTTCAGCGCTGCCCAAATCCCCTCAGAACAGGGTTTCGCCACGCTCGAGCATGGCCACGAACTGCGCGATCCGGTTGGTTCGCGTCTCCGGCCGCTTGGCGTCGAGCACTCGGTAGATCAGCCCGTAGCGGTTGGCGCCCTTCAGCGTCGCGAAGAAGGCGGCGGCCTTCGGGCTGGCGTCGAGCGCGGCCCGGAGCTCGGGCGGCGGCTCGGCGCGGCTGTGCGGCGGATAGGCGTCGGCCCAGCGGCCGTCGGCCTTCGCCGCCTCGATCTCGGCGCGCCCGGCCGCCCGCATCCGCCCCTCGGCGATCAGTGTCTCGGAGCGCTCGCGATTGACCAGCGACCATTTGCTCCGAGCGCGCCGCGGCGTGAAACGGACCAGCCAGCTCGCCTCGTCGTAGCGGTCGAGCTGGCCGTCGATCCAGCCGTGGCAGAGCGCTGCATCGACCGCTTCCGCCTTCGAGACGCTGGCCACGCCCGAACCCTTCTTGGCGAGCTTGAGCCACATGCCCGCGCTCCCGCGCGGCTGCTCGCCAAGCCAGGCCTCGAGCGTCGCCGAGTCGGTAAAGGCCATGATCGGCAGCCCTTTGCGGATCTCCACCTCGCGGGCCTAGTCCACGCGGCGCGCGCTGACGATCCGGATCGTCGGCGAGAGCATCTGGCCGCGCATCGCCCCGCGCCCGGCATTGGCCACGGTCGGCGCGGCGAGAATGCGGCGGACGACGTCCATCCCCTCCACCACGCGTCCGAACGCCGCATAGCCCGGCGAGCCGCGGCGCGCGTCCAGCGTCGGCATGGCCGAGGCGGTGATGAAGAAGTCGCCGATCGCCCCGGCGCCCGTCTCGGCGCGGGCCATCGAGATCGTGCCTTCGCGATGGGTGAGCCCGGTCTCGCTGGTCGGCTCGTGGAGAATGGCGGGGAACATGCGCCGGACGTCGCGGCGGATCCCACCCTGGATGAAGCCGCGCCCCTCGCTGCCCGGCGTCCTCGATGCGCGGTAGAAGGTCGTGCCGTCGAAGCGTTCCTCATCGACATAGCGCACGAAGTTCGCGGTCGTGATCGGCGCGCGACGTGCATCGAGCGCAACGACGATCGTGCCCGCGTCCGTCTCCAGGCGGACGCGCACGATGTCGGGCAGCGGCTCCGGCGCGCGCGGCTCGGCGCTGTTTGCGGCGGCCGCGCCGTTGTCGACGGCGGCCGGGGCATCGGCGGAGCCCTCGCCCCCGCAACCCGCGACGGCCAGCGAAAGGATGCAGAGAAGCGCGAGAGATCGAATCATCGGACCCGTCTAGACGCGCCGGCGCCGGACTGGAATGCCGGCTTCGCGACCGCGCGGACGCTCACCTTTAGCACGCATCCACGCCCAATCACCCGTTCGGGCGATGGACGCGGCGCTCCGGGCTCCGCAAGGTGCCGACACCCACACGGAGATTTGCCATGCCCCTCGCCGATTCGCCTCCCATCGCCTTCATCGTCACTCGCGACCGCAAGGTGGCGGAACCCTTTTACGGCGAGACTCTCGGGCTTCGCCGCCTGCCCGGCGACGATTTCGCCGCCATCTTCGATCTCGCCGGGGTGAAGCTGCGCCTGACCGAGGTGGCGAGCCACGCGGCGGCGCAGCATCCGGTGCTCGGCTGGCAGGTCGCCGACATGGTCGCGGCCGTCGAGGCGCTGACCGCCAAGGGCATCAGCTTCAGCATCTACGAAGGCATGGGGCAGGACGAGCGCGGCATCTGGACCGCGCCCGACGGCAAGGCGAAGGTCGCCTTCTTCCCCGATCCCGACGGCAATCTGCTCAGCCTGACGCAGAGCTAAGGGCCCTCGGGCTGCCGCGACTCCTCAGGCCCGGCCTTGCGCCAGCCGACCGCGCACAGCGCCAGCATGATCGCATTGCCCACCGCGTCGGCCAGCCCGACCCAGGTGAACACCGGATCGACGAAGGTGAACCACCAGTTGAAGACGAAGAAGGGCAGCAGAGCGATGCCGTAGGCGAGGAAGGTCGCGCGGGTGAACCGGCTGAACGCCGCGAACAGGCCCGAGATCATCGCCTGCGCGCCGAAGCAGGCGATCGCGAACGGCAGGATCGGCGTCCCCGTTCGATATTCGGGCAGCAAGGCGAGATCGATCACGCTCTGCGGCGCGAGCAAGGCCCAGCCGCCCAGGACGAAGAAGACGGCGGCGATCGCCCACTGGATCTGCCGGACGGTCATTGCGGGCTCCCGTCCCCGATCAGGTGCGCATGACTGCGCCTGCGATCCTTGTGCGCCGAGGTCGCGCAGCCCATCCGGGCTTCAGCGGTTGGCATCCTTGATCAAGCCTGAGTTCGAGCCGCCACCCGGGCCCGCCTTCGGCTTCTCCGCCTTCGGCTTGCGGATTTCCCGGTTCGATTTTTTCTGTCCCTTGGCCATGTTCGCCTCCTTGCGATGTCCGACGCTCCGCGCCCGCCATAAGCCCTTCGGCCGCGTCGCGCCCGCATATTCGAACGCCCCTCGCTTGACGCCGGACTGCCGCGGTGGAACCAGCAGTCCGGGAGGATTGCCGCCATGCGCATCTCGGGACCGACCGCCGTCATGCTGCTTCTGGCCGCCTGCGGAGGCGAAGGCGGGGACGGCAACCGGAACGCAGCGGCCCCGGCCAATGACAGCGAGGCCCCGCCGGAGCCGGCGAACGCCGTCGCGCCGCCCGCGCCGGCAAAGAGCGACGCAGCCGCCCGCTGGGATCTGCAATCGAGCGGCGAGGGGACCGCGCTCGTCCTCCCCGCCGCGTCCGGCGGCACGGCCATTCGCTTGTTCTGCGCAACGGGCTCGAACCGCCTGCTCGTCAACGTCCCCGCCTTCCGCCCGATCGGGAGCGAGGAACGGCTGTCGTTCGGGAGCGGGGGGAACGCGGCCGCGCTGGTCGCCGACATCAGGGGCGACCGCCAGCGCGGGGGAGTCAGCGGCACCGGCGCCGTGCCGGCCAATCTCGCGGCGCTGGTCGCCGGCCCGATCTCAGCGAGCTACGGCGCTCAGCGCAGCGGGCCGCATCCCGCTTTGCCGCGCGCGCTCGCCGCCGGTTTTGTCGCTGCCTGTTCCGAGCGCCAGGCCGCCGCCGGGACCCCAGCCCCGCCGGCGCCGGCCGCGCCCGCCGGCGCCTGCGCCATGCAGGGCAGCGAGCGCCTGCAGGTCCGCCCCTTGCGCGCGCTTGGCACAGAGCCTTTCTGGAACGCGCGCATCGCGGGCCGCTGCGTCACTTACTCGCACCCGGAGGACCAGGCCGGCACCCGCATCTGGACCCGCTACTCGGCCGGCACGGGCGGCGGCGGCACCTGGTCGGGCGCGCTCGGCGGCCGCCGCTTCGAGCTGCGCATCCGTCCGCAGCCCGGCTGCTCCGACGGCATGTCCGACCGTCGCTACCCGCTCGCCGCCGAGCTCTTCGTCAACGGCGAGCGGCGTACCGGCTGCGCGGAGCCGCTCTAGCGGCGGCGCTACATCCCGCTGACGTTGCTCTCGACCGGAGGCGCAGGCGGCTCGGCCGCGCTGTTGTCGCGGTCGTCGATGCGCTCGGCTTTCTCCTCGCCCGCCTCGCGAACCTGGTCGGCCTGCTTCTCGAGATTCTCCTCGACGGCCTCGTTGGTCGCATTGTCGGCCTGCGCCTCGAGATTGTCGGCGATATTGTCGGCCGCCGCCTCGACATTCTCGGCCGCCTTGTCGTCGGCGCCGCCGCCGCAGGCCGCGAGCGCAAGCAGGGCGCCAGCCATGGCGCCGGTCGATACGAGCTTCATATGATCCTCCCTGTCAGCGGGCGCATGCTCATGCGCCGATGCCGTCACTTAGCCCGCTCTCCGCCGCAAGTCATCGCCTCGCTTCAGGGCCGGCGCATCCGCTTGACGCAGGCGCGAGGCTCCGCCCAATCTTCGAGGCGTGGACGCTTCCCGCCGCTACACATTTCGGCCCGTCGTCGAGGCGGACCTGCCCCTGCTGCGCGACTGGCGCGCGCGTCCGCACGTCGCCGCATGGTGGGGGCCGCCCGAGGTCGAGGACCCCGCAGAGACCTTCGCCGACTCGCGCGTCGCGATGTGGATCGTCGCTTTCGCCGCGCCCGGCGCGCCGCCCAGGCCCTTCGCCTACCTTCAGGACTACAGCCCGCACGACTGGCCCGACCACCCGTTCTCGCACCTCCCGCCAGGATCGCGCGGCATCGATCACTATGTCGGCGAGCCGGGCATGATCGGATGCGGCCACGGCTCCGCCTTCATCCGCGTCCATTGCGACCGCCTGTTCGCCGCCGGCGCGCCTGCGATCGGCACCGACCCCCACCCGGACAATGCGCGCGCCATCCGAGCCTGCGAGAAAGCCGGCTTCGTCCGCACCTCCGGCCCGCTCGCCACGCGCTGGGGGACCGCGGTGCTGATGGAGCGCCGAAGCTTGCTTGAAGCCTCGCCATAAGAGAAGCCGGCGATCATCGCGCAAGTGCGCGCTGGCCTCGGCGTCTCTGCTGGCGTAGCTTCGCCGGACGGAGGCCGCACGGCCCGAAACAGGATTGAGAGACGGGATTGGCAATGGAAGCTTCCAAGAGCGGGCATATCCGCCTCACCTCGCATCCCGGCTCGCGGCGGCCGGCGCGATTCCCGATGATCTGGGGCGCGGCCACGGCCGAGGAGCGCGGGCCGGTGGTGGCGACGGTCAATGCCGGCGGCGACCGCAACGCGATCGGCGCCCATGGCGGCTCCTATTCGATCTACCGCGCGCTGGCGATCTCGTCGGGCGCGATGGACCCGCAGGCGCGGCCTGACCTTCAGGACACGTCGCCGGTCTGCGAGATCGGGCCGCACAAGCAATGGGGCGATCCGTCCAAGATCGTGTCGCTCGATCCCTGGGGCCACCGCGTCGCGCACGACTTCCAGGAGCTGATTGCCGAGGGGATCGACATCCGCCCCTCGATCGCGATCACCAAGGCGCGCCTGACCCTTCATGAGATCCAGGGGGCGGTGGCGGCCGGCCGCCTCGAGGTCGACGGCGAGATCCTGCACGAGGCGGGCGACGTCTCGGTGACCAAGATCGCGGTCGATCCGGTCTGGTGGCTGCCGGGCGTCGCCGAGCGGTTCGGAGTGGCCGAGGCGAGCCTCAGGCGCTGCCTGTTCGAGCAGACCGGCGGCATGTATCCCGAGCTGGTCACCCGGCCGGACCTGTCGCTGTTCCTGCCGCCGATCGGCGGCATGACGCTCTACATCTTCGGCGACCCGGCCTTTCTCGGCAACCGCGAGAAGATCCTGACCTGCCGCGTCCATGACGAATGCAACGGCTCGGACGTGTTCGGCTCCGACATCTGCACCTGCCGGCCCTATCTCACCCACGGCATCGAGGAAGCCACCCGCCAGGCGCAGGCCGGCGGCGTCGGCCTGATCGTCTACAATAGGAAGGAAGGCCGAGCGCTCGGCGAGGTCACCAAATTCCTCGTCTACAATGCGCGCAAGCGCCAGCCGGGCGGCGACCAGGCGGCGACCTATTTCGAGCGCACCGAATGCGTCGCCGGCGTACAGGACGCGCGCTTCCAGCAGCTGATGCCGGACATCATCCACTGGCTCGGCATCGAGCGCATCGACCGCTTCGTCTCGATGTCGAACATGAAGCACGACGCGCTCGTCACGGGCGGCGTCGAGATCGGCGAGCGGGTGCCGATCCCCGACGATCTGGTTCCGCCCGACGCCAGCGTCGAGATGGAAGCCAAGAAAGCGGCCGGCTATTACACCCCCGAGGGCGCGCCGAGCGCGGACGCGCTGAGCAAGGTGGTCGGCCGGGATCTCGGCAAATTCTGAGCGGGATGGGCGACCCGATACGGAGCCTGTTGACGGCGGCGGCCGTCCGCGAGCGGGCGCATGAGATGCTGGAGCTCGCCGTCGACGGCCGGGTCGAGGGATGGCGCGTGGATCTAGATCGCCTGGCGGAAGCGGCCGACCGCACCGTCGCGGTGACCCGCGAGGCCTATCCGGACCTTCGCATTCCCTTCCACGCGCGCTCCCGCCACTTCGTCGCCGGTCTCCCGCGGCTCCCCGAAGGCGATCCGGCGGAGCGCGGCCGGGCCGCGTTCGATCTCGTCATTCTGTCGGTGCTACTCGATGCCGGCTCCGGTCCGGGCTGGCGCTACGACGACGCGGAGACGGGCCGGACCTTCACTCGATCGGAAGGCCTCGCCGTCGCCAGCCAGCGCATGTTCGAAGCGGGCGCGTTCGACGATCTCGTCGCGCTCGACACCGAAAGGCTGGCGGAAGGTTTTCAGGCCTCCGAGGACAATCCGCTCGCCGGCCTCGAAGGACGCGTCAACCTGCTGCGTCGCCTCGGCCGACAGGTCGATGCGCGGCCGGATCTGTTCGGCGGCCGCCCCGGCGGATTGTTCGATGTGCTTGCGGGGCGGGCAGAGGGTGGAAAGCTGCCGGCGACGGCGATCCTCGAATTGCTGCTCGAAGCGCTGGGGCCGATCTGGGCCGACCGGCTCGAAATCGGGGGCGTGCCGCTCGGCGATTGCTGGCGCCATCCGGCGATGCTCCGCGGCGACTCCAGCGACGGCCTGGTGCCGCTCCACAAGCTTTCGCAATGGCTCTCTTATTCGCTGATCGAGCCGCTGGCGGAGGCCGGGATCGAGACGGTCGAGATCGACGGACTCACCGGCCTCGCCGAATATCGCAACGGCGGGCTGTTCGTGGACACCGGCGTGCTCGCGCTCGCCGATCCCGCCGATGCCGGGCGAGCGCATCACGTCTCGGATCCCTTGATCGTCGCCTGGCGCGCGATGACGGTCGCCTTGCTCGATCGGATGGCGCCCTTGGTGCGCGCGCGTCTCGGGGTCGGCGAGGCGGAGTTTCCGCTTGCCCGCATGCTCGAGGGCGGGAGCTGGGCGGCGGGGCGGCGGATCGCGGCCGAGCTGCGCCCGGGCGGCGGCCCCCCTTTCAACATCATCAGCGACGGGACAATATTCTGATGGAAGGTTTCACGATCGTTTCGCACCCTCTGGTGCAGCACAAGCTCACCATCCTGCGCGACCGGACGAGCTCGATCCAGTTGTTCCGCACCGTGGTGCGCGAGATGGCGACCCTGCTTTGCTACGAGGTGACGCGCGATCTGCCGACCGCGCCGGTCCGCATCGAGACGCCGATCGCGACCACCGACGCGCCGGCGATCCCGGGCAAGAAGCTGGTCATCGCGCCGATCCTGCGCGCCGGGCTCGCCATGGCCGAGGGGATGCTCGATCTCGTTCCCTCGGCGCGCGTCGCCCATATCGGCCTCTACCGCGAGCCGGCAACGCTCGAGGCGATCGAATATTATTTCAAGACGCCCGACGACGTGTCGGAGCGGTTGGTGATCGTCGTCGACCCGATGCTGGCGACCGGCCACACCGCGATCGCGGCGATCGACCGGCTGAAGGAGGCGGGCGTGACCGACATGCGCTTCGTCTGCCTGCTCGCCGCCCGCCACGGCGCACAGGCGCTGCGCGCCGCGCATCCGGACGTGCCGATCTGGGCGGCGGCGATGGACGAGGAACTGAACGACCACGGTTATATCGTGCCGGGCCTCGGTGACGCGGGCGACCGGACTTACGGGACACGCTGAGCGCGCGACTGCTCGCGCTCGTCAGCTCTCCTCGCAGCGGACGCGATAGAGGCGGCCGGCGCGGACGAAGGTGCCGGCGACGTGCCAATAGCGGCCGCGGCGAACGAAGGCGGCGCGAAGCCGGCCCTCGTCGTTTTCCCGCTGGAGGTCTGTCAGATCGAGCCACACCCTTTGCTCGTCGATCCAGCTCTGCCGCACCGCAAGGCCGTCGCGCTCGCTGAACGTCGAGCGAGTCTGACGGCCCTCGATCAGGCTTGCGCCGGCGACGCCTCCCCCGGCTGCGAGCACGAGGGCCAGCGACGGCCCGCTGCCGGAGACGGGGCGGCAGAGCAGCCCCTGGGTCGCCTGCGCCGGCGCGGCGGCGAAGGCGGCGAGCAGCAAGGCGAAAGCGGCGAGGCGGGGGTTCATGGCAGTCCCTTGGCTGTTCGAGCGGCCCGGTCTAACCCGCGCGCGATGAACGATCCCATGACGATCCGTCGGCTCTACGGGCGCCGCTCCGGGCACAAGCTGCGCGAGGGGCAGGAGGCCCTGCTCGCGGCTTTGCTGCCGGCGGTCGCCGTGCCGGAGAGGGGACCGGTCGACTCGCGCATCCTGTTCGGCGACCGGCGCCCGCTCCACTTCGAGATCGGCTTCGGATCGGGCGAGCATCTCGCTTTCCGCGCCGATCTGTTGCCGGATCACGGCTTCATCGGCGCGGAGCCGTTCCTCAACGGCGTCGTCGGCGCGCTGGCGCACATCCGCGACCGGCGCCTTGCCAATGTCCGGCTCCACATGGGCGACGCGCTGGAAGTGCTCGAGCGCGTGCCGGACGGAGCGCTGAGCTTCGTCTATCTGCTGCATCCGGACCCCTGGCCGAAAGCGCGGCACGCGAAGCGGCGGATGATCAACGACGGGCCGCTCGACCTCATCGCCGCCAAGCTGAAACCGGGTGGGGAGCTGCGTCTCGGCACCGACGATCCGGTCTATTGCCGCTGGTCGATGATGGTGATGAGCCGGCGCCGCGACTTCGAATGGCTCGCGGAGCGGTCCCGCGACTTTCTCGCCCGCCCCGGCGGCTGGCCGGAGACCCGCTACGAAGCGAAAGCCCGTAGAAAAGGCCATGAAATATGGTACTTCCGCTACGGGAGGGTCTGAAATGCACCGCTTTTTCCTGTTTCTTGCCATGCTCGCGATCGGCGCCGCCGAGACCGCGGCCCTGGCCTGCACCTGCATCGCGCTGCCGACCGATGCGGCCGAGCGGCAGAGCCTGGTCACCGACATCGTCGACGGCGCGGTCGCGCTGATCGAGGTCGAGCTCGACACGGCATACGACGTGGCCGCCGGCCGCGGCGAGCGGCTGCGGGTCGTGAGCACGCTCGCCGGAGCCGCGCCCGCCATCGTCGAGATCGAGCGCGACGGGCCGCCGGACGGCGTCCGCTGCGACCTCGAGTTCAGAAGCGGCGAGCGCACGATCGTCCTGCTGTACCCGCAGCGCTCGGCTGCCGCCGCGGATGGTCCGCGCTTCCGCCTCGCCGACCGCTGCCTCACCCAGCTGGTCGGCGATGCTGGCTTCCGGGCGGAGCTGGTCGCGGCCATGGCTGCCCGCTGACCCCGTCGATGCCGCCCGTTCGCGAATCCGTGCGCGGCTGGATCCTGCTCTTCCTCGGGCTGTTCCTGGTTGTTGTCATGGGGGTGATCTCGATGAGCATCGCGCCGCAGATGCTGCGGCCGGGCGAGCAGGTCGACGGCACCGTCTTCACCGGGACGAAGGAGCAGGCGCGCAGCATCTTCGCCTTGTTCGCGGCGGTGATCGCGTTCGGCGCGACCAGCATCGCCTACGGCCTGTTCATCATCGTCACCGGCCGGCAGAGCCGCGCCTTTGCCGCCGCCGCGCTGGCGATCGCGGCCCTGCTCTACTGGATCGGCATGGGCATCAAGGGGAGCGCCGGCTGAGCGCGGCGCCGTCTCCTTACGTGCCGTTAACCATTCCCCCCTAGCGTTGGTCGGACCTCGGGAGGCGGACGGATGACCTATCAACCCATCGGCAGGGACCGGCTCGCGCTCAACGCGCCGCCGCATGCCGAGGACGTTGCATCCGCATCGCCGCCGCTCCTCTCCGTAATCGTGCCGGTGAAGGACGAGCAGGAATCGATTGCGACGTTCGTCGATCGCGTCTCGGCCGTGCTGGAAGATGTCGCGGGCGGCGAGGGCTGGGAAATCCTGTTCGTCGACGACGGCAGCGGCGACGCGACTTTGGCGGCGATCGCCGCGGCCCACCGGCGCGAGCCGCGGGTGCGGGCGATCTCCCTGTCGCGCAATTTCGGCAAGGAGGCCGCGCTCTCGGCCGGGCTGGACCATGCCGGCGGCCAGGCGGTCGTGCCGATGGACGTCGACCTCCAGGACCCGCCCGAAGTGATCGGCGAGATGGTCGACAAGTGGCGCGCGGGGTCGGACGTGGTCTACGGAGTCCGCCGCAACCGCACCAGCGACGCTTTGCCCAAGCGCCTGACCGCCGACCTCTATTACCGCACCCACAATTGGCTCTCGGCGGACAAGATCCCCGAGCATGCCGGCGACTTCCGCCTGCTCGACCGCAAGGTGGTCGACGTGATCCGCAAGCTCCCCGAGCGCAACCGCTTCATGAAGGGGCTGTTCGCCTGGGGCGGCTTTCGCCAGTCGGCCGTCGAATATGACCGGGTCGAGCGCCAGGCGGGGCGCAGCAAGTTCGGCTATTGGAAGCTGTGGACGCTGGCGATCGACGGCATCACTTCGGCCTCGACGGTGCCGCTGCGCATCTGGAGCTATGTCGGCGCGGCCATCGCAATGTGCGCGATGGGCTATGCCGCCTTCCTCGCCGGCCGGACCCTGCTGTTCGGCGCCGACGTGGCCGGCTATGCCTCGATCATGGTGTCGGTGCTGTTCCTCGGCGGGATCCAGCTGATCTCGCTCGGCGTGCTCGGCGAATATGTCGGCCGCATCCTGATCGAGACCAAGCAGCGGCCACTCTACGTGGTGCGCGACCGGATCGGACTCGACGAGCAATCCTGAGCAATGCGGCTTACTTGCCGGCGATGCCTTCGGCGTAGGTGGAGCCGGCGAGCCGGGCGAAGCGGCCGACCCGCCGGACGTCGCGCCACAAGGCGCCGGCGAGCAGCCGCAGCGCGAACCACGGGATTGCCACGGCGAGGACCAGAATGCCGAGGAGCAGCGTGCCGACGCCCGTATCTGCCTCCGGGTCCTGGTCGCGAGGCAGTCGCTTTTCGGCGGCTTCGATCTTGCCCATGTGCACTTCCGTGTCTCCCTCGGCTCATCCGGTCCCGTCGACACTGCGCCGAAATGGTTAACGGATTGTGAGGGAGGGGGCCGCCGCATCTACGGGGCGGGCGTCAGCCTCAGCAGCCGACCGCTGCCGCCGTTCTGGCCGTCCTCGAGCAGGTAGATGGCGCCGTCCGGGCCTTCCTCGACCTCGCGGATGCGCGCGCCCATCGGCCAGCGGTCGCCCTGCCGAGCGCTCGTCCCGTCGAGGTCGATCCGGAGCAGCGACTGGCCCGACAGCGCGCCCATGAACGCATCGCCGCGCCACCGGGGGAACAGGCGGCCCGAATAGATCATCAGCCCGGCCGGCGACACGGACGGATTCCACGAGATGAGCGGCGCGCGATATTCGGGCCGGGTGGGGTGGTCCGGAATGTCGCGCCCATCATAATGGCTGCCGTTGGAGACGACCGGATAGCCGTAATTGGCGCCGCGCTCGATCAGATTGAGCTCGTCGCCGCCCTGCGGGCCCATTTCGTGCTCCCACAGGCGCCCTGCGGAATCGAAGGCAAGGCCGAGCGGGTTGCGATGCCCCATGGTCCACAGCTGGGCGGTCACTCCGCCACGCGCAGCCCAGGGATTGTCGGGCGGCGTCGAGCCGTCGTCGCGGAGCCGCACGATCTTGCCGAGATGCTGCGCCGGATCCTGCGCCGGCTCGAACAGCTGGCGGTCGCCGTTCGAGATGTAGAGCAGGCCGTCCGGGCCGAAGGCGATGCGGTGGCCGAAATGGCCGCGGCCGGCGACCT
>DASQKE010000123.1:0-3201 GCA_035630675.1 Allosphingosinicella sp.
TCGCGCGCCGCTTCGGCCAGCTGCCCGGCCGCCCCGTCGCCTTCACCGGCGTGCGCATGTTCGACTCGGTCGCCGGGCGCTTTCTCGACAACCGCACAATCGTCCTCGACGGCGCGCGCATCGCCGCGGTCGGCGAGACCGGCCGGGTCCGGGTCCCGGCCGGAGCTCAGGTGATCGACGGCACGGGGCGCACCCTCCTCCCCGGCATCTGGGACGCCCATGCCCATATCAGCTCCGACGCGGTCGGGGTGATGCTGCTCTCGATGGGCATGACCTCGGCGCGCGATCCGGGCGGCGAGGTCGACGCGACGGTGCGCCGGCGCGAGCGCATCGCCCGTGGGGAGCTGCTCTTCCCGACGGTCTTCTCATCGGTGCTGATCGACGGCGCCGGGCCGCTCCAGGCGCAGGGCGGGGTCAGCGTCAGCTCCGCTGCCGAAGCGATAGCGGCGGTGCGGGCGGCGCATGGACGCGGCTTCACCGGCGTCAAGTTCTACACCTCGATGCGCCCCGAATGGCTCCGTCCCGCCGTGGCCGAAGCGCGCCGGCTCGGCCTCCACGTCCACGGCCACATCCCCGCGACCATGCGCCCGCGCGACGTGATCGAGGCCGGTTACAATGAGATCACCCACATCAACTTCGTGATGATGCAGGCGATGCCCGACGACGTCGTCAACCAGTCGAACGGGCTGATGCGCTTCCAGGGGCCGGGCCGCCACGCCCGCAATGTCGACCTCGCCGCCGAGCCGATGCGTTCGCTGATCGCGGAGATGGCGCGCCGGCGCATCGTCGTCGATCCGACGCTTGCCGTATTCGAGGGCGGCTACGGGGCCGAGCCGCGCGATCTCTCGCCGGCTTATTCGCCGTTCATCGGCACCATGCCGCCCGCGACCGAGCGCAGCTTCCGCGGCGGCGGCTTCCTGCTGCCCGAGGGCGTCACCCGCCAGCACTATCGCGAAAGCTTCGCCAGGCTGGCCGAGCTGGTCGGGGCCCTCCACCGCGCCGGGGTGCCGATCGTCGCCGGCACCGACGGCTCCGGGCTCGAGCTGATCCGCGAGCTCGAGCTCTACGTCCGCGCCGGGATGAGCCCGGCCGAGGCGCTGCAGGCGGCGACGATCCGCCCGGCCCAGCTCGTCGGCGCGGCCTCGCGCACCGGCTCGATCACGGTCGGCAAGGAAGCCGACCTGGTGCTGGTCGACGGCGATCCCTCGCGCGACATAAGCGCGATGCGGCGCACCTTGTGGGTGGTCTCCGACGGCCGCGTCATGAACGCCGACGCGCTTCGCGAAGCCGCCGGCTTCAGGGGACGACCGCGCTAACGAATCTCCCTCTCCCCAGAGGGGAGAGGGCAGCAGGTGTATTGCATCCATATAACACCTGTGCTAGAACGCTCGGGGAATTGGGAGGAACACATCACATGTACAGTGAAACCGATCTCGAGGCGGCGGTGGCAGCGGGGGCGATGTCCCCCGATGCGGCGGCCTCGCTCAGGAGCTACGTGGCGGGAAGCCGCGCGACTCCGCTCGTCGACGAGGAGCATTTCCGGCTCCTCACCGGATTCAACGACATCTTCGTCGGGATCGCCGCGGTGATCCTGCTCCTGGCGGTCGGCTGGATCGGCTATTACGTTCCGCCGAACATCGAAGGCGATGGGCCGTCCCTGTTCATGGGCCTGTTCGTCGCGGCAACCGCCTGGGGGCTGGCCGAATTCTTCACGCGCCAGCGGCGTATGGCCCTGCCGAGCATCATCCTGCTCCTGGCCTTCGTCGGCGGCGTGATGGCGACCAGCGTCTTCACACTGGTCAGCGCCATCGGCATCGAGGCTTTCGAGGATAATGGCGCGGCCTTCACGCTCGTCCTTTCCGCCGGCGCGGCGATGGGTGCGGCGGCGGCCTGGCTGCACTGGAGGCGCTTCCACGTGCCGATCACCGTCGCCGCCGGAGCCGCGGCGGTGGTGGCGCTCGGGCTCGGACTGATCGCCTCGACCTTGATCGGGGACGGCCAGAACATCAGCGACGAGCGGGGCGAGCAGATCAAGTCCATCATCGAAGGCGCCGCTCTGGTGCTCGGCATCGGCGTGTTCCTGTTCGCCATGTGGTGGGATTCGTCCGATCCGCGGCGGGAAACCCGGCGCTCGGACGTCGCCTTCTGGCTCCATCTGCTGTCGGCGCCGCTGATCGTCCACCCGATCTTCTCGCTGCTCGGCCTTACCGAAGGCGCTGCGAGCACGCTGGACGGGGTCGCGGTGATCCTGCTCTATGTCGTGCTCGGGCTCGTGGCGCTGGCGATCGACCGCCGCGCGATGCTGGTCTCGGCGCTCGCCTACGTGCTCTACGCGCTCAACAGCCTGTTCGAGTCCTACGGCGTCGTCGAGCTCAACGTGGCGCTGACCGCGTTGATCATCGGCTCGGGCCTGCTTTTGCTCTCCGCCTTCTGGCACAACGCCAGGCGGGCGGTGGTGCGGCCGCTGCCGGCCTCGCTCCAGGCGCGGCTGCCGGTCGTCGACCGGCCTTCCGCGGCAGCGCCGCTCGCGGCCTGATCAGCCGCAACCGTCCGCAGGAATGCCCCTCCCCGGTTCTCCGGGGAGGGGTTTTTCTTTGCCTTGCCGCCGCTTCTTCTATGGTGACGCATAAGCGAAGGGGAGCGGGCATGGACGGAGTAGCGCTGCATTTCGACGAGGCGGAGGGCCGGGGCATCGTCCGCGCCGGCGACGGGACCCGCTACGAGTTCGGCCGCGAGGATTGGAAGTCGCCGGCACCGCCGGAGAGCGGCGCCAGCGTCGACTTCGTGCCCTCAGGGGATCGCGCGACCGAGATCTACGTCGTCCGTCGCGCCGGAACCGAGAGCGCGGCTGCGCCCGCTCCGCCCAGCGCGGAGGCCGGGGCTTACTTCAGGCGGCGGCCGGCCATGATCCTCGGGCTGGTGATGCTGGCCGGCTGCCTGCTCCCCTTTCTCTCGGTGCCGTTCTTCTCGATGACCCTGTTCAGCCTGCCGAGCACCTTTTCCTTCTTCGTCAACCTCGCCGGCGCGTTCGGCGGCAATGCGCAGCCGGGGATCGGCGGCATCCGCGCCGCCGCCTGGTCGCTCTATCTGCTTTACACCATCCCCGCCGCCGCCGGCTGGCTGATCTTCCGCGAGGTCGGCGGCACGGCGACGCGGCGTCTCAGCCTCGCCGTCGGCCTGATCGGCCTCGCCATGCCGTTC
>DASQKE010000124.1:0-6567 GCA_035630675.1 Allosphingosinicella sp.
GCGGAGTCGTCTGAAAGCAGCACTTTCAGACGATTTATTTGACCAGCTCGACCTGCTCGAACTCGAGCTCGACCGGGGTCGCGCGGCCGAAGATCGAGACTCCGACCTTGACCCGGCCGCGATCGAAATCGAGCTCCTCGACGACTCCGTTGAAGCTCGCGAACGGCCCGTCGAGCACCTTGACCTGGTCGCCGATCTCGTAATCGACGCTGACCTTGGTCTTGGGCGCAGCCGCGGCGGCCTCTTCCTTGGTGTTGAGGATGCGGGCGGCCTCGGCGTCCGAGATCGCCTGCGGCTTGCCCATCGAGCCCAGGAAGCCGGTCACCTTGGGGGTGTTCTTGACGAGGTGGTAGACGTCGTCGGTCATGGCGAGCTTGGCGAGCACGTAGCCGGGGAAGAATTTGCGGTCCGACGTCACCTTCTTGCCGCGGCGGACCTCGGTAACCTTCTCGGTCGGAACCTCGACGGCCTCGACCAGCCGGTCGAGCCCGAGCCGGGTCGCCTCGGCCATGATCGCGTCGCGGACCTTGTTCTCGAAGCCGGAATAAGCGTGGATGATGTACCAGCGGGACATAGTGAATGGGGTTCCTAACCGACGAGGCTGAGGAGGAGCTGGACGATCGCGCTGAACGCGGAATCGACCCCGAAGAAGAAGATGCCGAGCAAGGCGGTCATGATCACGACCATGAGGCCGGTCATCAGCGTCTCGCGGCGGGTCGGCCAGACGACCTTGCCGGTCTCGGCGCGGACCTGCCGCAGGAATTCGCCCGGATTGACTTTGGCCACTGCTCTCTCGTCCTGTTGCGGGCAGCCGCCGGGGACCGGAGGGCCGGTCGTCCATGCTGCCGATGAAAGCGAGGGATGCGAGATAGCGTTCGCGCCGCGCGAAGGCAAGGGCGGGGCTGGGGCTTGGCAGGAGTGGAGGGACTCGAACCCACGGCCCTCGGTTTTGGAGACCGATGCTCTACCAGCTGAGCTACACTCCTAAGCCGTCCCGCGAGTTAGAGAGGCTTGGGCGGAGGCGCAAGGTCTATCCACCCGCGCCGCGCAGCCGAGAGGCCGTCACGAGAGTGAATCCCGTGACGTCAGTCCTGTCTCCTTCGACAGGCTCAGGAGCAGGCTGGCCGGCCGTCGCGCTCTCTTCGCGCTGCTCGACGATTGCTGCGCAATCCTCTCGCTACGCTCGGGCGCTAGGCGGCTATGTCGTAGGTCTGGATCTCGCCGGAGAGATAGAGCGTGCGGGCCTTGGCGCGGCTGAGCTTGCCCGAGCTGGTGCGGGGCAAGGTGCGCGGGGGGACGAGCTCGATGACGCAGTTGATGCCGGTGATTGCGCGCACCCGCTCGCGGATGGCGTCGCGCAGGCGGCCGCGCTCCTCGGTGTCGGAGGTGCGGCACTGGACCAAAACGGCGGGCGTCTCCTCGCCGCCGGGCGTGGTGATCGCGAAGGCGGCGATGTCGCCCGCCTTGAAGCCCGGCAGTTGCTCCACCGCCCATTCGATGTCCTGGGGCCAGTGATTCTTGCCGTTGATGATGATCATGTCCTTCTCGCGGCCGACGACATAGACATAGCCGTTCGACAAATAGCCCATGTCGCCGGTGTCCAGCCAACCTTCGGCGTCGAGGCAGGCGCCGGTCGCCTTCTCGTCGCGGAAATAGCCGACCATCACCGAGGGGCCGCGGCAGAACAATTTGCCGATCTCGCATTCGCCGAGGATCTCGTTGCTGTCGCCGCGGATCGCGACCTCCATGTCGCGCACCGGCCGGCCGCAATTGACGATCGCGCGGTAACGCTGCGGCCGGTCGCGTTCACCGGGCCCGCCGCCGGCGAGGAGGGTTTCCTCGACCAGCTCGACGACGATGCCCTCGCCCGGCGGCATGATCGTGACCGCGAGCGTCGCCTCGGCGAGGCCGTAGCTCGGGCAGAAGGCCTTGGGATCGAAGCCGGCATCGGCGAAGGCGTCGACGAAAGCCTGCATCACGTCCGGGCGGATCATGTCGGCGCCGTTGCCCGCGAGCCGCCAGCGCGACAGATCGAAGCGCTCCGAAACCTTGGACTGGCTGCCGATCCGGCGCGCGCAAATGTCGTAGCCGAAGGTCGGCGAGTAACTCAAAGTGGTGCCCTGGTTGCGGCTGACCAGGTCGAGCCAGGCGAGCGGACGGCGGGCAAAGTCCTCGGTCTTGAGATAATCGGTCGAGACCTGGTTCGCGACCGGGGAGAGCAGGCAGCCCACCAGGCCCATGTCGTGGTACCAGGGGAGCCAGGAAACGCAGCGGTCGCCGTCGCGCACCAGCATGCCGTGGCTGTGCGCGGCGAGATTGTTGAGCAAGGCGCCGTGGGTGATCGCGACGCCGTGCGGGAAGCGGGTCGAGCCGCTCGAATATTGGAGATAGGCGATGTCGCCGGTCGCGGCGGCGGGGAGCGCGGCCGCGGGCGCGTCCGCGGCGGCGAAGCCTTCCCAGGCGATGCCCTCGATCCCGACCGCCTCAGCGGCCGCGCCGGCGAGCGAGGCTAGCTCTTCCGGGTAGAAGAGGCAGAGCGGGTCGGCGCTTTTCAGCTGCACGGAGAGCTGGTCGATATAGGCCTCGCGCCCGCCGAACGAGGTCGGCAGCGGCAGCGGCACCGGCCAGGCGCCGGCATAGATGGCGCCGAAGAACAAGGCCGCGAACTCGGGCCCCGTCTCCGCGATCAAGGCGAGCCGGTCCTGCGGCCTGACGCCTTTGGCGATCAGCCGCCGCGCATTGGCGAGCGCCTCCTCGCGCAGCCTGGCGAAGGGAAAGGCGAGCACCAGCTCGCCGCGCGGATCGTGGAAATTGAGGCCGCGGACGCCGCGGGCGGCATAATCCAGGGCATCGCCGACCGTTTCGAAATCGGCGAAGCGGCGCGGAAGCGTGTCGTCGGTCGGTGTCGGCGCCGGCATTTGCGTCGCCTTCAGGTCGGGCACGTCCGGTCAAATCCCTTCTGTTGCACCGGAAAGCCGCCACAAGGCGCGCTCCGGCCGATGCTCGCTTAGAGAGCCGAGCCACGTTCATTTTCCGGCTCGACTGTGGCACAATCATGGCGCGTGGCAGATGAACGCAAGCGGAAGCCCCGACCGCCCTTGGACGGCGAGGGCCTGGAGCGGCTCGCGCTCTTTTATGCCGGCCGCTATGCGACGACCCGCGCCAGGCTGAAAACCTATCTTACCCGCAAGCTCAGGGAGCGCGGTTGGGCGGAGGAGAAAGCGGCGCCGCTCGACGCCCTGGTCGAGCGCCTGGCGGCGCTCGGCTATGTCGACGATCGCGCTTTCGCGGCGAGCCGGGCCGCATCGCTCGGCCGGCGCGGCTATGGCGAGCGGCGGGTGCGCGAAGCACTCGCTGCGGCGGGGATCGGCGAGGAGGATGGGGCGGAGGCCAGGGAGCAGGCGCGGAGCGGCGCCTGGGCGGCGGCGCTGCGCTTCGCCGAGCGGCGGCGGATCGGCCCGTTCGCCGCCGAGGAAGGCGACCGGGCCGCGCGGGAGAAGGCGATGGGCGCGATGCTGCGCGCCGGTCATTCGCCCGGCATCGCCCGGCGGCTGGTAATTGCTCGCCCCGGAGCCATCCCGGAACCGGACGATCCCTGAAAAAACAAAGGGAACAGTTCACAAAGCCGGAAACCATGTTAGTCCTGTCGTTTGTTTTGCGTCGATCGGGCCGCGGATGAGTGAAGGCCGCAACATGGCTGCCGGTAAGTCCGCCTCGGGTGACGAAGGCGACGATGACGCGCGCCCGGCGGCTGGCGCCGACAATGCACCCCTGGAGACGGGCCCCGGCGACGAGGCCCTGATCAAGCTCACCGGCACGATGAAGTGGTTCGACGCCACCCGCGGCTTCGGCTTCATGGTCAGCGAGCAGGCGCAGGGCGACGTTCTCGTCCATTTCAGCGTCCTGAAGGAGCATGACCGCCGCAGCCTTCCCGAAGGCGCGATCGTCGAGTGCCTGGTCGCGCAGCAGGAGCGCGGGCTGCAGGCGCGCAAGGTGCTGGCGATCGACCTCAGCAAGGCGGTGGTGCCGGACTTCGCGCGCACCGGCGGCACCGCCGAGCGGGTCGACCCCTCGGCTTTGATCGACGAGGCCGGCGAGTTCGAGCCGGTGCGGGTCAAGTGGTTCAACCGGCTGAAGGGCTATGGCTTCCTCGTCCGCGAGGGCGCCGAGGCGCACGACATCTTCGTCCATATGGAGACGGTGCGCCGCGGCGGGCTCACCGACCTCGCGCCCGACCAGCCGCTGCGCGCCCGCATCGCCGACGGCAAGAAAGGCCCGCTCGCAGTCGAGATCGCGCCTTCCTGAGGAGCGGCGCCAGCCTGAGCACTGCCTTGACGGCCCGTCGCATCCGACCTGTCGCGGACCTTGGGTTTCGAGGGTGAGGAGACCATGAGCTTCTTCGTCTACCACCGCCTCGGAGAAAGTGAATCGGACCCGCCGCTGGCCTCCTTCCCCGCCTTGCTCGACGAGCTCGAGGAATGTGTCGAAGACGAGGAGCATTTGTCGGTGTCGCTCGTCCACGAAAGCGAGTGGGCGTTGGGCTTTCACCGCGGCGGCTATGTCTGCTTCGAGAACGTGGCGGCCGACGATGAGCCGCGCCATCTGGACGGCGTTTCTCGTGAGAGGTTGCTCGCGCTTATGGCAGCCTTGGCGCGCGGGGACCTTGAAACGGTCGAAAGAGAGCCCTGGAGGCCTGGCTATTAGCTCCTGCCTAGTCGTCGCGGAGATTCAGGCCTCCTCCTCTCCATCAGCGAGCATCGGGTCGGCCTGGCCGCGCGGGAGAAAGAGCGTGCGCCCGACAGCCGGGCAACGGCGGCGTTCGCCGGCCCCGCCCACGCTCTTGCGCGCTGCCCGGCGAAGCGGCAAAGCGGCGGCGCCATGGGCATGTTCAAGAACCTCTTTACCTGGTGGGAAGGCGCGGGCCTGACGACGTCCCTGTTCACCTGGCGGCATGGATCGAAGGTCGGCAGCGATCCGCTCGGCAATGTCTATTATCGCTCAAAAAAGGGCGACCGGCGCTGGGTGATCTACAACGGCTCGAACGACGCCAGCCGGATCCCGCCCGATTGGTACGCCTGGATGCACCGGATGATCGACGGCGTTCCCGACGAGGCGCTGCCGCCGGCGCCCAAGTTCCACAAGGCGGCGACGGCCAACCTCACCGGCACGCCCCAGGCCTATCGTCCCGCGGGTGCGCTCGAGCGCGGCGGCCGGCGCGCGGCGGCGAGCGGCGACTATGAAGCCTGGACGCCCGACTGAGCCATGAAGAGGCTCCTGGTTCTCGGCGCCGCGGCGGCGATCGCCGGCGCCTCGGCCTGCAGCCCGCCCGGTGCGCCCGAGCGCGAGCGCAAGGCGAAGGACGCCGAGCCGGAGCCGCAGGTCGTCGACATTCCGCAGACGGTGACCGAAGTGGCGCCCGGGACGACCCCGATGGCCGAGCGGACGGCGGTGATCGGCCTGCTCAACAAGCGCAACGGCATCTCGCGCAACCTGACGCTGAGGCCCGGCCAGGGCGTGCGCGTCGACGACGTGATCGTCCGCCTGCGCGCCTGCGAGACGACCGCGCCCTGGGAGGAGCAGCGGCTGACCGGCGCGTTCCTCCAAGTCGACGTCCGCAACGCGCAGGGCCAGTTCCAGCGCATCTTCTCGGGCTGGGTCTGGAAGGAGAGCCCGTCGCTCAACGTCGTCGAGCATCCGGTCTACGACGTCTGGCCGAGGAGCTGCGCGATGACGCATCCGGAAGCGGGTGAATCGACCGTGCGTGCGGGATCGGCGGACAGCAATCGGTCGAGCGCGCCGAACTCGCCGGCGCCCGGTGCCGGGCGCCCCGCAGCACCGGCGGCACCCCCCGCGCCGACCGGCCAGCCCTCGCCCAAGGCGGCGGAGAGCGACGACAGATAGTCTTTCTGCTCGATCTCGACCGCGCCGAGGCTGCGCAGATGATCGGTCATGAACTGGCAGTCGAGCAAGGCGAAGCCGCCGACCTTCAGCCGCGCGACCAGCCACGCCAGCGCGATCTTCGAGGCGTCGCGCTCGGCCGAGAACATGCTCTCGCCGAAAAAGGCGGCGCCGAGCCGCACGCCGTAGAGGCCGCCGACCAGCCGCCCCTCGCGCCGGCACTCGACCGAATGGGCATGGCCGAGCCGGTGGAGCTCGTTGTAGCTCGCCTCGATCTCCGCGTTGATCCAGGTCTCGTCGCGCTCGGCGCAACGGCGGACGACCTCCGAAAAGGCAGTGTCGCGGCTGACCTCGAACGTGCCGGCCTTGAGCGTCCTGCGCAGCGAGCGCGACAGCCGGAAGCCGTGGATCGGGATGATCGCCCGCCGCCGCGGCTCGACCCAGAAGACGTCGCCCGCCGAGCGGCTGTCCGCCATCGGGAACACGCCGATCGAATAAGCGCGCAGCAACAGCTCCGGGTCGATCACGCGCATGCCGTGCTGCGCCCTCGCGCCGGGGTCAACCGTTCACAGGATTTCGCGCACGACGTCCTGCGGGCGGCAGAGGCGGACGCCTATTTCGGTCTCGACCAAGGGCCGCTCGATCAGGATCGGGTTCTCGACCATCGCG
>DASQKE010000125.1:0-3640 GCA_035630675.1 Allosphingosinicella sp.
ACATTGTCGACCAGCGAGTCGGCGAGCGCGGGGCCGGCGGCGGCGAGCAGGACCGCCAGGGCCGCGAACAGGGTCATGAGACGCTTCACTTCACCAGCCTCCTCAGCAGCGACGAGGTGTCCTGGCGGCCGCCGCCGATCGCCTGCACCTCGGCATAGAATTGGTCGACGAGGGCGGTCAGCGGCAGCGACGCGCCATTGCCGCGCGCTTCCTCGAGCGTCAGGCCGAGATCCTTCCTCATCCAGTCGACCGCGAAGCCGAAATCGAACTCGCCTTTGTCCATCGTCGTCCAGCGATTGACCATCTGCCAGCTCTGCGCGGCGCCGCCCGAGACCGCCTCCAACACCTTCGCGCCGTCGAGCCCCGCCGCCTTGGTGAAATGGATCGCTTCCGACAGTCCCTGGAGGACGCCCGCAATGCAGATCTGGTTGACCATCTTGGTCAGCTGCCCGCTGCCGTCGCCGCCGACATGGACGATGCGGGCGGCGTAGCTTTCCATCAGCGGCCTCGCGGCGGCGACCGCCTGGTCGCTGCCGCCGCACATGATCGCGAGCGTGCCGCTCTCGGCGCCGGCCTGGCCGCCTGAGACCGGCGCATCGACCGCGAGCAGGCCGAGCCCGCTCGCCTCCTCGGCCAGCCGCCGGGCGAGGCGCGCCGAGGCGGTGGTATGATCGACGAACAGGGCGCCCTCGCGCATGTTGCGGAAGGCGCCGTTGGGGCCGAGCGTGACCTCCTCGACATCGTCGTCATTGCCGACGCAGGAGATCACCGCGTCTGCGTTTCCGGCCGCGCCGGCGGCGGTGGCGGCGATCGTGCCGCCGTGCTGCGCCGTCCAGCCGCGCGCCTTTTCGGGGCTGCGATTGTAGACGGTCAGCATGTGCCCGGCCTGGGCCAGGTGCCGCGCCATCGGTGCGCCCATCGTGCCGAGACCGAGGAATGCGATGCGTGCCATCGCAGGCGCGATAGGGCTTGTTCGCGCGCCGCGCCAGATGATCCGGCGGGCCCCCCGTCCGCCTCGCGGCGTTCACACCGCTCGCGGCCGCGTCCCACGCTGGAACGGCCGATCGCATTCGATGCGGAGTCGCTTGCCCATCGGACCGCTCCGGGCCCATAAACGTTCGGTCAGGCACAATCCCATGGAGTCACGGTGAGCGCACCGTTCCGTTTTCCCCGCTTCTTCGTCACGACGCCCGCGCCGTGTCCCTATCTTGCGGGCAGAACCGAGCGGAAGGTGTTCACCGAGCTTTCGGGCCACCATGCCGGAGAGCTCAACGACGCGCTCGGCCGGATCGGCTTCCGCCGCAGCCAGAACGTCGCCTACCGCCCCTCCTGCATCGATTGCTCGGCCTGCATCTCGGTGCGCGTGGTGACCCAGGAATTCGAGGCCAATGCCAGCCAGCGCCGGGTCATCCGCCGCAACGGCGACCTCGAGGTCACCGCCTGCAAGCCGTGGACGACCGACGAGCAGTACCAATTGCTCCGCCGCTACCTCAAGGCGCGCCATCCCGGCGGCGGCATGGTCGATATGGACGAGACCGATTTCAGCGACATGGTCGAGCAGTCTCCGGTCAAGACCTTCCTCGTCGAGTATCGCGAGCCGGCGGTCGACGGCCGGCCCGGGCGCCTGGTCGGCGCCTGCCTGAGCGACCAGCAGTCGGACGGACTGTCGATGATTTACAGCTTCTTCGAGCCCGACGATGCGCGCCGCTCCGGCCTCGGCACCTACATCATCCTCGACCACATCATCCGGGCGGCGCGGGCGAGCCTGCCTTATGTCTATCTCGGCTATTGGGTCGAGGAATCGAAGCGCATGGCCTATAAGGGCAAGTTCCGGCCGCTCGAGAAGCTCGGCCCGGGCGGCTGGCTCCGTTTCGACCCCGAGCAGCGCGAGCTCCCGCTCGGTTGAGCCGCGGCTACTCCGGATCGTCGACGAGCGTGCCGAGCTTCTTGGGCGCGACGGCGCGGTAGCTTTCGGCGATCCAGCGGCGCAGCAGATAGAAGTCCGGCTCCTCGCCGGCGGCGAAGCGGGCCGTGATCCAGCCGGAGCGGCCGAGGCCGTAGCCGGCCGGCTCGGCCCAGTCGAACGCCGCAGCGAAGTCGCGGCTGACCGGCAGCTTGACGGTGGCGCTGAGCGCCTCCTCTTTGTCGAGCCAGCAGAAGGTCTTGCCGCGCACCTTGAGCGCGCAATGTCCCCAGGGATGGTCCTCCGCCGCCTCGGGAAGGGAGAGGCCGTAGGCGCGGAGTGTTTCGTACGAGGCGTCGATGGTCATGGTGGGATCATGCACCTGCCGACAGCAGGGTGGAACCTGCTTCCGTTCGCCCCGAGCGAAGTCGAGGGGCCGAGTCGAGCGAAGCCGAGACCCTTCTTCCTACCCCGCGCTGAACGGGGACACGTCCTTTTTCGCTGGAAAGTACGTGTCCCCATTTTCAAAAAACCGGCGCCTGCATCGCTGCAAGCGCCGGTCCCGCCCCACAGGGGTAAATCGTCAGGCGAAGGCCGCCTCAGGCGACCTTCTGGGTCTCGACCTCCTCGGGATCGCGCAGCACATAGCCGCGGCCCCAGACGGTCTCGATATAATTGTCGCCGCCGCAAGCCAGGCTCAGTTTCTTCCTCAGCTTGCAGATGAAGACGTCGATGATCTTCAATTCGGGCTCGTCCATGCCGCCGTAGAGATGGTTGAGGAACATCTCCTTGGTCAGGGTCGTGCCCTTGCGGAGCGAGAGCAGCTCCAGCATCGCATATTCCTTGCCGGTGAGGTGCACCCGGGCGCCGTCGACCTCGACCGTCTTGGCGTCGAGATTGACCGCGAGCTTGCCGGTGCGGATCACGCTTTGCGAATGGCCCTTGGAGCGGCGCACGACGGCGTGGATGCGGGCGACGAGCTCGTCGCGGTGGAACGGCTTGGTGACGTAATCGTCGGCGCCGAAGCCCAAAGCCCGCACCTTTGAATCCATCTCGCCGATGCCCGAGAGGATCAGGACCGGAGTCCCGACCTTGGCGAGCCGCAGCTTCTTCAGCACGTCGTAGCCGTGCATGTCGGGAAGATTGAGGTCCAGGCAGATGATGTCGTAATCGTAGAGCTTGCCGAGATCGAGGCCTTCCTCGCCCAGATCGGTCGTATAGACGTTGAAGCCCTCACTGGTGAGCATGAGCTCGATGGCCTTGGCCGTGGTCGGCTCGTCTTCGATCAGAAGAACACGCATGCGCCTTGCCCCTTCTTCGCGCCGGGACCCTGGAGAAACATCCTCCCGCCCCGCACGGTCATTCATTAACCATGGAAGAAATGAAGGCAAAAGGTTAATTTCGAATTAAGCCAAGGATTCCAGTGGAAAATCCTGGGGCATGGGCCGGATCGTTGCGCGGCGGCCACACTCGTGCCAGTGGCGGACCTATGTGGGAAGAGCGGGTTCTGTTCATCGACGGCGAGGCGATCGTCCTCGACAAGCCCTCCGGCCTCGCCGTCCACCCCGGCTCGCGCACGCCCGACAGCCTCGAGGACCATCTTGGCCGGCTCCGCTTCGGCTTCCGGCGCAAGCCGCTCCCGGTCCACCGGCTCGACCGCGACACGTCGGGCTGCCTGCTGCTCGCGCGCAACCCCAAGGCGCATAAACGCTTCCAGCGCGCGTTCGAGGCGAAGCA
>DASQKE010000126.1:0-2154 GCA_035630675.1 Allosphingosinicella sp.
GAGGGTGAGGTCCGCATCATGGACTTCGGTATCGCCGTCGTTGCCACAGAGTTGCGCGGCACGGAGACGGTGCGTGGCACGCCGGCGTACATGGCGCCGGAACAGCTCGCGGGCAGCGAAATATCGCCGCGGAGCGACATCTACGCGCTGGGGCTCGTGATCTACGAGCTGTGCACGGGCAGGCGGCCCGTGGATATCTCCGACCCGCAGGCCCTGCTTCGCCTGCGGCAGAGCGCGCCGCCAAGTGCGCCGTCGGCGCTCGTGCCCGATCTCGACCAGGCGCTCGAGCGCGTAATTCTCCGGTGCCTGGATCCCGACCCGCACCGGCGACCGGCATCGGCCCTGAGCGTCGCCGCGGAGTTGGGTGGAGAACCACAGCCCCTGGCGGCCGACAAGACCCCACGACCGCCGCTGACTTCGCAGAAGAAGACCTGGAGGGTGGCCGCGACGATCGGCGTCGTCGTGATCGCCGCGGCCGTGGCGGCCATCCTGTACGCGGGTCCGTCATGGTCCACGTCGCGCCAGACAGCCGCCCTGACGAACCGTGATGCGCTCGTCGTGGCGGACTTCGAGAACCGGACTGGAGAGCCGCTCTTCGATGGCGCCCTCAAGGTGGCGCTGGCCGTCGCGCTCGAACAGTCGCCGTTCCTGAGCATCTACCCGGAGGCTCGCGCCCGCGAGACGCTGCGCCTCATGCAGCGCTCGCCGGACGAACCGGTCACGCGATCCATCGCCCGGGAAATCGCGCAGCGCGAGCGGTTGAAGGCGCTGCTGGCCGGATCGATTACCCGGCTGGGCGGTAACTACGCCCTCACGCTGGAAGCGATCGACGCCGGCAGCGGCAATGTCCTGGCCCGCGAGCAGGCGGAAGCAGCCGGCAAGGAGCAGGTGCTGACGTCGCTGGGCGCGGCCGCGTCGCGCCTGCGGGAAAAGCTCGGCGAGTCGCTGGCATCGATCGAGAAGTTCGACGTACTGCTGCCGCGGGCCACGACCGCCTCGCTCGACGCCCTCCACGCCTACGCGCTGGCGCTCGAACAGGGCCGCGCGGTTCCGCGCCTCGAAACCATCCCCCATTTGAAGCGGGCGATCGAGCTCGATCCCACGTTCGCGATGGCGTACGCCCAGCTCTCGTCCGTGTACACCAACAACGGCCAGTCGGAGCTGGCGCCGCCCTTCTCACGAAGGGCGTTCGAGCTGCGGGACCGCGTGAGCGAGCGCGAGCGGTTCTACATTTCCTGGCGGTACTACAGAGACGTCCAGCGCTCCGGGGACGAGGCTTTGGATCTGGCCCGATCGTGGACCGAGTCCTATCCGCATGAAGCCTTCGCGTTCAACAGCCTGGGTCTTGCCTCCATGGCGCGCGGGGATTTCGAGCAGGCGGTCCGCGCCTTTCGCGAGGCGCGGCGTCTCGATGCGGGGCTCAGCGTCGTTCACGGCAATCTCGCCCGGGCCCTCCGGGCGCTCAACCGGACGGCCGAAGCGCGGGCCGTTCTGCACGTTTCCACCGACCGGGCGATCAACCCCGTCTATGAGCGCCCGATCTCGTACTCGCTCGCTTTTCTCGAAGGCGACGAAGCCACCATGGCGGAGTTGGTGAAACAAGCGGTCGGTTCCCCAGACGCCGACTTGGCGTTCGGGTGGCCGGGACGTGTTCTCGCGTACCGGGGACGCGTGAGCGCCGCGCACGAGCAATTTGGCCGAGGCATCCGGTCGGCGGAGCGAAGCGGGGTTCCGCAACTGGCGGCAGAGCTGACGCTGGAGGATGCTGAAATCCACGCCATCGCCGGACAGTGTCGCGAAGTGCCCGCCAAGGCCGCTGCCGGGCTGGAGCTGAGCCGCGACTACTTCGTGTTGGTTCGCGCCAGCCGCGCTCTGGCGCTATGTGGCGCCGCCTTGGGCGCCAACGACCTGCTGCAGGAACTGTCCGAACGGTTTCCCCGGGCGACCCTCTTGAGGCGCGTGCATCGGCCTGTCGTCGAGGCGCTGAATGCGCTTCGCGGGGGCGAGCCGGCGCGGGCGATCGAGCAACTTGACGCAGTCAGGCCGTATGACTACGTACCGGAGGGGGAGTTGTGGCCGGCGTACCTGCGCGGCCGGGCCTATTTGCAGTTGAAGAATTGGAGCGCCGCGGCCAATGAGTTCCGGCTCGTACTG
>DASQKE010000127.1:0-7813 GCA_035630675.1 Allosphingosinicella sp.
CTCCTGTGCAGCGACCTTGATGACTTCGAGGTGGTTGAGAACAATGACGCCGTCGAGCGCATCGAAAGGTACCCGTGGGCCGTCGTGCTGATGCCAGGACTTGGCGGTGAGCAAGCCGGCCTCGGCGTGGCTGAGCGCTGACGTAATCTCAAAGATATAGCCATCCCACAGGACCACCAAGAGGCCAGTGCGCGGCTTGTTGGAAAAGTCCCGGAACTTCCGATCGGCGCTTGCAAGAAAATCCTTGATCACATTATCGCGCGGCAACGTGGTGCCGTCGCGCAAGCCCGGTACATCGCCCAGCGGTCCTCGGACAGGCAACTGCCGGCCGTTGGCATCGCGCCGATCCTGGTAATCGATGAAGGCCGGGCATTTGACCTCGTACAGCCACTGACGGGCCGGTGTGTCGATCATCCGCTGGTAGTAATCGGCGTAAGCGAGGTTCGCGGCGCTGTGCATCGCCCGGTGCTGGGGAAGCTCGCGCTGCATGTCGCAGTATCGGGCGAGCTGGTTCTGGAACTCGGCCTTTGCGATGGCCTGGAGCTCGACCTCGCTGGGCCGCTCGTCGGCGCGCCGCCTCACTCGCTCTTCGACCAACATCGTCACGTCCCCACTCGCCGCCGTAAGCATGGCGCCGAGCTCGCGGGCCCGGCGCCGATCGGCGGTCCTCAGGGACAGACGAATATCACAGCTGGATTCATCGGCGATACAGAGAACTCGCCGCCACCAGAAGACGTGGCCGCGGCGGTAGACATGCTGGATCGAAGCCAAGGATGGTCTCCTTCGGGCTCGTCCATTGGCACACCGACCTGCACAATCGATTGGCACAATCGTGCGCAGCCCCTTACGGTGGAGCCAACAAAATCAGCGACTTAGCGGGAGAGCTGGCTGGGGCGGCAGGATTCGAACCTGCGAATGCCGGTACCAAAAACCGGTGCCTTACCACTTGGCGACGCCCCAGCAGGCGCGCGGCGGCCTTATAGCGGTGGCGGCGTGGGCGGAAGCCCTAGCCGTTCGACAGCCGCCGGTGAACGAGGTCGAGATAGTCCTTGCGCAGCTGGAGGCTGATCTCGCCGATCTCGAACGACCAAGGGCCCGCCGAGGCGACGGGAGTCACTTCGGCGGCGCTGCCGGTCAGGAAGAATTGCTCGAAGCCTTCGAGCTCCTCGGGCCAGATCGCGCGCTCGACCACCTCGATGCCGCGGCGGCGGGCGAGGCCGATCACCGTCTGGCGGGTGATGCCGTTCAGGAAGCAGTCCGGCGTCGGCGTGTGCAGCTTGCCGTCGCGCACGAAGAATGCGTTGGCGCCGGTGGCTTCGGCGATCTGGCCGCGCCAGTCGAACATCAAGGCGTCGTTATAGCCCTTGGCCTGGGCCTGGTGCCGGGCGAGCGTGCAGATCATGTAGAGCCCCGCGGCCTTGCTCTGGGTCGGCGCGGTATAGGGAGCGGGCCGCCGCCAGCGCGAGATGTCGAGCCTCAGCCCCTTTCGGATCGCCTCCTCGCCGAAATAGGCGCCCCACGGCCAGACCGCGATGGCGAGGTGGATCTTCGCCTGCTGCGCGGAGACGCCCATCTGCTCGGAGCCGCGCCAGGCGAGCGGACGCATATAGGCGTCCTCGAGCTGGTTGGCGCTCAGCACCTCGCGGCACGCGGCGTCGATCTCCTCGACGCTGTAGGGGATCTCGAAATCGAGCAGATTGGCGCTGCGCTTCAGCCGCGCGCTGTGCTCGGAGAGCTTGAAGATCTCGCCGGCATAGGCCTTCTGCCCTTCGAACACGGACGAGGCGTAATGGAGCGCATGGGTCAAAACGTGGGCGTTCGCCTCGCGCCACGGGACGAGCCTGCCGTCGAACCAGATCCACCCGTCGCGGTCGTCGAAGCTGCGCTGGTCGGTCACGCCCGGTTCCTCTCGGCGGTGGCGATAGGAGAGCGCCGGGGGAGCGTCAACTTGGCCGGCCGCGCGCCTCGCCGGCGCGAGGAGGAGCGAACACAGGCGAAGATGTTCCAGGCCGCGCCTGCGGTGGGCACCCTATGCTCGCTTATTCTTCCAGATGGCGAGGCTGGTGGCATAGGACCCACTCAGAACTCATGCGAAATCAACCGGCGGCCGGCACATATTTCAAGACGAATGATGGAGGTAACGAGAATAAAGCGTTGAAATAACCGGTCCCTGACCTCGATTGGTGTGATATTCAAAGTCAGTTTCGATTCCGACTCGGGAAGACAAAGAGGAGAAGCGACATGCCGCCCTTCGATAGCGTCGCGAGCATCGGCGGGCAGTCGTTCATGGATGGCGTTTGGCGGCTGCTCGGTCCCGCGCTCGAAGGTCTGACGAACCCGCTACCAATTGCAATTCCCGGTTTTTCCAATGCTCAACTGCGCGTTCGACAACTCGTGCCGGTCTACCCCGGTTCGCCTCCGGCGTCAGGCGCTCTCATTCTCGACGCTACGGTCGAGTTGACCGCGGAGGCTCTCCTGCATGTGATCGTACAATCGGGAACCGCCACGATCGCCCTCGGCGCCCAGACGCTGACGCTTGCGAACCTCGCGGGCCCGATCGCATTCCCTGCGCAGACGGGCACCATTAGCGACCTGGCGATCGGCGGAACGCTCGGCAACCTGACCGGAGGCACTGGCGAACTCTCGCTTCCGGGCGGGACGGCGACGCTCGCGGGCGGGACGGGCGACGGAACGCTGGCGCCGTCCAGCGTCACGTTTCCCAGCCTGCCCCTGCCGGCTATCGTGCCGGTTCCGGTCGACCTCACGACACCGGCACCGATGTCGCTTCGGGCGACCGTGCCACTCACGCTCGCCGAACCGTCCGCCGCGACACGGTTCGGCCTCCGGTTCACCGCGGGCGATGTCAGGGTGGGCGTTCCGGCCTGGCCGCCGGCCCCCTTTGCAGAAGGGCTGAGGACGAGGCTGCAGCTTGCGGTCCAGCAAATCGTGCACCAGCTTTCACTTCAGCTCGGAATCCCGTCCCTGACGACGCCGGAGGTCAATGCCGCGACCGTGTCCGCTTTGATCGGTCCCATCCCGGTCCTCGTCGCCGCGGCGCTCGAGGAAGCCTTGAGCGGCCTGACGGCGGAAACCGGCCGCCTGATCTTTCCGGCCGCTTCAACCGGCGCATCGTGCGACGTGCGGTCGCTTCCGACGTCCGCCACCGCGGCTCTCAACGTCACCGCCGGCGGCACCTACGTGCTGCAGATCGGCTTCGAGCGCACCGGAAGCAGCGATATTCAGGCCATTCCGCCGCCAAGCCCCGGGATCGAATGCGAAGTGCTCGTCGGCAACAGCTTCCTCCTCGGGCTGATATGCTGTCTGGTCGAACGGCTGCCCGCCTTCTCGCTCCCGAATCCCGCGACTATCGGGACGACGGACGTGGCCGGCGCCGGCCACACGCGCTGTTGCAACTTCACCGGAGTCACTGCCAACTTCGCCGGCGCCTCGGTCGGGGGCGGCGGCATTTCCGTCTGCATCGACGGGGCCAGTGGGGGAGACAAGACGTTCAGCATCGTTGGTCGGTTCGTCCAGGACGTGCCGAGCGGAGTCCCGCTCTTCACGACGATCGCGAACGTGACCGCGAGCTTCACCTTGCCACTGGCCTTCGATTTCGACGACGCCGCATCGCTCGCAAACCTTCGCCTTGGCAGGCCGCCGGAGGTCAGGGCGGAGGTCACGGTCAGCCTCAGCTTCGCAGCACTGATCCTGATCATCGCGGTCGTCGCGGGGGTCGCCGGCGGCCTCATCGCCGGCGCGGTAGCCCTCGTCATGGCTCCCGTGGCGGCAATGATCGTGTTCCTGATGCTCGTAATCGGCTGCGGCGCGGCCACCTATATCCTTCGAAATGCCGTGCGGACCCTGCTGAGCGGCGCGTCGCTGCTGCGCTCCCCGGTCTCACTGCCGCCGGGGCTGCTGGAGGCGTTCGGCAAGCTGTCGCCGGTCACGGTCACGGTCGACGATCTCCAGGCGCGCGGCGTGCTCCACACGCCGACATCCGTCTGGGGACTGCTGCCCCGGATCGGCCCGAGGCGCATCGTGCCGGGCCTGCGGATACCGGACGGCTTCGTGGTGCAGGTTCCGAACCTGGTGATCGGCGCGACCGGAACGGCCGTCCCGGGCGTGGCGACGGGGCTGACCGGCGGCCAGACCGGCCCCACCGGCCCGGGCGCGGTGGGCATTGCCGGCGTGTCCGGCGCCGGAACCCGGACGCCGCCGCTTCGGGGCGGCTGGCCGGGACAGGACCGCCCGAGCAAGAGCAGCGCGGAGCAGGACGATGACGATGGGACGCCGCCCGAGTGACGGCGGGCGGCCTCGTCAGGAGAGTCTGCGCGCCGCCCTTGCCATCTCCTCGCCGCGCTGAAGCGAGGCGGCAAGGCTTCGAAGCATCAGCGGGCGCAACCCGTCCTTTGCGTCGAGAATCCTGAGGCCGGCCTCGGTGGTCCCTCCGGGGCTGGCGATGCGGCGGGCCAGCTCCGTGGGACCGTCCTCGGACGCGGCCGCAAGGGCGCCGGCGCCCTCGGCCATTCCCAACGCAAGGCCAATCGCCCGTTCCCGGGGCAGGCCGAGCTCCGCGGCAGCCGCGGCAAGGGCGTCGACCAATCGAAACAGAAAGGCGGGCGCGGCGGCGGTGAGGTGGCCTGCCAGGGCGAACTGCGCCTCGTCGTCGAACCATTCGGCACGGCCGAGCGCCGAGATCAGGAGACCGACGAGCTCACGTGCCTGCGTGTCGGCACTGTCGCTGTAAAGATTGGTGATTCCCTTGCGCAGTCGGACGGGCAGGTTCGGCATCGCTTTCACGATCGTGCGCGGAGTGTCGAAGCGGGCGCGCAGCGACGCCTGCTCGACGCCGGCGAGGATCGAGATCAGGATCGTTCGGGGGTCGAGCGCGGGGGCGAGCTTCGGCGCGACCTCGTCGAGCGTCTTCGGCTTGAATCCGAGCAGGACGAGCGCGGGGACCTCGTCTTCGGGGAAACGGTCGAGGACCCGGACGCCGGGGGCCGCCTCGCGACCGCTCGGACGGATCACTGTGACCTGCGCGGGGTCGAGCCCCGCGGCGAGCCAGCCGGTGAGCATCGCGCCCGCCATATTGCCGCAGCCGACGAGCCAGAGCGGGCCGGGGAGGAGGGGGTTTGTCATGCTCCGTCATTGCGAGGAGCGAAGCGACGAAGCAATCCAGAACCGCGTACCAATCAGGCGCAGCGGGCTGGATCGCTTCGCTGCTGCGCGGCAGCAGTTTATCCCGAGCGACGCCGCAGGCGGCGTCGAAGGGCTCGCAATGACGGGTTTGGGGTCAGGCCTCGCCTTGGGTCTCGATCAGAGCGGCGGCGATGGCTTCCTGGGGGGTCTTGTCGGCCCAGAGGACGAACTGGAAGACGGGGTAGAAACGCTCGCACTCCTCGATCGCGGCCTCGACCAAAGTCTCCGCCTGCTGGAGCGTCAGCACGCCGCCCTCGTCGCTCTCGATCAAGGCGGCGTGGCGGAAGAGGACGAGGCCGGACGCGCTCCACAGCTCGAAATGGCCGAGCCAGAGCTGCTCGTTGATCAGGCCGATGGTCTCGTAGATGGCGGCGCTCTTGTCGCTCGCGACGCGCACGTCCGGCAGCGCAAGGAACTGGAGGACATGGTCCTCCTCCCGCCAGATGCCGCGCAGCTCATATTGCGTCCAGCTGCCCTGGAAGTTGGCAACGATCTCGTCGTCGCCGTTCCGCTCGCAGGCCCAGCCGTGCGCGGTGAAATAATGTTCGAGCATTTCGATGGGAGCGCTGGTCTCCCGCTCAAGCTCAAACTCGTCGACGTTCATCGATCGCTTCCTGCAGCGTCTCTTTTGTTCATGGAATCTGCCCGTTGCTTCGGCAAAGCGCAACCGGAGCTTCGATTCCGTTCCGACAAAGCTGTGGAGAAATCAGCCGAGCCCTGCTCCCGGGCCCGCGCCGCCGCCCGGCGACTTGCGGCGACGGGTCGCGGCGCCGTTGGCCGCCTCGAGCGCCTCGATGCGGGCGCGCAACGCCTGCGCTTCCTCGCGCGCGGCGACGGCGATCGCCTTGACCGCCTCGAACTCGTCGCGCGCCACCATGTCGAGCCCGCCGATCCAGTCGCGCACGCGGTCGCGAAAGGCGCCCTCGGCCTCGCGCGACATGCCGGCGAAGGTGCCGGCGGCGCCGTTCATCATCTTGACGAAATCGTCGAACATCCGGTTCTGGGACTGCATCTCGGGGCTCCTCGGGATCCTCAGGTCTCGTCGATGATATCGGAACTGCTCCCCCCCGGCGCAAGCGCGGGCGCGCCGCCGGGGTTCAGGCGGAGGATCTCGAAGGTCAGGGCCGCGGCGAAGCAGAGCCAGGCGAGATAGGGCAGCATGAGCAGCAACGCGGCCTTGCGGACCCACCAGAGCAATGCCGCCGCCGCCGCGGAAAGGCCGATCATGGCGAGGATGACGAGCAAGGCGGGCAGCGTCTGGTGAAAGGCGAAGAAGAGCGGCGACCATGCGTAATTGAGCGCGAGCTGGGCGAGGAACAGCGCCAGCACCAGCCCGCGCCCGCGCGCGCCGCGGGCGTGGAGGATCATCGCCAGGACGATGCCGAGCAAGGCGTAGAGGATCGTCCAGGCGACGCCGAACGCCCAGCCCGGCGGCATGAAGGAGGGCTTTGCCAGCGCGTCGAACCAGGGATTGCCGTAGCCGCTGCCCGCCAGTCGTCCCGAGAGGGTCCCGAGGAGGACGACGAGCGGGACGGTGACGAGCGCATAGCGCAGGAACGACATCCTGAGCTGGCTCTTCGATGCGATCCCTCTCATCGCGTCATTCCGCCGCCTGCGGCTCGGGGCCGCGGGCGAGCTGCGCTTCGAGCTTGCGGGTCACTGCGAGCGGCGATCCGGTGAAGCCGGCGAGCCGCGAATAGAGGAGCGGGATCAGGAACAGGGTGATGAGGGTCGAGATCGACACTCCGAACACGATGACGACGCCGATCGCGCCCCGCGCACCGGCGCCGGCGCCGTGGGCGATCATCAGCGGGACGGCGCCCGCCGCAGTCGCGATCGAGGTCATCAGGATCGGGCGCAGGCGGCGCGCCGAGGCTTCGCGGATCGCCGCGGCGGCGTCGCGGCCCTGATCGCGCAGCTGGTTGGCGAACTCGACGATCAGGATGCCGTTCTTGGCGGCGAGGCCGACCAGCATGATGATTCCGATCTGGCTGTAGAGGTTCAGCGTCTGGCTGAGCGCGGCGAGGCCGATCAGTCCGCCGGCGACGGCGAGCGGCACGGTGGTGATGATCACCGCCGGGTGGACGAAGCTCTCGAACTGCGCCGCGAGCAGCAGATAGACGACGACGATGGTGAGCGCGAAGACGAGCCAGATCGAGCTTCCCGCCTCGCGGAAGGACTGGCTGTCGCCGCGATAGCCGATCGCGCTCACCTCCGGCGCCTCGGCCGCCTGCTCTTCGAGGAAGGTCAAAGCCTGGCCGAGCGAATAGCCCTCGGCGATGCCGCCCGACAGCGTGATCGCGCGCATCTTGTTGAACCGGCCGAGATCGCGCGCGCCCGCCGCCTCGCGGGTGGTGACCAGGCTCGACAGCGGCACCAAGGCGCCGGTGCGGCTGCGCACGTTGATGCTGGCGAGATTGGCCTCGTTCGAGCGGGCGGCGGCGTCGGCCTGGACGACCACCTGATATTCCTCGCCGCGGTCGACATAGGTCGAGGCGCGGCGCGAGCCGAGCAGGCTCTGCAGGGCTTGGCTGACGTCGGCGACCGAGACTCCGAGATCGCCGGCGCGGGCGGTGTCGACCTCGATCCTGAGCTGCGGCTTCGATTCCTTATA
>DASQKE010000128.1:0-25687 GCA_035630675.1 Allosphingosinicella sp.
GCCACGTTCCAGAGCGTTTTGTCGAAGCCCACGGCCCCGCCGTGGAGCGAGTTGGCGCCATTGTTGACCGGCACGCGATATTCCACCCCATCGAGGGAGAAGCGGCCGCGCGCGATCCGGTTCGCCACCCTGCCGCAGGTCGAGCCGATATATTGCGGCTGCTCGACATAGGGTCCGAGCAAGGCGTGGCCGAGCGCGACATCGGCGAAGCGGCCCGCGCGGTTCGGCACCAGCACGGACTGGAGGGTAGCGCCGTAGCTGAGGATCGTCGCTCTCATCCCGCGGCCATTGGCCAGCGTCACCGCCTCGACGATGCGGCCATCCGCGAGCCGCCCGAACTCAAACCGGAGAACCTCGCCCATCCGCTTCCTCGCGCCGCCGCCGATTGACTGGCGCCCGGCAATTAATCAGACAAAAGGCGGCAGGCAATCGCCGCTTTGCGCAGGAGAGTGTATGCTTCGCCGGATCCACAGCCTTCGCGCTTTTGGCGCCGCCTTGCTCGCCGCTGCACTCGCCGCCGCTCCGGCGCCGGCGCAGCAGCCCTTCCCGCCGGCGCTGCCGACCGATTTCGCCGACCCGTTCGTGATTCCCTTTGCCGGCCGTTATTACGCCTTCGCAACCAACATATTGGAAGGGCGGGTCAACGTGCCCGTCGCTTTCTCGACCAACCTCGCCCGCTGGGAGATGGCCGCCGACCCGGCGCACCGCACCGGCTATCGCGACGCCTTGCCGAACATGCCCGCCTGGTCGCGCCCCGGCTTCACCTGGGGCCCGGAGGTGATGCGGATCGGCAGCCGCTTCGTCCTCTATTTCACCGCGCCCAACACGCGCAGCAACCAGCAGTGCATCGGCGTCGCGGTCAGCGCCGATCCGCGCGGCCCCTACCTCCCGCAGGGCGACGGCCCGATCGTCTGCCAGGCGGCGCTCGGCGGCACGATCGACGCCAGCCCGTTCCGCGATGCCGACGGCAGCCTCTATCTCTATTTCAAGAATGACGGGAACCACCCGTCGGCGCGCACCACGACCCAGCTTTGGGGCCAACGGCTCGCGCCGGACGGGCTCAGCGTCGTTGGCGAGCCGGTCGCGCTCGCGCGCAACGACGTTTCCTGGGAGCGCCACGTCGTCGAGGCGCCGTTCATGCTGCGCCGCCCGAGCGGCCGCTACGTCCTTTTCTATTCGGGCGGGGACTTCGCCTGGCAGCAGCGCGAGCGCCTGTCGACCTATGCGACCGGCCACGCAATCTGCGAGGGCCCGCTCGGCCCCTGCGCCGACGCGCCCGACAATCCGTTCCTCGCCAGCCGAATCGAACCCGATTGCCTGAGCGGACCCGGCCATCCGATGGTTTTCCAGGCCAATGGCGAGGATTATCTCGTCTTCCACGCCTGGGCGGCCCGTCGCGGCTGCCGGCCCGCCGGCAATGCCCGCTTCATGCACGTCGCCCGGCTGACCTGGGAAGGGGATTCGCCGCGGCTCGGCGCGCCCGCCGGGCAGGCGCGGCGTTAGCCTGCCCGGCACGCCTGCGCGATGAAGTCGGCGTGCGAGGGCATGTGCTCGGCCATGCGGCGGTAGCTCACTCGCATCTTCTCGATCGCCTCGGCCGCCTCTTCGGCATCGATCGCGTTCACGGCCGGCTCCTGCTCCTCGGGCACGATCCCCTGACCGAGCAGCACGGCCACCCAGCTCGGCGTTCCGAACAGCTCGCGCCCCTCGCGGAACAGCCGCCCCTTCGAGCGCCAGAGCTCGAGCTTGCCGGCGAGGCTGTCGGGCACGTCCATCGTCCGGCAGTAATTCCAGAAATCGGAATCGTCGCGGCGCGTCGCCTTGTAGTGGAGGATGATGAAGTCGCGGACGTCCTCGAACACGTCCTTCATCTGGCGATTATATTCGTCACGCTCGGCCCGGTCGAAGCGGCGGTCCGGGAACAGAGCGAGCAGCTTGGCGATGCCGCTCTGGATGAGGTGGATGCTGGTCGATTCGAGCGGCTCGACGAACCCGCTCGAAAGGCCGAGCGAGACGACGTTCGCGTTCCAGGCGAGGCGCCGGCGGCCCGCCGTGAAGGCGAGGTGCCGCGGCTCGGCCAGGGCCTCCGCCTCGAGATTGGCGAGCAGCAGCGCTTCGGCGTCGCCGCGCTCCAGATGCGCGCTCGAATAGACGATGCCGTTCCCCATCCGGTGCTGAAGCGGAATGCGCCACTGCCACCCCGCCGCCCGCGCCGTCGAGCGGGTGAAGGGCTCGGGCGGGCCGGGGAGACGGCTCGGAACGGCGACGGCGCGGTCGCAGGGCAGCCAGCGACTCCAATCTTCATAGCCGGTGCCGAGCTTCTCCTCGATGAGGAGCCCGCGAAAACCCGAGCAGTCGATGAACAGCTCGCCCTCGATCGCGGTGCCGTCGGCGAGGGTGACCGCGCGCACATGGCCGCTCTCCCCGTCGACCCTTGCCTCGACGATTTTCCCTTCGACCCGCCGCACGCCGTTCTTTTCGGCATAGCCGCGCAGGAAGCGGGCATAGAGGCCCGCGTCGAAATGGAAGGCGTAAGCGAGCTGCGACAGCGGCAGGCGCGAGTCCGGCCCGGGCCGCGCGAAGCGGCCGAGCTCGGCGGCCGCCCCGCTCATCGACCAGTGCCTGATGTCTGGGAGCGGGTGCCGCTTCTTTTCCCTCAGATAGAGCTGGTGGAAATGGACGCCGCTATAGTCCTGGCCGTGCGGTCCGAACGGGTGGAAGTAACGCTCGCCGGGCCCGCCCCAGTCGACGAACTCGATGCCGAGCTTGAACGTCCCCTGGCTCGCCGCGAGGAACGCGTCCTCGTTGATCCCGAGCATGTTGTTGAATGCGATCAGCGGCGGGATCGTGGCCTCGCCCACGCCGACCGTGCCGATCTCGTCGGATTCGACGAGGATGATCTCCACCGCCTTGTCGAGCAGCGCCGAGAAGGCCGCGGCAGCCATCCAGCCGGCCGTGCCGCCCCCGACGATGACGATCTTCCTTATGTCATGGTCGCTCACGCGGCCCGTCTCGCACCCGAATCGAGCGGGGGCAAGCGCGCGGCCGAAAGGAAACGGGGCCCGACTCTCCGGATCAGAATCTGAACCGGATGCCGGCCGTCATGGTGGATTCCTCGAAACGGACCAGCATCGGGAAAATCTCCGGAGCGCTCGGCACGCCGCCCGGATAATTGACCCTGACGATGTCGGACCTGAACGGGTCGCCCAGGATGTTGGTCCAGTCGAAGAACACGGTGAAGTTATCGTTGAAGGCGTAGCTGCTCGACCAGTCCAGCCTCGAGACCGAGTGGCCGCGGCCCTGCAGCGTGAAGAAATTGTCGCGCTCGGCGCGATCGGCCTCCGGGAAGCCGCTGCGGCGGTTGTAGGCCAGGCGGGCGGTGAGGCCGCCGCGCTCGTACATGCCGACCAGATTGTAGGTCCATCGCGAGACGTCCGGAATGCGCGAGCGCAGGACCGCGTGGTTCGGATGGTCCTCCGGGAAGAAGAGGAAGGTCGCGTCGGCGTCGATGTAAGTGACGTTCGCCTGAGCGCCGAAGCCGCGGAGCACGCCCGGCAGGAAGTCGAAGAAGCTGGTGAACTGGGCCTCGAACCCCTGGATCCTCGCATCGCGCGTATTGACGGGCCCGGTGATGACCAAAGGCAGGCCGGACTCGGGATCCGGTTCCGGGAATTCGAACGCGCGATTGGCGATGAACCCCTTCATGTCGCGGCGGAAGACGCCGAGCGCCGCGAAGCCGGTGCGCGAGAAATAATATTCGATGCTCGCGTCGTAATTGACCGATTCGAGCGGCAGCAGGAACGGGTTGCCGCCGGAGCCGGTCCGCACGCAGTCGACCGGGCCGCCCGGGACGCAGCCGGGAACGGGATTCAGCCGCAGCGACGGATTGAGCTGGTCGAACGTCGGCCGGGTCCGCGTCTCGGTGATGGAGAAGCGCATCTGCCACTCCGGCGTGAACCGGATGCGCATGCTCGCATTGGGCAGCCAGTCCGTATACTCGGTCTGGAAGTCGACCGCCTGGGGGCCGGTGGTGGCGAACAGGGTGCCCTGAATGTCTTCCTCGGTCTGGACGACGCGCATGCCCAGGGCACCGTCGATCGTGACGTCGCCCGCCTCGAATTCATAATTCAATTGTCCGTAGGCGGCATAGGATTGCTCGTTGATGTTGAACGTGCGCGCCGGATCGACCGGCGGCCCGTCGACCGAGCCGGTCCCCGTCAGATTGATGTTGAACTGCCTGAACGCCGTCAGGTTGCTCTGCACGCTGGAGAAGGTCGGCGCCAGCCACTGCACCGGGAACGGCGCATGGTTGTCGTCCCGGAAGCCGATTGCGGTCGGCCGATAGTCGAGCGGCACGGCCGAAATCGGGATGCCCCGGTCGCGCAGGTTCCAGTAGAAGGAGCCGGCGCTGGCCGAAGCGTCGCGGCTGACGAAGCGCACGCCCCACTGGATCCGCGGCAGGAAGTCGAGGCCGTCCGTCTCATATTCGAAATCGAGACGGGCCTGCCAGTCGTCGCCGCTGGCGGTGAGATAATCCTCGAAGAAGCCCCTGTAATTGTAGATCGACGCGTTCAGGGGGTCGATCCCGCGCACCTGGAAGGTCGGCCCGGGGCCGTCGACGGTTCCGGTGAACCAGTCGACCGAGAAGTTTCTCGTGTTGATCTCGTAATCCACGCTCTCCGTGCGCAGATCGAATGTGCTGTCGGTGCGCGCGACGTCGGCGGTGATCCTGAGCGCGCCGGCATCGTAGCTGCCGCCGGCCGCGAACTGATAGGTGTTGGTGTCGCGGCTGGTCGCGCCCTGGAAGCCCCAGGTCTGGTTGCCGCCGCAGCAGGCGGTTGGCTGGTTGACGGTGCCGCTGAGGACCTGGTTGCCGTCGCGGACGATATTCTCGTAGGAGGCGCCGCCCCACAAAGGCTGCGCCCACATCCGGTCGGTCGACCGCTCGCGAAAGCCCTGCCACAGGCCTTCGACATAAAGCTCGACGCCGGGCGACGGGCGCCACTGCAGCGCGCCGTTGATCGACGGGCGCCAGCGCTCGGCTTCGTTGTAGCGGATTTCGGGCCAGTCGGGAGACCGGCCGCCGGCGAGGTCGGCGATGAAGAAGCCGTGGCGGCGGATCGAATCCCGATAGTGGAGGCGGGTGTAGGAGAAGTTGATCAGCGCGCCGACCTCGCCGCCGCCGACGTCCCAGCGGTCGCTGAGCAGCAATTGGGCGTTGGGCTCCAGGTCCCGCGACTGGTTCGGATAGACTCCCCAAACGGACCCGGCGATCTCGGACCCGCGGAAATCGAACGGGCGGCGGGAGCGGACGTTGATCAGGCCGGCGATGCCGGGTTCGACCAGATTGGCCGTCGATGTCTTGAAGGCCTCGATCGCGCTGATCCCGCCGGCCGGGAAATCCTGCAGCGCGACGGAACGCGTCTCGGCGGTAAAGATCTCGCGGCCATTGTAGGTGGTCGTATAATTGAAGCGATCGAGGCCGCGCAGAAGCACCCGGCTCGCCTCGCCGCCGGAACGCTCAACCTGGATGCCGGGAATCCGCGCGGCGGTGTCGGATACCGCAATGTCGGGGAGCTTGCCGATGTCCTCCGCGACGATCGAGTCGACGATCTGCTCGGAGTTGCGCTTGATGTTCTGGGCGGACCGGAGGCTTTGGCGAAGGCCGGTGACGACGATCGCCTCGCCTTCGTCCGGATTGCTGACCACGCTGGCTTCGCTGTCGGCCGGCGACTCCTGGGCTTCCGCATTCTCCGCCGGCTGGGCCGGCTGGGCCGCCGCGGGCGATGCGATCATCGCGAAAGCCGCGAGCGACGTTGACCCGAGAATGACGGATTTCAGGCGCATATTCGGCCTCCCCCTACCCTATTTAGCGACCGGCCCCGTGGGGCTCTCTGTTCGCGGGGACGCTATATCCGCACCTGACTCGTGACAAGCGAATTGTCCGACTTATTCCGCGCATTGCCACGCCCCCGTGCAAGCGCGCAACAGTAACCAAGCCCCGGAATCGGAACAAAAAAACCGGCGCGGACGAATCCGCGCCGGCTTCTTGATGTGGATTAGCCTCCTCGACCGACGTCAGTCGCCCTTGCGGCTCGACCCAGACGCCCGAGTCTCGCCGTCCTCGCCGCCGCGGCCGACGAACTTCTTCGCTGCAAGCGCCGCGCCCGCGACCACCGCCGCCGCCCCGGCGCCGACCGCGACCTTGTTCCAGTTCACGTTCTGAGCGGCCTCGGTGACGCGCTCGGTCACGCGCCCCGCGAGGCCGGCGGTCTCGCCGGCTTCCGCCTGGAATTCGACATCGCCCTGCTCGGACTGGAAGTTGACGGCGCTCGGCCCGTCCTGGTTCGCCATGTTCTGCTCCTCTGAATGCTGGTGCGCTTTCAACCCGTCGCCCGCACCCTCGTTCCCCGGCGAAGCCGAAACGTGCGGGGCGGACGATGCACTGCAGCAAAATCAACTTCTCGCGGCGCGCTCGATCCTCCGCCGCTCCTGGAAAAGTGCGAGCAGGCGCTCAGCCAGGGCCGCTGCTTCGGCAGCGTCGAGATCGACGATTGCGAGGCCGCGGGTGTTGGGCGCCCCGGCCGTGTCGACCCGTATCGACGCGAGGCGGAGCAGGCGCTGGAACGGCGTCGCCCGGATCTCGATCGCCTGCGCCCGCGCGAACGGCATGATCCGGACCCTGTGCTTGATCACGCCGCCCGCGACGAACAGGGCCTCGTCGCCGACCAGGTGGCGGTGACGCGTCCAGCGAAGCGGCGCGGCGAGAGCAAGCAGGAGCAGAAGAACGGCGCCGACCCCCGCCTCCGCCGCCAGAGCGAAGGCCGCCGCCAGCGCCGCCGCCGCGCCGATCGCCGGGAACAGCGCCCGCCGCACGATCGAGCGCCGCGGCGCGCGCCGCCAGGCGGCCTCCTCCCCGGGCTCGGGAAAGCCGGTCTCGGCGAGGATCGGGCGAACCTCCTCGATCCTGGCGAACGGCGCCGCCGCCTGCGCGCCGCGCCCGCGCGCGTCCGCGCCCAAGGTCTGGAAATCGAGGCTGTACCAGCCGAGCGCGCGGGCGATGAAGCCGCTCTCGATGCGCGCGACCTGCATGCGCCGCACCGGGATCACCGCCTCGGACAAGGTGATCAGCCCCCGCCTGCGCCTCAGCCCCGCCGCCGCCCGAGTGAGGCGGAAGCCGTAATCGCGCGCCAGCGTCCTGATCACGCCGGCCGCCATGCCGAGCAGCAGCACCGCGCCGAGCGTGACGAGGCTCGCGATCACCCACATGCGCACCGGCATATCCGCCGATTTGAGCGCGAAGTCGGTGGGCTCGATAAGGCCGAGTTCCTCGCCATTCTGCAGCACCGCGAAAATGGCGGCGACGAACACCACCGAGAAGTTGAACAGGCCCGAAAACAGCACCCGGCCGAGGCCCATCTCGAACAGCACGGGCTCCGCAGCGTCCTGCTTCACTCCCTCGGCCTCGGCCTCGGCCGCCGCCTCCGCCGCCTTGCGTCCGCGCACGATGTCGCGAAGCGCATGGGCGTCGGCCAGCGTGATCGAATCGAGATGGCCCTCGTCCGCCGCCGAGCCGCCGGTCTCGATCTTGACGTGGGCGGTCCCGAACAGGCGGGCGAGCAGGCGCTGCTCGATGGCGATGTCCTGGACCCGCTCGAACGGGATCACCCGCCGCTTGCGACTGATCACGCCCGATTCGATGACGATCTCACGCTCCCCGACGCCGTAGCGAAAGCGCCACCAGCTGAGGAACGCGGCGATCCCCGCGAACAGGATTCCGGCCAGGATCATCAGCAGCACCCGCGCCAAATCGGCCCGCGCGATCAGAGCGCCATAGGCGGCCATCCCGCCCGCGGCCTCGGGGATGACGCGCAGCGTGCGGCTGACGAGAGTCGCCGGATGCAGCCGCCGATCGGCCACGACGCCGACGCCCGGGGCAAATTCGCTCACACCAGATCCTCGCGGATGCGCGCGCGGACATGGTCGCGCATCCGCTCCGCCTCCGCGACCTCGAGGCCGGGAAGCAGGATCGCGGCGCTGCGCGTGCCGGCGGTGTGGAGGACGAGACTGCCGAGGCCGTAATGGCGCTGCAGCGGCCCGCGCAGGATGTCGATATGCTGGACCCGGCCGAACGGCACGATCGTGTCGCTTCGCACCAGCACGCCCGAGGCGATGCGCAATTCATCCTCGTCCATCCGCCATGCCCAGGCCCGGTAGCGGCGCCCCGGCAGCCACAAGGCGAGCGCGACCCCAAGCGCCGCCGCGCCGCCGGTGGCGACGCCGAAGCGCAGGCCGATCTCCCCCACCAGAGTTGCATCCAGCAGAGCTGCGACAGCGACGAACGCCAGTGCGAAGATCGCCCCGCGGACGCGCAGCAGAGTCAGATGATTGGGGTGGAGCTGCCGCATTCCGTTCGCCAACCCCTGCCTCCCCGGCTTCCAAGCGCCCGCCGTTCCGGGATAGAGCGGCCGCGCCCCATGAGAAAGGCCCGAATCAGATTGCGTCCCCTTCCCCGTCCTGCGCCCGCTCGCGTGGCCTGATGCCCGCCGTCTTGTTCGCTTTGGTCGTCGCCTGGACGGTGATGCTGCTGTTCGGCGGCATGGACCTCGACCGGGGGCTGCTCGCTTTCTTCTACGCCGGCGACCGGCCGCCCGAGCTCACCGTCGCGGCGCGCATCCTCACCGAGCTCGGCGGCTACCGGGTCCTCATTCCGCTCGCAATCGCGGGCGCCATTCTGCTCCTCGTCCGGCGCCGCTACAGATCGGCGGCCCTGCTGCTCGCGATCACGCTCGGCGGCCGCGTGCTGGTCGAGCTCCAGAAGATGCAGACCGCGCGCCTGCGCCCGGTCGCGCACGAGCATCTCGTCGAGGTCCAGACCCTGTCCTTCCCGAGCGGTCACGCCGCCAATTCGACGATGGTCTACCTCTCGCTCGCACTCCTGCTCACGACCGGCTACCCACGCCGCGCGATCGCGGTCTGGAGCGCGGTCTGGCTTGCGATCCTGATCGGCGCCAGCCGGCTCGTGCTCGGCGTCCACTGGCCGAGCGACGTCATCGCCGGCTGGGCGTTCGGCCTCGCCTGGACGCTGCTGCTGCTCCGCCTCGCCGGCCACGACCTCGGCGACGGAACGCCCCGCGCCACAAATGTGCCGCCGGCCCAGACGGCGCCGAGCTGAGCACGGTTATTGCGCTTTCTCCCTACGCAACAGCTCGGCGAGAAGCACGTTGAACCTCTCCTCGACCTCTTTCACTCCGAGCAGGCCGCCGTTGATCGCCTGGCGATCGTCCTCGATGCCCGGCGTCGCGGCCTTCGCATCGAGATTGTGCGACTTCCAGAACCAGCCGGCGGACATCATCCCGCCTTCGGGCGTGCGCACGAATCCCGGCACCTGCTCGACCGGAATCCCCATCGCCTGACCGAACATCGTCTGATTGGCCCGGCCGGTCAGCTGTTTCGGGCCGTAACCCTTGAATCTCCAGCCGTCGCCGGGCTGGGTATTGCCGAGGTTGCGGGCGCCCCATTCGCCGCCGTAGAGAATGTTCGCCAGGGTCTCCTGATCGGCGGCATGCTGCGCGTTGCGGCCGAATTTCTGGGCATCCTCCACGCTGATGCGGTGGCGGCCGAACGTCTTGAGCAGCCCTTCGGTCGAATAATTGAGGCTCTCCGTCAGCCGGGTGAGGCCCGCGCTCTCGACATTGATGTTGGCGAGGAACGAGGCCACCTCGCGCAGCGTGTCGATGCCCCAGCGGACGCAGGCCGCGCGCGTCGCCTCGACCCATTTCGCGAGCTCGGCTTCATCCTTGTTCTGTGGGAAAGCCATTTTCAGCAGCGACAGATCGATCGCCCTTTGCGCGGGCGACTGGCCGCCGGCCACCACCGCCTCGGGCGCTTTGGGCTGCAGCGGCTGCGCCGGCGCCGCGAACTTCGCCGCCTCCGCCTTGCGCAGTTCGAGCAGGACAGCATCGTAGGTGCGATCGCCGGCATCCCCGTCGACGCCGTCCTTGTTCGGCCCGCTCGTGCCGAGCGTATAGCCCCGCGCCTTCAGGATCTCCTGAATGTCGCGTACCCTTGCGTTGAATGCCATATTCCCGCCCCCTTCGGCCTACGATAACAGAGAGCGGCCGGTATTTCACGCCTCCTCGTTGGAGGGTCAGCTTCTCCGAAACACCACCGAAAGGTTGTTTGCCGGCATCGACACCACGCGCTCGAGCACGAGGCCGTTCGCCGCGGCCTCGGCGGCGACATCTTCCAGATTGCGGAGGCCCCATTCGGGATCGCGCGACCGCAGGCCGGCGTCGAACGCATCATTGCTCGGCGCCGTCGGAGCATCGGCCCGCCGGAAAGGCCCATAGAGGATCAAAGGCGCGCCGGGAGCGAGCAGCCGCCCCGCCCCGCGCATCAGCCCAACGGTCGCCGCCCACGGGCTGATATGGACCATGTTGACGCACAGGATCGCGTCGGCCGCATCGATCGGCCAGGTCTCCGACGCGGCGTCGAGCCACACCGGGGCGAGCAGGTTCGGCGCGTCGTCGTCCGCGGCCCAGGCGAGGATCGAATTCACCGCATCGGGGTCCGCATCGCTCGGCTGCCAGCGGAGGCGCGGAAACAGCCGCGCGAAAAAGACCGCATGCTCGCCGGTCCCGCTCGCCACCTCGAGCACGAGACCGCCCTCGGGCAGCACCTCGCGCAGCACCTCCGCAAGGGGTTCCCGGTTCCGATGGGTCGCAGGGGCGTGGCGCTTCACGTCACTCCGCCGCTCCGGGCTGCTCCGGCTCCTTCCAGACCAGCACCGGCTTCCTCGCCGCCTGGGTCTCGTCGAGGCGGCGGCGCGGCGCGTGGACGGGGGCGGACTTCAGCGACTCGTCGCCCGCCTTCGCCCGCTCGGCGACGCTGCGCAGCGCGCCGAGGAATTCGTCGAGGCTGGCCTTCGACTCGGTCTCCGTCGGCTCGACCAGCATCGCGCCGTGGACGACGAGCGGGAAATACATCGTCATCGGGTGGAAGCCCTCGTCGATCAGCCCTTTGGCGAGGTCGAGCGTGCTGAGTCCGCCGGCAAACCCTTTGTCCGAGAACAAAGCCTCATGCATGCACGGGCCGCTGGCGCCGAACGGCGCGTCAAGGACGTCGTCCAGCGTGCGCAGCACGTAGTTCGCGTTGAGCACGGCGTCGCCGGAAACCTGGCGAAGGCCGTCGGCGCCGTGGCTGAGGATGTAGGCCAAGGCACGCGTGAACATGCCCATCTGGCCGTGGAAGGCGACCATCCGGCCGAAGCTCGACCCGTGATGCTCGCCGGCATTCTCCTCCTCGACGATGACGTACTGGTCGCCCTGCTTCTCGACGAACGGCAAGGGCGCGAACGGCGTCAGCGCCTCCGAGAAGACCACCGGCCCAGCGCCCGGACCGCCGCCGCCGTGCGGAGTCGAGAAGGTCTTGTGGAGATTGATGTGCATCGCATCGATGCCGAGGTCCCCCGGCTTCACCCGGCCGACGATCGCGTTGAAATTGGCGCCGTCGCAATAGACCAGGGCGCCGGCGGCGTGGACGGCGTCCGAGATGGCGATCATGTCGGGCTCGAACAGGCCGCACGTATTGGGGTTGGTGATCATCACCGCGGCGACGTCCGGCCCGAGCCGCGCGGTCAGCGCGTCGAGGTCGACGCGGCCGCGCGCGTTGGCCGGGATGCTCTCGACGCGGTAGCCCGCGAAGGCGGCGGTGGCCGGATTGGTGCCGTGGGCGCTTTCCGGAACCAGCACCACCTCGCGCCCATCGCCGCGCGCCTCGAGCGCCGAGCGAATCGCGAGCAGGCCGCACAGCTCGCCGTGCGCGCCGGCCTTGGGGCTCATCGCGACCGAATGCATTCCGGTCAGCCTGACCAGCCACTCGCCGAGTTGCTCGATCACCTGCAACGCGCCCTGGACGGTATCGACCGGCTGCAGCGGGTGGATGTCGGCGAAGCCCGGCATCCGCGCCACTTTCTCGCACAGCCGCGGATTGTGCTTCATCGTGCACGAGCCGAGCGGGAACAGGCCGAGGTCGATCGCGTAATTCTGGCGGCTGAGCCTGGTATAATGGCGCACCGCCTGCGGCTCGGACAAACCGGGCAGCCCGATCGGCTCCCTGCGCGCGAGGCCGCCGAGGCGGTCGACGTGGAAATCGTCGTCCTGCTCCTGGGCGCGATGGCCGAGCGTCACTTCCTGCGGCACCTGCTCGAAATCGACGCCGGTCGTGTCGAGCCCCCCGATCTCGAACAGCAACGGCTCCTCGAGCATCAGGGCGCGGTTGCCGGTCCAGGTCTCCGGAGCGGCGCTCTCGCCGGCCTCGGGCCGGGTCGGACGACCTTCGCGGCTCATGCTCATGCCAAAGCCTCCTCAAGGGCGCGGGCCAGCGCCTCGACGTCCTGCGACGTGGTGGTTTCGGTGACCGCCACCACCAGCCCGTTCGCCAGCGCGTCGACGCCGGGATAGAGCCGGCCGAGCGAGACGCCGCCGAGCACGCCCTTCTCCGCCATCGCCCGCACCACCGGCCGCGCCTCCTTGGGCAGGCGAAGGGTGAACTCGTTGAAGAAGGTGCCGTTGACCAGCGACACGCCCGCGATCCGGGTCAGCCGCCGAGAGGCCTCCCAGGCGAGATAATGGTTGCGCCCGGCAAGCTGGCGCAGGCCCTTTTCGCCGAGCAGGGTCATGTGGATGGTGAAGGCGAGCGCGCACAGGCCGCTGTTGGTGCAGATGTTCGACGTCGCCTTCTCGCGGCGGATATGCTGCTCGCGCGTCGACAGCGTCAGCACGAAGCCGCGCTTGCCCTCCGCGTCGACCGTCTCGCCGGCGAGCCGCCCCGGCATCTGCCGGACATATTTGTCGCGGGTCGCGAACAAGCCCACATAGGGCCCGCCGAAATTCAGCCCGACGCCGATCGACTGGCCCTCGCCGACGACGATGTCCGCGCCCATCTCGCCCGGCGCCCTGATCGCGCCCAGCGCCACCGGCTCGGTCACCACCGCGACCAGCAAAGCGCCCATCGCATGCGCGCGCTTGGCGAGCTCGCTCAGGTCCCCGATCCGCCCCAATATGTCGGGATATTGGACGACGACGCAGCTCGTCTCCTCGTCCACCGCCTCGAGCAGTGCGGCGATGTCGGGCTCCGGCGACAGCTCGGGCAGGTTCGTAACCAGCGCGTCGCCGGTGAACCGCGCCATCGTCTTGGCGACCGCGACGTAGTGCGGGTGGAGCCCCGACGAGAGGATCGCCTTGGCCCGGCGCGTGATCCGCCGCGCCATGCCGATCGCTTCCCAGCAGGCGGTCGAGCCGTCGTACATCGAGGCGTTGGCGACGTCGCAGCCGTAGAGCCGCGCCACCTGCGTCTGGAACTCGAACAAGGCCTGCAGCGTGCCCTGCGCGATCTCGGGCTGGTAGGGCGTGTAGCTGGTCAGGAATTCGCCGCGCTGGATGAGGTGGTCGACGCTCGCCGGGATATGGTGCCGGTACGCCCCGCAGCCCAGGAAGAAGGGCGCGTCGCCGGCGACGCGGTTCCGCCTCGCCATCCGGCCCAGGTCGCGCTCGACGGCGAGCTCGCTGGCATGGTCGGCGAGGCCCTCGATCTTGCCGGGCAGCCGAGCCGCCTCCGGCACGTCGACGAACAGCTCCTCGATCGATGCGGCGCCGATGGTTCGCAGCATCTCGGTCCGGTCGGCTTCGGTCAGGGGCAGATAGCGCATCAGGCGGGCTTCCTCATCGAGAAACGGAGGCGGACATAATCGGCGAACCAGCTGCCGTCCGGGAGCCGGAGCGCCGGCACGAGCCGGGCCTCGATCGCGGCGGCGACCTCGTCGCGGGCTTCGCGCGGCACCTCGGCGACCTCGAGCCAGCCGGCGCGGAAGGTCTTCACCCAGGCCGCGACGCCGGTCGGGAGCGGCGTCGCCCGCGCGAACAGATGCGCCTGGATCTCGGTGAAGCCCGCGTGGGAGTAGAGCCGCACGAACTCCTCGACGGTCGGATACCATTGCGGATCCTCGGCGGGCACCGAATAGCCCCGCGCCTCCAGCTCGGCGCGGACGCCGCCGCGCAGCAGGGCGATATTGCCCTCGCCGCCCATCTCGCCGACGAAGCGGCCGCCGGCCCGCAGCAATGCGTAGACGCCCGAAGCGACCGCGTCCGGATCCAGCATCCAGTGCAGGGCGGCGTTGGAGAAGGCGGCGTCGAACTGCCCGAAGCGCGAAGCCTGCTCGTCGAGATCCAGCGCCTGCGCGTCGGCGACGAACGCATCGACGCCCCTCGCCCGCGCCGCCTCGACCATCACCGCCGACGCGTCGAGCCCGATCACCCGGGCCCCGGCCGCCACGATCTTGCTCGTCAGCGCCCCGTCGCCGCAGCCGATGTCGAGCACCAGCTCGCCCGGCTGCGGCGCCAGCGAGGCCAGCGCCGCCTCCCCCAGCGCCGGCACGAACGCCGCATTGGCCGCATAGTCGCTCGCCGACCAGCAGGAGGAGGCGTTGACGGTCACGCGCCGCTCGCGACCCGGAAGACAAGCACCGGAATCTCCGTTCGCTTCGAGCGAAGTCGAGAAGCCCTTTCGAGCGAACCGGTGGCGGGTCGGAGCGTCACTGGCTTTCGCAGAAGCTCTTATAGGCCTCGGCGTCCATCAGGCCCTCGAGCTCGGACGCGTCGGACAGGCGCAGCTTGAAGAACCAGCCCTCGCCCTCGGGATCGGTGTTGACCAAGGACGGTTCGTCGACCACCGCCTGATTGCCTTCGACGATTTCGCCCGAGACCGGCGCATAGACGTCCGACGCCGCCTTGACCGACTCCACGACCGCGGCCTCGCCGCCTTTCGTGACCTGCCGCCCGGCGTCCGGAATCTCGACGAACACGACATCGCCGAGCTGCCCCTGCGCGAAATCGGTGACTCCGACCGTGGCCGTGTCGCCATCGACCCGGACCCACTCATGCTCCTCGGTATAATGGATGGTCACGATGCGCCTCCCTTGCGTTGGTAGCGGTGGGGAACGAAGGGCATGGGGGTCACCTTCGCCTGGAAGATCTTGCCGCGCTGGGCGAGCCGGACCTCGCTGCCCGGGGCGGCGGAGGCGGCGGGGACATAGGCCATGGCGATCGGCGCCTCCAGCATCGGCGAGAAGCCGCCGCTGGTCACCTTGCCGACCTCGTCGCCGTCCCCGTCGATCACTGCCGCGCCCTCGCGCACCGGCTGGCGGCCCTCGACCGCGAGGCCGACGCGCTTGCGGATCGGCCCGTCGGCGAGCTCGGTCGCGATCCGGTGCCAGCCCGGAAAGCCGCCCTGCTCCCGCCGCCGCTTCGACAGCGCGAAGGTCAGGTCCGCCTCCACCGGCGTCGTCTCCTCGTCGAGGTCGTGTCCGTAGAGCGGCAGCCCCGCCTCGAGGCGCAGCGAATCGCGCGCGCCGAGGCCGATCGGCTTCACTTCCTCCTGCTCGAGGAGCAAGTCGGCGACCGCGGCGACGCGGTTGGCGGCGACCGAGATCTCGAAGCCGTCCTCGCCGGTATAGCCCGAGCGGCTGATCCAGGCGGGAACGCCGCCGATCTCGAACGCCCCGCCGGTCATGAAGGTGAGTTGCTCGACCCCGGGGGCGAGCCGGGCCAGGGCGTCGACCGCCTTCGGCCCCTGGAGCGCGACCAGCGCCTGCTCCTTCATATGGTCGAGCACGACCGTGCGGGGCAGCCGCGCGCGCAGATGCTCGATGTCGCCATGCTTGGTGGCGCCGTTCACGACCATGTAGAAATGGTCGCCGCGGCGGGTGACCATCAGGTCGTCGATGATGCCGCCGTCGTCCGAGAGCAGGAGCGAGTAGCGCAGCCGCCCGTCCTTGAGGATCGCGAGGTCCGCCGGCAGCAGCGTCTCGAGCCCCGCCTCGGCCTCCGGCCCGGCGACGATCAGCTGCCCCATATGACTGACGTCGAAAAGCCCCGCCGAGGTCCGCGTCCAGCGATGCTCGGTCAATATGCCTTCATACTGGATCGGCATCTCATAGCCGGCGAACGCGACCATGCGGCCGCCTCGGGCGCGGTGCCAGGCGTCGAGCGGAAGGGTGGCGGTCGGGGCGTCGGCTTCGCTCATCGGTCCAGTCTCCGGGTTCGCTTCCGCTTCGGCGCTCGTCCGACGAATGTCGGCCCGAGCCCATGCGGTCGCGCCCCCTCTGTCGCTGAACCTGAGAGCTTTCGCGGGCTTTTGGTTCCCGCTTACCCCTTCGGTGGTCCGCCGAAGCCCGTTCGGGCGAAGGCGGACGCTTTCCAGAGCGTCCCGTCCGCGCGGTCCTTTTGCCTGAGAGATTCCGGGGCGGTTGCTCCTTCGGCGCCCGCCATAGCCCGTGAGGGCGACGGTGGGTCTCTCCCGCGCGTCCTTAGACGCCGCGGCCTTGGCGCAGGGCCGGGGTGGTGTCAATCGGTTCGGCAGCCGCCCGCAACGCTGCAGATCACCAGACAATGCATTCTCGCGTGGCCAGTCTTGTACTCAAATCAGGATCGTCGTCCTCGACTCATCGGCGCTTCTCTGCCTGCTTCAGGCGGAGCCCGGTGCGGAGCGTGTCGCAGAGACCCTCGCCACCGCATTGGTAAGCGCCGTGAACGTGGCCGAGACCGTCGGCAAGCTGCGCGAGGCCGGGCTGAGCGCGGCCGAGGTGCGCGACGTTCTCGGATCGCTTCCCCTTGATGTGCGGCCGTTCACCGACGATCGGGCGCACGCCGCCGGCGCGCTCCGGCTCGCCACACGCGCGCTCGGCCTCTCGCTCGGCGACCGTGCCTGCCTGGCGCTCGCGCTCGAGACGAACGCCCTCGCTCTCACCACGGATCGCCGATGGCTGAAGCTGGACGTTGGCGTTGCGATCGAAGCGCTCCGCTGACGGTTCGTCCGCCGGTCCCCCGGTCGCGCGCGAAAGAAAATGCTTTCCCACGGTATAAATGTTGTGGTTCATCCTTTCGGATGGAACAGAACCAGAACCCAAACGCCCCCGAGGCGGCGACCGATGAGCCCGCTTCTCACTTCAACCCACGGGACAGTCACTTTTCCCCACCGCCGGGTGAGGGCGAGGCACCGCCGCGCGAAAAAGTAACTGTCCCCTCCCCCGCCGGCCTCGCCGACTTCGAGCCCGTGCCGCTCCGCTACCGCACGGACGGCCTCACTCCGCAGAAGCAGCGCGAATATGTCGAGGCGCTGGCCGACACCGGGGTCGCACGGGTGGCCGCGGCTCGGATCGGCGTCTCGGAGCAGGCGGTCAACCGCGCGCGGCGGCGTGCCGATGCGCGGGCGTTCGATCTCGCCTGCGAGGCTGCGCAGCGGCATGGGGCGCGGCGCCTGCGCTCGATCGCGTACGAGCGGGCGATCGAAGGGACGGTCAAACGCCATTATTATCACGGCGAATTGAAGAGCGAGGAAATCGTCTACGACAACCGGCTGCTCATCTATCTGCTCGGCAAGGCCGAGAAATTGCTCGACCCCCCGCCGGAGACCGAGGCCGTTCTCACCGACTGGGATCCCTGGATGGACGCGGTCGAGCGGGGCCTTCCGGAGCCGGAGCCGCAGCCCGAGCCCGAAGCGGAAGCGCTCGAGCCGGACGGGGTCGACGCCGAGACCGACGAGTGGGACGGCAACGAGATCTGGGAAGACGAAGACGGCCTGTGGTGGACCGCCTTTCCGCCACCCCAAGGCTTTGACGGCCAGGAGGAAGCGACCCCGGGCGACCACGGCTATCGGCGCACTCTGAGCGACGAGGAACAGGCGGTCATCGACAAGGACCTCGCGGCCAGTCGCGGCGAGACGATCGGGGAGGAAGCCGCCCGTCGAGACCGCTATTTCGGCTTCGCCGGCGGCATCGAGGAAGATGTGCTTTTTTTCCTCAGGGAAGCCGAAACTAATGAAACTTCCGACGAGCGGCGCGGCCGATCTGCCGAAACGGAGGGTTGACGTGGCAACCCAGCCTCCGGCGCCTCTGCCCGCTTCAGCGGGTGGCGTTGTAGCGGAGCTGGTCTTCGGTGAGCTGGAAGCCGAGCAGCAGCTCGAAGCTCGCGCGCTGGACCGCGGCGCGGACCGCGGGGTCGGCCATCGGGTCGACCGCGGCGTCGGCATCGCCGGCGCGGCGCTCGCGGGTGACCTGGCGGCGGATGTCCTCCGGGAGGGTCGCCGCCGAGCGCAGCACCCGCGCGCTCGCCTGGCCGCTGGCGGCGGCGCGGTCCTGGCCGTCGGCGAAGCGCAGCACGAGGTTGGTGACGCTCTTCGAGGCGACGTTCGCGCCGCCCTGCACGACCGTGGCGTAATAAGGGACGACGACGTCGCGCGCCGGGCCGCGATCGCGGCGGCGGGCCTGGATGTCGAAGGTTGCGCTGGTGACGATATGCTCGCCGCTCTCGTCGCAGGCCGAGCGCACGTTGGTCATCGTCGCGACCACGTCGATCGCGCTGGAATCGCGGCTCTGCGGCGGATCGAACAGGGTGATGTCGCCGGTCGGCGCCGCGATGGCGACGGCGGGGCAGGCGGTGTAGGTGGTGATGACGCCGGTCGACGTGATCTCGCCTTCGCGAGAGCAGCCGGCGATGGCGAAGAGAGCGGCGGCGGCGACAGCCGCTTTGGTCTTGAACACGTGAGACTACCTCGAACTTTGGGCGAACGCGCCTATATCCCTGGCAGCCCCCTATGCCATGGGCGGGATCATAGGAAGCGGGTTTGAAGCGCGCAAGCAATCCTCTAGACGACGGATCGATGCCGGATAAGCCTCCCCTCAACCTGCTGATCGCGGCGCCGCGCGGCTTTTGCGCCGGGGTCGACCGGGCGATCCGGATCGTCGAGCTCGCGCTCGAGCGCTACGGTCCGCCGGTCTATGTCCGCCACGAGATCGTCCACAACAAGTTCGTCGTCGACAGTTTGAAGGCGAAGGGCGCGGTGTTCGTGCCCGAGCTCGATCAGGTGCCCGACGGCGTGCCGGTGGTCTTCTCCGCCCACGGCGTGCCCAAATCGGTCCCGGCGTACGCGGCCGCGCGCGGGCTCGATTTTCTCGACGCCACCTGCCCATTGGTCTCCAAGGTCCACCGCCAGGCGGAGCGGCTGATCGAGCAGGGCCGGCACATATTGTTCGTCGGCCATGCCGGCCACCCGGAGGTGATCGGCACGTTCGGCCAGGTCCCCGAGGGCGCGATGACCCTGATCGAGACGGCGGCCGACGCCGAGGCGGTGCAACCGGCCGCGCCGCAAAGCCTCGCCTTCCTCACCCAGACGACATTGTCGGTCGACGACACGGCGGCGATCCTCGCCATCCTGCAGCGCCGCTTCCCGGCGATCCAGGCGCCGCGCAGCGAGGACATCTGCTACGCCACCTCGAACCGGCAGGCGGCGGTCAAGGCGATCGCGCCCCAGTGCGACTTCCTGCTGGTGATCGGCGCGCCCAACAGCTCGAACTCGGTCCGCCTGGTCGAAGTCGCCGAGCGCGAGGGGACGCCGGCGCGCCTCGTCGGCCGCGCCGCCGATATCGATTTCGCCGCTCTCGCGGGCGTGCGCACCTTGGGCATCACCGCCGGCGCCTCGGCGCCCGAAGTGCTAGTCCGAGAGGTGGTCGACGCGCTCGCCGAGCGCTTCGAGGTCACCGAGCTTCCGGTCGAAGGGGTCGAGGAGCGCATGGTCTTCAAGCTCCCGGCCGGCCTTCTGGCCGCCTGACCGCGCATTTGCCCGCATGACCGAGGTCGAGATCTTCACCGACGGCGCCTGCCGCGGCAATCCGGGGCCCGGCGGCTGGGGGGCGCTGATCCGCTCGGGCGCGCGCGAGAAATCATTGTCCGGCGGCGAGCCGCTCACCACCAACAACCGGATGGAGCTGCTCGCCGCGATCCGCGCGCTCGAGGCGCTGAAGCGGCCGTGCCAGGTCGATCTCCACACCGACAGCATCTATGTGCGCGACGGCATCACCAAGTGGATCCACGGCTGGCAGAAGAACGGCTGGCGCACCGCCGACAGGAAGCCGGTCAAGAATGCCGATCTCTGGCAGGAGCTGCTCGAGGCGGCGCGGCCGCACCGGGTCGAGTGGCACTGGGTGAAGGGCCATAGCGGCCACATCGAAAACGACCGCGCCGACGCCCTCGCCTGCGCCGCCGCCGATCAGTTCAGAAGACGGCCGGGGGAGTAGGGAATGTGGTCGATCCCCGCCACCAGCGGATCGGGCGCGCGGCCGAGCAGGAGCGCGGCGGCGAGCTTCGCGGCGGCGGGGGCGGTCTGGATGCCGAAGCCGCCCTGCCCCGCAAACCAGAAGAAGCCCTCCGCCTCCGGGTCGAAGCCGTAGACCGGAAGGCGGTCGGGCGCGAAGGATCGCAGCCCCGCCCAGCTCTTTTCGACCCGCTCGACCCGCCAGTCGACGACCCGCTGCAGCCGGTCGATGGCGCGCGCCACGTCGATCTCTTCGGCCGCGCAGTCGCAGGGCTCGCAGGGGGTCTCGTCGTGGGGACTGAGCCAGAGCCGCCCGCCGGCCTCGGGCTTGAAATAGAAACGGCCGGCGGCGTCGATCACCAGCGGCAGATCGGCCGGAACCGGCGGCGCGATCCTGAGCTGGGCGATGGTGCGGCGATAGGGGCGGATGCCGACCGGCGCGACCCCGCACGCCGCCGCGACCGCGTCCGCCCAGCCGCCCGCGGCGTCGACCAGCACTGCCGCCTCCACCTCACCGGCACGGGTCGATATTCTCCAGGCGCTGCCGCTGCGTTCGGCCTGCTCGACCGCGGCGGCTGTCAGAAGCCGCGCGCCGCCCCGCCTCGCCGTGGCGAGATAGTCGGCGTGCAGGCGCGCGACGTCGATATCGGCGCAGCTCGGCTCCCACAGCGCCTCCGCCCAGCCGTCCCGCAGTCCCTTTATCCTGCGGCGCAGCTCGTCCGCGCCGATGCGCTGCAGAGGGACGGCCGCCCCCGCGAACATGCGCTCGAGCGCATCGAGCGCAGCGCCCCCGCTTTCGCCGGCGATGTGGAGCGCGCCGCGCGGGTTCAAGTAGCCGCCCTCGCGCAAATGGACGCCCGAAGCGGTCGTGAGCGGCTGGACCAAGGGGCCGCCATAGCTTTCCGACCAGAAGGCGGCCGAGCGTCCGGTCGAATGGTAGCCCGGCTGATCCTCGGCCTCGATCAGCAGCACCGAGGCGTGCGGCGCGAGTTCGGCGGCGAGGCTGGCGCCGGCCATGCCCGCGCCGACGATGGCGACGTCGGCCTTCGGCGTCACCGCGGCGCCGCCTCGTCGAGGAACGCGTCGATCTCGGCCAGCGCCGCGAGCCGGACCGGATCGGCCTCGCGCAGGAGCTCGTGCGCTGCTTGCGCGAACATCCTGATCCGCGCCTTGGGCAGGAGGGAGGCGGCGCGGCGGATCGCGGCGGGGCTGACCAGCCGGTCGGTCTCGGTGCCGAGCAGCAGCACCGGCACGTCCACCTTGCGCAGCCGCGCGTCGGTCAGCCGCGCGCAGGAGCGGAAGGCGGCGTCCAGCCAGCCCCAGCTCGGCGCTCCGAGGCTGAAGCCGGGCTCCTTCTCCCACCACCACAGCTCGTCCTCATACCGTTCGGCCGACCCGGTAAGGTATTTCTGGCGCGGCGATCCGGCGGGCGCCGGCGGCGTCCGCGTGCGCCAGGCCGGCTGCCTTCCCCAGCCGAAGGCAGTGAGGAAGGCGGCGGTCGACCAGGCCGCCCAGGACGGAAACGGCGAGGCGTTGACCATCAGCATCGGCGCCACCAGCACCGCGGCCTCCGGCCTTGTCCGCTGCTCGGCGAGCGCGCGCAGCAAGACATGTCCGCCCATCGAGTGGCCGACCACCACGAGCGGCCCCTCCTCCCGGCCGGCCAGCTCCGCGACGATCGCCGCGAGATCGTCGACCAGCAAATCGAGGCTGTCGAGATGGCCGCCGGCCGAGTCGCCGCGCGAGGCGCCCTGGCCGCGCCAGTCGAAGCCGGCGACGGTCCAGCCGCCTGCGTGCCAATGCGCCATCGCCTCGAGATATTTCTCGACGAAGTCGCCGCGCCCGCCCGCGAACAGCAAGGTGCCGCGCGGCGTCGCCCCCGCCGGCTGCGGCCAGGCGAGGCGGCGGTGGAGCCAGCCGTCCGGGGCGCGCCAGTCCGAAAAGGCCGCGCCCGCGGGATGGGAGCGCCGGTCGAGGCTGGAGCTGGTCATGCGCGCGCTGGTTACGGTTTCGAAAGCAAGCCCGTCTAGAGCTTTACGTCATGCAATGGGGCGTCTCTGAAATCCTGGTCCTGATCCTCGCCGCCGCGCTCGTTTTCGCGGCGGTGGGCGATATCAGGACGCGGACCATCCCCAACGGGCTCAATCTCGCGATCGCGCTCGCCGCGATCCCCTTCTGGTACCTGACCGATCTCGCGCTCTGGCCCGACATCGCGCTGCGCGTCGGCGTCGCCGTCCTGGTGTTCGGCCTGTTCGCGCTCGCCTTCGCGCTCGGCATGATGGGCGGCGGCGACGTCAAGCTGCTCGCGGCGATCGCCTTGTGGCTGCCGCCGGCGGCGGTGATCGCGCTCGTCGTCCTGATGTCGCTCGCCGGCGGAGCGCTGACGCTCGTGCTCGCGATCCGGCACCGGCTGCGGCGCCGCAAGGAAAAACTCGAGGTCCCCTATGGCGTCGCCATCGCTTTCGGGGGGCTGTGGCTGATTGGCGAACGGTTTCTTAACCAATTTGGATGATGGGTAGGCACGGAAATTTCGGGTGCCTGCCAAGGAGGCGACTGGCGTCATGGATGTGAAGAAAATCGTGCTGCTGATCGGCGCACTCGTCATTGCGGGCGTGACCGCGATGTTGGCCAAGAGCATGCTGACCGGGAGCTCCGCCCCGCAGGCGGAGGCGCGGGCAGTCGTGCCCGCCGGGCCCGAGGTGCTGGTCGCGACGCGCCACCTTCCGGTCGGCACCATCATCGATGCCGAAGCCTTCCGCTACCAGGTGTGGCCGCAGGGGCTGGTCCAGCCGGCTTATTACATCCGCGGCCAGCGTGCGGTGAACCCGCAGGACCTGATCGGCACCGTCGTCCGCACCGAGATCACGGCCGGCCAGCCGGTCACGCAGGGCGCCCTGGTGCGTCCCGGCGAGCGCGGCTTCCTCGCCGCGGCGCTGGCGCCGGGCATGCGCGCCGTCACCGTCGGCGTCTCCTCGACCAGCGGCGTCGCCGGCTTCGTCTTCCCGGGCGACCGCGTCGACATCGTCCTCACCCATGCGGTGGCGGGCGGCGGCGAAGGCGATCCGCTGCGCGTCTCAGAGACCATCCTCAGGAACGTCCGCGTCCTCGCCACCGACCAGCGCATCAACGCGCGGGACGAAGAGGGCAATCAGGTCGCGACGGCGAACACGTCCGTGACCCTCGAGGCGACGCCGAGCATGGCGGAGCGGATCGCGGTCGCGCAGACCATCGGCCAGCTCTCTTTGTCGCTGCGCTCGCTCGCCGACAACAATGCGGACCTCGAGCGGGCCATTGCTTCGGGCGAAGTCACCGTTCCCGCCAACAACGATCCCAATGCCGAGCGCCGCATGCTGCTCGCCATTGCCAGCCGGCCGGTCGAAACCGGCTCGACCTTCACGGTCGGCGGCGACGTGTCGCGCTTCCAGCGCCGCACCGTGCCGAGCCGCGCGGCGGCCCCCAGCCAGGATGGCGACGCCCGCCAGGCCGGAGAGATGATCGCCGCCATCGCCAATGCAGGCCGCGCGCCCGTCCAAGGCACCGCACAAGCGGCGCCGGCGGTGCCGACCGGCCCCGTCGTCCGCGTCGCACGCGGCAATAATGTGTCCGTCGTTCCGGTGGGAGCCCGTTGAGATGACCAGATTGAAGAAGATCGGGCGCGCGAGCCTGGGGACCGCGGTCGCAGCCGCGCTCGCCGCCAGCATCGCCGCCGCCGTGCCGACCCAGGCGGGTGCCCAGCCCAGCGGTGCCGTCGCCCCGGCCAACAATCTCACTTTGAGCCAGGGGACCGGACGGCTGATCCAGCTCCCCGGTCCCGCCACGGACGTCTTCGTCGCCAACGACACCGTCGCCGACGTCTACATCCGCTCGGGCAACCAGCTCTACGTGTTCGGCAAGGGGCCGGGCCAATCCTCGGTCTATGCGACCGACAGCTCCGGCCGCGTGCTCTATTCCGCCAACGTCCGCGTCGGCGCCAACCTCGGCTCGGTCGACGAGCTGCTGCGCATGGCGATGCCGGACGCGGAGATCCGCGCCACTCCGATGGCGGGCACGGTCCTGCTCACCGGCACGGTCCGCGAGCCGGCCGACGTCGAAGAGGCCCAGCGCATCGTCCAGGCCTTCCTCGGCGAAGGCACGCAGGTGATCAGCCGGCTTCGCACCGCGACGCCGATGCAGGTGATGCTGCAGGTCCGGATCGCCGAAGTCAGCCGCTCCCTGGCGCGCGACATCGGCGTTAATCTGACCAGCCTCGACCGCACCGCGGGGGACTTCCAGTTCGGCATCGGCCGCGGCGGCGACAGCGGATCGTTCGACGACACCGGCAGCTTCTCGACGCTGCGCAATGCGGGCTCCACAGCCGTCAATCTGATCGCGCGCAACGTGCTCGGCGTCGACATCGCCGGGACGCTCGACCTGAACGAGAATAGCGGTTTGGTCACGACCCTGGCCGAGCCGATGCTGAGCGCATTGTCGGGCGAGACGGCGAGCTTCCTTGCCGGCGGCGAGTTCCCGATCCCCACTGCGCAGGGCATCGGCGGCACGTCGGTCGAGTTCAAGCAATATGGCGTCAGCCTCGCCTTCACGCCGATCGTGCTCGAAGGCGGCCGCATCTCGATGCGCGTCCGTCCCGAGGTATCTGAGCTTTCGACCGAGGGCGCGATCCGCCTCAACGGCTTCACCGTCCCCTCGCTGGTGACGCGCCGCGCGGAGACCACGGTCGAGCTCGGCTCCGGCCAGAGCTTCATGATCGCCGGGCTGCTGCGCAACACCGGCGCCAATTCCGTCGAGCGGACGCCGGGCCTCGGCCGGCTGCCGATCATCGGCGCTTTGTTCCGCTCCAACGGCTTCCGCCGGAACGAGACGGAGCTGGTGATCGTGGTCACGCCCTATCTGGTGCGTCCGGTCAACGCCCGCGACATCGCGCTGCCGACGGACGGCTTCCACAATGCCCCAACTGCCGGGCGGGTCCTGCTCGACCAGCAGCACAGTGGCCGCAGCGGCGAACAGCGGCCTGTGCCGGTCGTCGCCACGCCGCAGACCGTTGCCCCCGGGGTCGGCCCGATCGGCGCGGTCCAGCCGGCGCCGCGAGGGCAGACCCAGCAGCAGGCCGCGAGGCCCGCCGCGTCACCTGCTCCCGCTCCCGGTTTCAACTTCTGATGTGCGCCCGAAAGGACAGCAAGACCATGGTCCGCAGTAGATCCATCGCCGCCCTTCTCATGCTCGGCGCCGCCGTCAGCGCCTGCGGCGGTCCGGCCGCGCGGCAGGCGAACACGACGCTCTATTCGGTCAACCAGCCGGTCGTGCAGCGCACCGATTACGTGATCGATCTCGCCACCGGCGCGGACGGCGTCTCGCCCTCGGAGATCTCGCGCCTTCACGGCTGGTTCCAAGGCCTGCAACTCGCTTATGGCGACCGCATCGCGATCGACGAGCCCGCCGGCGGCTATGGCGACGGCACCGTCCGCGAGTCGATCGCCAGCGCCGCCTCGCGCTACGGCCTTCTGGTCGGCGAGGGCGCCCCGGTCACCGCCGGGGCGGTCCA
>DASQKE010000129.1:0-2525 GCA_035630675.1 Allosphingosinicella sp.
CTGGTCGGTCGGCGGCGAGCTGGTCGCCTCGGACGAGCGCGACGTCGACATCGCCAGCGGCACCATCCGCGAGCGCACCTTCTTCATCGGCGCGATCCCCGCCTATCTCGGCTATGACGGGTCAAACGACCTGCTCGATCCGACGTCGGGATTCAGGCTCGCGGCGCGCTTCTCGCCGGAGGCATCGCTGCAGAGCGGCAGCTTCTTCTACGCCCGCGCCCAGATCGACGGCAGCTTCTACGTGCCGGTCAGCGACACGGTGACGATCGCCGGGCGGACCCGGCTCGGCGCGATCTTCGGCGCCAGCCGCGACCGGATCGCCCCGTCGCGGCGCTTCTACGCCGGCGGCGGCGGCTCGGTGCGCGGCTACAGTTTCCAGGCGCTCGGGCCGCGCGATCCGGTGTTCGACGATCCGATCGGCGGGCGCAGCCTCACCGAATTCGCGCTCGAGGCGCGAGTGCGGGCGTTCGGCGACTTTGGCGTCGTTCCGTTCATCGACGCCGGCAACATCTCGACCTCGTCGCTGCCGAGCTTCGACAATCTGCGTTTCGGCGCCGGCATCGGCGCACGCTACCGCACCCGCTTCGGCCCGATCCGGGTCGACGTCGCGACGCCGCTGAACCCGCAGAGCGGCGATCCGCGCATCGTCGTCTACGTGTCGCTCGGCCAGGCCTTCTAGCGTGTCGGACACGCTCCTCGATCCGATCTCGGCGCCTTCGGAAGCGCTGGCCGAGCCCGGACCGGTGCGGCGGCGCGGCTGGCGCGGCTGGCTTTCGGGCCTCGCCAAGGCAATCGTTGTCGTCGCGCTCGGGCTCCTGATCATTTTCGGCGCGCTGGTCGCCTTTCTCGACACCGGCCCCGGTCATCGCTTCATTGTCGACCGGATCGCGGCAATGACTCCCTCATCCGGACTGCGCATCCGCATCGGCCGGATCGAAGGGTCGATCTGGGGACAGACCCAGCTGAAGGACGTGCGCCTCTACGATCCCGACGGCCTGTTCGCGGAATCGCCCGCGATCGAGATGGACTGGCGGCCGATTTCCTTCCTGTTCAACCGGCTTCTGATCCACGAGCTCGAATCCGACCTCGTCATCCTCCACCGCCTGCCCGATCTGATCGAGCCGGAAAGGCCGGGTCCCGTCCTGCCCGCCTACGACATCCATGTCGGCCTGCTCGACGTCCGCCAGCTCCGCATCGACGCCAGGGTCACCGGGCGCGAGCGGATCGGCAGCCTGCGCGGCGAAGCCGAGATACGGAGCGGTCGCGCGCTGATCGGAATGCAGGCGCAGATCCGTGACGGCGGCGATCGCGTGCTGCTGCGGATCGATTCCGAGCCCGACCGCGACCGTTTCGACATCGAGGCGCGGGTGCGCGCGCCGGCGAACAGCGTTTTCGGCGCCATGATCGGCACCGTCCGCCCGGTCAGCCTCGACGTCGGCGGCGACGGCAGCTGGACGCGCTGGACCGGTGCGGCGCGACTGGATGTTTCCGGGCGGCGCACGGCCCAGCTCGACCTGCGGATGAATTCGGGCCGCTTCCGGATGACCGGCCTGGCGGCGCCGGCGCCGTTCCTGCGCGGCAAGCTCCAGCGACTGACCGCGCCGCGCGTGCTGATCCTCGGAACCGGCACCTTCGCCGACCGTCGCCTCGACGGACGCCTGTCGCTGCGCTCGGCCTCGCTCCGCCTCGAGAGCCGCGGCGCGATCGATCTCGGCAGGGGCCGTTACGACAATGTCCAGATCGCCGCCGATCTGAATCGGCCACCGGCATTGTTCCGCAACATGACCGGCCGGCAGGTCCGGGCGACCGCCCGGATCGACGGCCGCTTCGGCGAGGCGGGCTTCATCTATCGCTTCACAACGCCGCGCATGGCCTTCGACCAGACCGGATTCGAGGAGGTAAGGGCGACCGGTCGAGGCCGGCTCACCCGCGCGCCGGTGATCGTGCCGGTCCTGGCGACGGCGCGGCGGGTGACCGGGGTCGGCGACGTCGCCGGCGGGATCCTCGCCAATATCCGGCTCGAAGGTCGGCTCCAGGTGACGGCACAGCGGCTCACCGGCGAGCGCCTGACAGTGACCTCGGACAAGCTTCGCGGACTTGCGGGCCTCGCCGTCGACCTTCGCACCGGCGTCTACGTTGTCGCGGTCAACGCCGCGCTGCCGCGCTACACCATTCCGGGCTTCGGCCTTATCGACGCGACCGCCGAACTGCGCGCGGTGCCAGGCCCGGGTGGCCGCGGGACCATCGTCACCGGCCCGGCGCGCGCCTGGGTGAGGCGGATGGACAACCGCTTCCTTGGCTGGGTGACCGGCGGACTGCCGCGGATGGAGACGGCGCTGACCCGCGGCCCCGACGGCATCGTCCATTTTTCCAATTTGCGCATCATCTCGCCCAAGCTCGGGCTGGTCGCCCAGGGCTTCCGCCGGCGCGACGCCACCTTCTCGCTGGAAGGGGCGGGTCGCCACGGCGACTATGGTCCGCTCCGGATCGCCCTCGACGGCCGGCTGGAGCGGCCGCGGCTGGCA
>DASQKE010000130.1:0-3080 GCA_035630675.1 Allosphingosinicella sp.
TCTGCACGACGATGGCGTGGTGGAGAAGCCGATCGAGCAGCGCGGTGGCGACGACAGGGTCGCCGAAGACGTCGCCCCATTCGGCGAAGCCGCGGTTGGAGGTGAGGATCATGGCGGCCTTCTCGTAGCGGGCGTTGACGAACTGGAAGAAGAGGTTGGCGCCGCCGGGCGTGATGGGCAGGTAGCCGATCTCGTCGACGATGAGCAGGCTGCTGCGGCCGAGGAAGCGGATCTTCTCGATCAGGCGGCCCTCGCGCTCGGCCCGGCCGAGCGCCTCGATCAACTCGGCCAGGGTGGCGCGGTAGACCCGCCTGCCGGCCTTCACGGCGGCGACGCCGAGCGCGGTGGCGAGGTGGGATTTTCCTGTTCCCGGCGGGCCGAGAAAGTGCACGACCTCGGCGCGGGCGACGAAGTCGAGCTGGGCCAGCGCCATGATGCGGCCGCGGTCGAGCGAGGGCTGGAAGGTGAAGTCGAAGCTCTCCAGCGTCTTCGGCGGCGTCAGCCTGGCGGTCTTGAGCGAGACGCCGATGCGGCGGGTCTCGCGGGTGGCGTGCTCTTGGGACAGCAGCGCGTCGATGGCGTCGAGCGCACCGATCTCGCCGCGCTCGAGCTGGCGCATGGTGTGATCGAGCGCCTCCAGCGCGCAGGGCATGCGCAGGCCGACGAGGCTGGCGCGGATGCGGTCGAGCGTCTGGGTCATCGCGCGGCCCCTTCGCCGGCCAGGCGTCGGGCGACCGCGTCGTAGAAGCTGAGCGGCCTGACGCCGACGCCTGCCTGCGGCGGCGGTTATGGAAGACCGCGGGCGGCGGCGCCCTGCGGTGAGCGGGATCGACGCGGCGCTGGTTCTTGCCCTCCAGCAGCGGGTGGGCCGCGATCAGCACGCCGTCCTCGAAGACGCGCACCTCGCTGGGATGGTTCTGCACGTCGAGGACGCGCTTTCTGGCGGTGTCGGGGACGCTGTAGAGATTGCCGCCCACCGAGACCATGCCCTCCCGGCTGACGCGCCGCTCGATGGTCAGCACCGCGCTGTACGGGATGGCGGGGTGAGCGATCAGCGCCGGCTTCTCCTCGGCGAAGTGCTCGTCGACGAGGCGCCCGTCGTGGCGTGCACCCTGGGATTGGCGATCTGGTTGCGCCAGTCGTCGAACTGGGGGTTGAGATCGTCGAGGTTGCGGAAGCTGCGCGCCAGCCAGAAGTCCTGTCGCACGTAGCGGTAGGGCCGTTCGATCTTGCCTTTCGTCTTGGCGCGGTAGGGTCGGCAGGCGCGCGGCACGGCGCCGTAGTGGTTGAGCAGCGCGACGAGCGAGGCGTTGTACTGGACGATAACGTACAGGATCTTTCGCACATTGCCGGGCGAGGCGGCTCCTTTCAGGATAGCTGAAAGGAGCTTGGGATGGACGAGAAGCCAGAGACGAAACCGATGGGCCAGGTCATCCAGATCGATGAAGCGCGGATCAGGGATCACCTTGGCGAGATGGTTCGCGGGACGGTCGAGGAGGCGCTGAATGCGATGCTGGACGCTGAGGCGGACCAGCTATGCGGCGCCGGACGCTACGAGCGTAGCGAGACGCGGAAGGACACGCGTGCGGGCCACTACGAGCGGGCGCTGGAGACCCGGGCCGGCCATGTCAGCCTGAAGGTTCCGAAGCTGCGGCGGCAGACCTTCGAGACTGCGATCATCGAGCGCTACCGACGGCGGGAGAGTTCGGTCGAGGAGGCGCTGATCGAGATGTACCTCGCTGGCGTCTCGGTGCGGCGGGTCGAGGACATCACCGAGGCGCTGTGGGGCACCCGGGTCAGCCCGAGCACGGTCTCCAATCTCAACAAGAAGATCTACGCCAAGATCGAGGCTTGGCGGAACCGGCCGATCGAGGGCGAGCATCCATATGTCTTCCTTGACGGCATCGTCATGAAGCGCACCTGGGCCGGCGAGGTGCGCAACGTCTCGCTGCTGGTGGCGATCGGCGTGAACGCCGAGGGTTTCCGCGAGATCCTCGGCATCTGCGAGGGCGCCAAGGAGGACAAGTCCGGCTGGTCGGCGTTCCTGCGCCACCTCGTGGACCGCGGGCTTCGGGGCGTGGAGCTGATCATCTCCGACGCCTGTCGAGGCCTCGTCGAGAGCGCTGCGGAGTACCTGCCGGACGCCCGGTGGCAGCGCTGTGTCGTGCATTTCTACCGCAACGTCTTCAGCCACGTGCCGGCGACGAAGGTCCGGGAGGTCAGCCACATGCTCAAGGCGATACATGCCCAGGAGACCAGGGCGACCGCCGAGGCCAAAGCCTCGGCGGTCGTCGACGAACTCCGCCGCCAGCGTATGGGGCGCGCTGCGGACCTCGTCGACGACCACGTCCGCGAGACGCTGACCTACTACGCCTTCCCGGACTGCCATTGGATCAAGATCCGAACCAACAACCCGCTCGAGCGCATCATGCGCGAAATCCGGCGACGAACCCGCGTCGTTGGAGCTTTCCCCGACGGTCAGTCCTGCCTGAACCTCGCCGCGGCCAGGCTCCGGCACATCGCCGGAACCCAATGGTCTACCCGCAAGTACATGAACATGGCGCCGCTCCGCGCGGCGCAGAACGAAGCCTACGGAGCCGCCATCGCATGAGCGAAAGTGCGAAAGAGTCTGGACGCTACCCGGCGATGCTGCCGCCGCGTCCGAGCGCCGGCGGGTCGAACCCGGCGACCAGCGACGCCGCGGTCCGGTCGTCGGCGCCGACCTCGCCCTCGGTCCAGATGCGGAACAGCCGCAGCCGGCGCTCGGCGCCGTCGGCGAGCGCGAAGCCGAAGTCGCCGGCCTGGCGGCTGACCCGCACCTCGAGCCCGCTGCCCGCGAGCGCGTCCCCGGCGAGCCACCAGCTCCCGTCCACCGTGACGGCCGATGCCGCGCCCGGCAGGACTAGCGCGAGCGCGACGGCGAATAGGCGATGCCTCACGGCCCTCTCCTGCTGTGGCCGGCCCGCGACCGGGCCTGGCCCGCGCCCAATACCCGCGGCGGCTTAAGGCGCGGCTAATGCGGGGAGCGGACTATGCCGGCCGATAGATCTTCAGGAAGGCCTCGACCGCCGCCCGGGCGT
>DASQKE010000131.1:0-4744 GCA_035630675.1 Allosphingosinicella sp.
ACGGACCGGAAGGCTTCGAAGGCATGCGCGGGGCCGGCCGTGCCGCGGCGGAGATCCTCGACGCTCTCGTCCCTCATGTCGTCCCCGGAGTGACCACCCAGGAGCTCGACGACATCGTCCATGCCGAGATGCGCGCCAAGGGCTCGGTCCCGGCGACATTGGGCTATCGGGGCTACACGAAGAGCTGCTGCACATCGATCAACCATGTCGTGTGCCACGGCATTCCGGGCGAGCGGGTTCTGAAGGACGGCGACATCGTCAACATCGACGTGACCCCGATCCTGGGCGGCTGGCACGGCGACACCAGCCGCATGTATCTCGTCGGCGACGTTCCCTTGAAGGCGCGCCGCCTGGTCGAAGTCACGTTCGAATGCCTCATGCTCGGCATCGAGCAGGCGAGGCCCGGATATCATCTCGGCGACATCGGCCACGCCATCCAGCGCCACGCCGAGAAGAACCGCTACGGTGTCGTCCGCGATTTCTGCGGGCACGGCGTCGGCAAGCAGTTCCACGACGCGCCCGAGGTGGTCCATGTCGGTAAGCCCGGCACCGGTCCGGAGCTGAGGCCCGGCATGTTCTTCACGATCGAGCCGATGATCAATCTCGGCCGGCCCGAGTGCAAGATGCTCGAGGACGGCTGGACCGCGGTCACCCGCGACCGCTCGCTCTCAGCCCAGTTCGAGCATTCGATCGGCATTACCGAGACCGGGTGCGAGATCTTCACCAAGAGCCCCAAAGGCTGGGACAAGCCGCCCTACGCCTAAGCGGCTTGGCCGCGCGCGCATGCGAAAGGGCGCGGCGCCCTTCTGGGGAGCGCCGCGCCCTCGCGCTTTGGCCGTGCGGTCAGTAGGTGATGGTGATGCCGACCGTGTCGCTATAGCCGCCGGCCGGGGCCGAGGCCTGGCTGCCGGGGACGCGCCCGTAGACGGTGAAGCTCTGCGCCGCGCCGGAGCCGGTGCCGCCGACCGAGAAAGTCGAGCCGGAGCCGTCGCCCCAGACCTCGGCCCGCGCTGCATCCCTGTAAAGGGTGTAGTTCAGCGTATTGCCGCTGAAGGTCATGCGCCGCACGGCGAAGGTCGCGCCGCTGCCGCCGCCGACGTCCGAGGTCGCGGTCCAGCCGGTCCCGCTGGTGCAGGTGACGGAGACGCTGCCGGTCCCGAGGACGGGCGAGGCGCTGAGCGTGTCGACGTTTCCGAAGGCGACCGGCAGCGCCGAGACGGAGCAATTGGCAGTCACCGTGGCGCTGACGCCGAGGTTGGTGGTCTGGGTCGCGGCCGAGGCAGGGGTCGCGAAAGCGGCGGCGCACGCGCCGATCGCCAGCGCGCTCTTGATGCGGATCGGGTTCATGGCTTCATTCACTCCTGTCGTCTGGTCTGCGAAAGGCTGTCCACTGCCTGTCGATTGCGGCCTGTACGGCATTGCTCGTTAAAGAATTGCTAGCGCTGTTTCGCCGCGCCTGGACCCGCGGCGCGGGCGTCGCTAATTCCGCGAGGACCGACCGAGCGCCTCGGCAATTAGTCGTGCCGCGATCGCGCGCACGGTCGCCTTGTCCGCCGGAAAGCCGGCTGCCTCCCATTCGCGCTCGATCGCCTGCAGCGTCCGCGCCACCTCGGGCCCGGCCGTCAGCCCCAGCGCGATCAGCTCGCCTCCCGAAATCGGCAGGCGGGGCGGCTGCCAGAGCTCGAGCGCGGCGAGGTCGCCTTCGGTCGCGCCGCCGAGCAGCAGCCGGTCGACGGCGCCTTCCGGGCCGATCCGGTAGGCGAGCCGCCGGGGGTCGCCGGTCTCGGTGCCCGCGGCAAGCGTAAGGCGCTTCACCCTTCTTTTCGACAACCTGAGACGCGTCGCGATTGCGCCGACGGTGTCGGGATCGCGCGGCAGCAGCGCCGCAAGCCGGCGCAACGGGTGGGGCGCGACCCCCGTGGCCGCCTCGGCCTCGACCAGCCGCTCCAGCGATCCGGCGTCCACGATCTCCGGGAGCACCGGACGCAGGATGCCGCGTGCGATCATCAGCCCGGCGGTCGGCGCCGGGTTCGGGAGCGCGAGCAGCTTCAGCAGCTCGTCGGAGATCCGCTCGCGCGACAAGGCCATGAGGTCGTTCGCCCGCTTCGTGCACGCGTCCAGCGCCGCCGCATCCGGATCGCCGCCGCCGAAGCGGGCATGGAAGCGGAAGAAGCGCAGGATGCGTAAATGGTCCTCCGCGATCCGGACGAACGGGTCGCCGATGAAGCGCACGTGCCGCGCCTCCAGGTCGGCGAGGCCGTCGAAATAATCGAAGACCGCGCCGCTCGCCGGGTCGGCGGTCAGCGCGTTGATGGTAAAATCGCGGCGTGCGGCGTCCTCGCGCCAGTCGTCCGTATAGGCGATGGTCGCGCGCCGGCCGTCGGTCGCGACGTCGCGCCGCAGCGTCGTCACCTCGACCGGCCGGCCCTCGATCACGGCGGTGACGGTGCCGTGAGCGATGCCGGTCGGCACCGCCTTGATGCCCGCGTCGCCGAGGCGACCCAGCACCGCCTCCGGGGCGATCCGGGTCGCGAGGTCGACGTCGCTGACGGCGAAGCCCAGCAAGGTGTCGCGGACGCAGCCGCCGACGAACCGGGTCTCGCCCGCGCGCGCGCCGAGCACGTCGAGCAGCCGGCGAAGCTCCGGCCGCGCGCGCCAGGCGGCCCGCGGCAGCTTCATGCGGTGAGCGCCAGGCGGCGGCTCAGATTGACGATCATCGCCGCGGTCGCGCCCCAGATGCGTCGGCCCTCATAGTCGATCTCGAAATAGCTGCGCTCGCGGCCGCGCCATTCGACCGTCCGCACCGCCTGATGAGCCGGATCGAGCAGATAATCGAGCGGCGCCTCGAACATTGCAGCGACCTCTCCGGGATGGGGGCGCAGCACCAGATCGGGCGGGACGATGCCGATCACCGGCGTCACCTCGAAGCCGGTGACGGTACGGTAGCGGTCGGCCGTGCCGATCACCTCGACGAGACCGCGCGGCAGGCCGATCTCCTCCTCCGCCTCGCGCAGAGCCGCGTCGACCGGCCCGTCGTCTCCCGGATCGAGCCGGCCGCCGGGAAAGCTGATCTGGCCGGCATGCTTGCGCATCGTTTCGGGCCGCAGGGTCAGGATCACCGTCGGACGCGGCCGGTCGACGACCGGCACCAGCACCGCGGCGAGCGTGGGGCCGATCGCCGACGCCTCCTCGTCGAGCACGTCGCCGGCGATCAGGATCGGCGAGCGGCTATGCCCGGCCGCCAGCGCCTCGCGCAGTCGCGCGGCGAGGCTCACGCTCCTGGCTCCAGCGGGAAAAACATGCCGCCGCTCCACAGGCCGGGCGGTCGCGCGCCCTCGGCGAGCGCGATCTCGGCGAGCTCGTAATAGACCGGCCGCGCGACCAGAGCCTCGAGCCCGGCGCGGACCTCGACATAAGGGTGCGGTCCGTCCTCGCCGGGCTTCAGCCTGATCGGGTGGTCGGGCCCCGCGACGACCATGTCGCCGGTATTGAGCCGGAAGGCGAGGCTCCGCGCCTCGCCTGCGCCTTCGCTCTTCAGCTCGACCGCGACGAACGGTGCGTCCTCGATCTCGATCGTGAGCTTCTCGACCGGCGTGACCAGCACGAACGAGCCGTCGGGCTCGCGCCGCAGGATCGTCGAGAACAGCCGTACCATCGCCGGCCGGCCGATCGGCGAGCCTTCGTGATACCAGGTGCCGTCGCGGGCGATCCGCATCGCGCTCTCGCCGCAATGGGTCGGGTTCCAGCGCTCGACCGGCGGCAGCTTCTTCGCCTCGGCGAGGGCGACGATCTCGGCCAGGCTCAGCTCGGACAGGTCCGTGGGAGGCTCAAGCGCGGGCATGAGCGAGGATGTAGCGGCTGGGGGCGCGGGCGCAAAGGGCGCGCGCTTGCCGCGGATCGAGCTCGCGCCTATCCGCGGCCGCGATGAGCCAGGAATTCGAAGGTCCTCGCACCGCGATCGTCACCGGCGGCGCCAAGCGCATCGGCGCCGAGATCGCGCGCGCTCTCGCCGCCGACGGCTGGCACCTGCTGATCCACTATCATCGCTCGCGGACCGAAGCCGAGGCGCTCGCGGCCGAATTCGGCACCGCTTCGATCGTCCAGGCCGAGCTCGCCGATCCCGGCGCGGCGGAGCGCATCGTCGCCGCGGCGGAGGGCCTCCCGCCGCTCCGGCTCTTGGTCAACAACGCCTCGCGCTTCGTCTACGACCAGGCGGGCGATTTCACCTTGGACGGGTGGAACGCGCATCTCGACGTGAACCTGCGAGCGCCGGCGCTGCTCAGCCAAGCCTTCGCCGCGCGGGCGCGGCAAGGGTTGATCGTCAATCTGCTCGACGCCAAGCTCTGCCAGCCTAATCCCGATTTCTTCACCTATACAATCTCGAAGATGGGCCTTGCCGGCCTCTCCGAGCTGCTCGCCCGCGCGCTGGCGCCGAACATCCGCGTCTGCGCGATCGCACCGTCGGTGACGCTCGTCGCGGGACCGCAGACCCGCGACGATTTCGATCGGGTGCACAAGGTCAACGGGCTCGGCCGGGGCGTCGAAGTGGCGCACATTGTCGATGCTTTGCGCTACATCATTTCGAGCCCGGTGCTGACCGGCCAGACCATCACCCTCGACGGCGGCCAGCGCTTTCTGGCTTTGCCGCGCGACGTCCAGTTCCTGGAGACCGACTGATGGATTTCTCGCCCCGGCTCGACGGGCTCGTGCCCGATCGGCTGCAGCCGCGCACGCGCAAGATCGC
>DASQKE010000132.1:0-31851 GCA_035630675.1 Allosphingosinicella sp.
TGCCTCCGCCGGGTTCATAGATTGCGGATATCCCGCCCGGGGTCCATCGCGGTCAGCCGCGCTCGGCGAGCCTGCGCTCCCAGGCAAGAGCGTCGGCGACGATCGTGTCGAGATCGGCCCGCTCGGGGCGCCAGGCCAAGGTCGCGAGGATCTTCCTGTTGTCGGCGACGAGCGCCCCCGGATCGCCGGCGCGGCGCGGTTCCATCCGGCGCTCGATCCTCATGTTGGTGACGCGATCGACGCTGTCGAGCACTTCCAGGACCGAAAAGCCGCGGCTGTACCCGCAATTCATGACAAAGCTCTCGCCCGCCGCCGCCAGCAGCTTCTCGAGCGCGAGGACGTGGGCCGCGGCGAGATCGCTGACATGGATATAGTCGCGGATGCCGGTGCCGTCGGGCGTGTCGTAGTCGCTGCCGTAGACGGAGACGTGGCTGCGCTTGCCGATCGCAGCCTCGACCGCGACCTTGATCAGATGGGTGGCGCCTGCGGTCGACTGGCCCGAGCGTCCCCGCGGGTCGGCGCCGGCGACGTTGAAGTAACGCAAAGCGCAATAGTTCATCCGATGGGCGAAGGCGGTGTCGGCGAGCATGCGCTCGGTCATCAGCTTCGACCAGCCATAGGGGTTGATCGGCTCCGTGCGCGCGTCCTCCCTGACCGGAACCTCGTCAGGAATGCCGTAGGTGGCCGCGGTCGAGGAGAAGATGAAGTGGCGCACCCCGCCCTCGACCGCGCTTTCGATCAGTGCCCGGCTCTTCACCGTATTGTTGAGATAATATTTGAGCGGGTTCTCGACGGATTCGGGGACGACGATCGAGCCCGCAAAGTGCATGATCGCCCCGATCCCGTGCTCGCCGATCAGCTCGGCGACGAGGGCCTGGTCGGCAATGTCGCCCTCGACCAGCGTCGCCGGCTCCGGCACCGCCCAGCGGAACCCGGTGGTGAGGTTGTCGATCACGATGACGGGCCAGCCGGCGTCGAGCAATGCAAGCACGGCGTGGCTGCCGATATAGCCGGCGCCGCCGGTCACCAGCACCGCCGGCTTGGTCGAATCGGTCATTGAAATCGGTCCTCGGATTGGCGAATGCAGCGAAACGGGCGCAGGAAACGTTACGGCCCTATACAAGCTTGAACGCACAGCGCGAGGTGGAGGATGAAGAGGCTCGGGACTGCATTGGCGATCGCGCTGTCGCTCGCGGGCTGCCAGACCTCGCGGAGCGGCGGCGGCGGCGGCCGACAGGCGGGGGGCGTCGACGTCACCCGCACCCATCTCGGCCAGCAGCTCGCGCGGGCGCAGATCGCCGTCGAGCCGGTCAATGCCGCCGACGCCAACAATCCCGAGTTCCGTGCCTTCGCCGACGCCGTCGAGCGCCACCTCGCCCGCCACGGCTACACGATCGCGCCGAACCGGCCCGCCTCCGAGCAGATCGCGCGGGTGACGGTGACCCAGGGATCGCGCGCCGCGCTCACCACCGGCTGGCCGGCCGGTCTGGGCCAGGGCAGCCGCCAGGCGAACGTCGTCGCGACCCTGCTCGACGTGCGCATCCAGCGCCGCTCAGACGGCACCGTCTTCTGGCAGGGCCGAGCGGTCGCCGAGGCCCCCGCCGGGACGCCGCGCGCGGCGGTCGTCGAGCGCCTCGCAGAAGCCCTGTTCAGGGACTTCCCCGGGGAATCGGGCCGCACGATCAGGATCCGATGAGCCTCTCGGTCACGGGCGCCTTCGACGGCGGCAACATCCGGCTGGCAGGGATCGACGGCGATCGGATCGACGTCGAGATCGTCAAGGACCACCAGTCCGATTTCTATCAATGGTTCTATTTCCGGGTGACCGGCGCGGCGGGGCGCGCGCTCGAGATTCGCATCCTCAACTGCGCCGGCTCCGCCTACCCGCTCGGCTGGGAAGGCTATCGCGCCTGCATGTCCTGCGACCGCGAGGAATGGGAACGCGCCGACACGTCCTACGAGGGCGGCATCCTCACCATCCGCGCGACTCCGGCCGCGAACAGCATCTGGTTCGCCTATTTCGCGCCCTACACCATCGAGCGTCACCACGACCTCGTCGCCGAGGTCGCCCGGCATCCGGAGGCCGATTACCGCTCGCTCGGGCGGACGCTCGACGGGCAGGAGATCGACTATGTCCGGATCGGCCGCGGACCGCTGTCGGTGTGGCTCTACGCGCGCCAGCACCCCGGCGAGTCGATGGCCGAATATTGGATGGAAGGCGCGCTGGAGAAGCTGCTAGACGATGCCGATCCGGTGTCGCGGCGGCTGCGCGAGAAGGCGACCTTCCATATCGTCCCGAACATGAATCCGGACGGCTCGCGGCGCGGGCACCTCAGGACCAACGCCGCCGGCGTCAATCTCAATCGCGAATGGCACGCGCCGAGCCTCGAGCGCAGCCCTGAGGTGCTGCACGTCCTCGCCGAGATGGACCGGACCGGAGTCGATTTCGCCATGGACGTCCATGGCGACGAGGCGATCCCCGCCAACTTCCTCGCCGGCTTCGAAGGCATTCCCTCCTGGAGCAAGGCGCAGCAGGCGCTGTACGACGCCTTCGGCGACGCGCTCGTCGCCTGCTCGCCCGACTTCCAGACCGCCAGGGGCTATGAGATTCCCGCCCCCGGCACCGCCAACCTGTCGATGTCGACGGCGCAGCTCGCCGAGCGGTTCGGCGCCGTCTCGATGACGCTGGAAATGCCGTTCAAGGACAATGACGATCTGCCCGACCCGATCTACGGCTGGTCCCCCGACCGCTGCCGGGCGCTCGCTCGCTCCTGCCTCGACGCCCTGCACGCGATCTGCGACCGGCTGAGCGCCCGCAAAGCCTGATGCCTCGCCTCGTTCTGATCCGCCACGGCCAGTCGGCGTGGAACCTCGAGAATCGCTTCACCGGCTGGTGGGACGTCGACATGACCGCGAAGGGCGCGGCGGAGGCGCGGGCGGCCGGCGCGCTGATGGCCGAGCGCGCGCTCGACTTCGACCTCTGCTTCACCAGCCTGCAGAAGCGCGCGATCAAGACGCTCCACCTCGCGCTCGAGGCGATGGACCGGCTGTGGCTGCCGGTCGAGAAGGACTGGCGCCTGAACGAGCGCCATTATGGCGGCCTCACCGGGCTCGACAAGGCCGAGACCGCCGCCCGCCACGGCGACGAGCAGGTCCGCATCTGGCGCCGGTCGTTCGACGTCCCGCCGCCGCCGATGGAGTCGGGCGGCCCATACGACCTCGCCTCGGATCGCCGCTATGCCGGGATCGAAGTGCCCGCCACCGAAAGCCTCAAGGACACGATCGCCCGGGTGCTGCCTTATTGGGAGGCCCGGATCGCGCCTGCGTTGCGCGAGGGCCGAAGGGTGCTGATCTCGGCCCACGGCAATTCGCTGCGCGCACTCGTCAAGCACCTCTCGAACATTCCGGACGACGAGATCACCGGGCTCGAAATCCCGACCGGCGAGCCGATGGTCTACGAGCTCGGCGACGACCTGGCCGAGCGCGAGCGTTACTATCTGAAGGATCGGTAGGGCCAAACGTCATCCCGGCGAAGGCCGGGATCTCGGGACGAGAAGTCTCGAACGGATGTGCAAGGCGGGCAAGGGTGCGCTGCATTGGCGCCGGCGTTCTTCACCCCCTGAGATCCCGGCCTTCGCCGGGATGACGGTCTCGCCCGACGTCCGTCGGTCTCGCCCTCAGCCCTCGGCCTTGGCGCGGTACATGTTGCGGTCGGCGCGCTGCATGACGTCCTCGGCGCGGTCGCCGGGCAGGATGGTCGCAACTCCGATCGCCGCCTGCAGCGTAACCTCGGTGCCGCCGAGATCGACCGGGTTCGAGCCGATGCAGACCGAGATCCGCTCGGCCGTCTCGATCGCGCTGTTGTGATCGAGATGGTCGAGGATCAGGCCGAATTCGTCGCCGCCGATGCGCGCGACCACGTCGGTGGTGCGGATCAGGCCCTGCAGCAGCCGTGCGACGTGGATCAAGGCGGTGTCGCCGGCGAGGTGGCCGTGGCGGTCATTGACGCGCTTGAGGCCGTTCAAGTCGATATAGAGGACGGCGGCGGGCGTGCCGTGCCGGTCCGCCTGGCCGACGGCCCGCGCGAGCTCGCGCAGGAAGCGGCGCCGGTTGGGGAGCGGAGTCAGGGTGTCGGTGTCGGCGAGATGCTCGAGCTCCTCCATCCGCTCGCGCATCTCGGCCAGCGAGGCGCGGAGCAGCGCATTCTCGTCGGCGAGCGCTTCGACGCTCGGGCCGGCTTCGTCCACCTTCGCTTGAGTCGCCACTGGTCCACCCCATCCGATTCCACGGCAGGACCGTAACCGCGAACGGTTAACACAAGGCGAAGGCCCCGCCTCGCAATTGCCGCTTCCCCGCGGCGCCGCTAGGGTCCGTACTCAATACCCGCAATGGCCGGGCAAAGCGGACGGACATGGCAGCGAACGAGCCTCTCATCGGCATCATCATGGGCAGCCGCTCCGACTGGGAGACGATGCGCCACGCCGCCGACATGCTCGCCGAGTTCGGAATCGCCCACGAGACGAAGATCGTTTCCGCCCACCGGACGCCGCAGCGGCTCTACGATTATGCCCAAGGCGCGGCAGGGCGCGGCCTGCGCGCGATCATCGCCGGGGCCGGCGGCGCGGCGCATCTGCCGGGCATGGCGGCCTCGATGACCCGCCTGCCGGTGCTCGGCGTACCCGTCGAATCGAAGGCGCTGGCGGGCTTGGACAGCCTGCTCTCGATCGTGCAGATGCCCGCCGGCGTGCCGGTCGGGACGCTGGCGATCGGCAAGGCGGGCGCGATCAACGCGGCCCTGCTCGCCGTCGCCATCCTCGCCACCGCCGACGAGGCGCTGGCGGAGCGGCTCGACGCGTGGCGCGCCCGGCAGACCGAAAGCGTCGGAGACGCGCCCGAATGAGCCTGAAGCCGGGCTCGACCATCGGCATCGTCGGCGGCGGGCAGCTCGGCCGGATGCTCGCCATGGCCGCGGCGCGGCTCGGCTATCGGGTGCGGATCTATGCGCCCGAGAACGACAGCGTCGCCGGCGAGGTGGCCGCGGCGAGAGACGTCGGCGACTATTTTCGCTCCGATTTGTTCTCGGCGTTCGCCGAGGCCTGCGACGTCGTCACCTATGAGTTCGAGAATGTGCCGTCCGGCCCGCTGGCGCTGATCGAGCCGAAGGTGCCACTGCACCCGCCCGTCCGGGCCATCGAGATCGCGCAGGATCGCGTGGCCGAGAAAGGGTTCGTGCGCGGCCTCGGCGGCCGCACGGCCGCCTTTGCGATCGTCAACGACAGAAGCGAACTTTCAGGCGCGCTGTCGGCGGTGGGCCTGCCCGCCATCCTGAAGACGATCCGCTTCGGCTATGACGGCAAGGGCCAGGCCCGTGTCGAGCGCGAGGAGGATGCGGGCCGGGCCTGGCATTTCATCCGCCGCAAGCCCGCGATCGCGGAGGAGCTGGTCCGCTTCGAACGCGAATATTCGGTGATCCTCGTGCGCGGCGCGGACGGCGAGATCCGCTTCTGGGACAGCTGCGAAAATCGTCACTCGGCCGGGATCCTCGCCGAGACGCGGGTTCCCGCGCATCCGGACATCCTCGCCCAGGAGGAGGAAGCGCGTGCGCTGGCGCGCCGGGTGGCCGAGGAGCTCGGCTATGTCGGCGTCCTGACGCTCGAATATTTCGCCACGAAAGACGGTCCTTTGTTCAACGAGATGGCGCCGCGCGTGCACAATAGCGGCCACTGGACCATCGAGGGCGCGATCACCTCGCAGTTCGAGAATCACATCCGCGCGATCTGCGGGCTGCCGCTCGGCTCGACCGCGCTCGCCGCGCGCGAGGTCAGGATGGAGAATCTGATCGGTGACGATGCCGCGCGCTGGCGCGAGATCCTCGCCGATCCCGCGGCGCACCTCCACCTCTACGGCAAAAGCGCCCCCCGGCCCGGCCGCAAGATGGGCCATGTGACGTGGCTGATACGCTGACGCCGGGAGGGACAGTCACTTTTCGCATTGGGGTGCGAGGTGCCAATCGCCGCGCGTGAAAGTGACTGTCCCCTACCTCGGCTGGGAGACCTCGATCGGGAGGCCGAGCCGCTCGAGCTGCGGCCTGACCCGCGCCGCGTCGCCGACCACCACCCAGACCCAGCGGTCGGGGTCGATCACGCGCCGCGCCTCGCGATCGAGCTGGTCGGCCGTCATCGAGCGATAGCGGTTCGCGACCGTCTCCCAATAATTGTCGGGCCGCCGGTAGAGCGCGTTCGAGCGCAGCGCCCCCAGGATCGACGCCGACGATTCGAACTGGCCCGGAAGCTGGCGCGTATTGCCGAGCACGGTCCGGTTGAGCTCGGCGGGGGTGACGCCCTCGCGGGTCAGGAACGAACGGACCTGCGCCATCGCCGCCGCGATCGACTCGCCCGTCCGGTCCGCCTGGACCGGGGCCGAGATGACATAGGGCACCTGATGCTCGAGCAGGGTGGGGGCGCCGCGGGCGCCGTAGGACCAGCCCCGCCGCTCGCGCAGCTCCATGTTGATGCGGGCGAGGAAGTTGGCGCCGAGCACCTCGTTGGCGGCGTTGAAGGCGAGCAGATCCTCGGTCCCGCGCACCGGCAGCAGCTGGCCGCCGAGAATCAGGGACTGGGGCGATTGCGGCCGGTCGATCAGCACGATCCGCGAGCGGGCGACCTCGGACGGCGCCGCGTCGAAGACCTTGACGCCGCGCTCGACGCCGGCGGGCGGCGCCCAGCTGCCGAAGCGCGCTTCGAGCAAAGGCACCAGTCGCGCCAGCGGCAGATCGCTGACGGCGAAGATGCGGGCATTGTCGGGCCGGATCCAGCTTTGGTGGAAGGCGATCAGCTCCTCGCGCGAGATTGCGCCCACCGCCTCGGCGGTGCCGCTGCCGCTCGTCGGCCGGCCATAGGGATGCTGCGCTCCGAACAGCAAAGGCGGCAGCGCCCGCGCCGCGATCGCCCCGGGCTGGGTGAGCTCGGCGGCGATCGAGGCGAGCTGCTGCGCGCGCAGCCGCTCGACCTCCGCCGGCGCGAACGCCGGATTGCGCACGATGTCGGCGAGCAAATCGAGCGACGGCGCCAGATTGGGGCTCATCGCCGTCAGGCTGACGAAGGTCCGGTCGGCGCTGGCGCCCGACCCGATGCCCGCGCCGAGCCGCTCTTCGGCTTCCGCGATCTGGAGGGAATTGCGGGTCCGCGTCCCCTCCTCCATCAGGCTCAGCATCAGGGTCTGCGTGCCCAGCCGCGCGATCGGATCGGCGGCGATGCCGGCGTCGAACTCGACGGCGATGCGCGTCACCGGGACGGTGCTGCGCTGGGCGTAGACGATCTCGATCCCGTTCGAGAGCCGCGCCCGCTGGACGTCGGGGAAGTCGAGCTCGGGCGTCGAGGTCACGGCGGGCATCTGCCGCGCGCCGGCACGCGGAGTCGGCGTCGCCGCCTGCGGAGCTTGGGTCGCTGGCTGCGGCTGGGTGTTCGGCGCGAAAGGCCTGAGGGCCGGCTGGCCGGCCGGCCCTGCGGGCTGGCCGAGCGTCGTCGCATTGGCGCGCGCAGGCGTGGCGGCGGCGCTGACGCTGCCGGCTTCCTCATAAGCGGGGCGCTCGCCGGGATTGACGCGCAGCGCGAAGACCGGGCGGGTCAGCCAGCGCTGCATGACCGTGCGCACCTCTTCCGGCGTTACCTGGGCGAGGCGCTGGAGGCGGCGGCGGTAGAAGGCCGGGTCGTTCGCGTAGAGCAGCCCCTCGGCGAGCGCGGTCGCCTTGCCGCCGAAGCCGCCGACCTGCTCGAGGCCCTGGACCCGCGCGGAGACCACGCGCATCACCGTGCGCTGGACCTCGTCGCGGGTCGGCCCGGTGCGGATGAACTCCTCGACGATCTGGTCGAGCCGCCCCGACACCGCATCGGCGTCCTGGCCCGGCTTGACGTCGACCTGGACGCCGAAAATGCCGACGCGGTGGAAGGGCGAGCTGCCGGCGCTGACCGAGACAGCGCTCTGCTCGCCCCGGACGAGGATATTGTCGAGCCGCGAGCTGGCGAGGCCGCCGAGCACCGCCGCGGCGACCTGTAGCGCTTCCGAATCCTCGTGCAGCATCCCGGGGATCGCCCAGTTGCGCATCAGCCGGGTGTTCGCGACCCGATCGGTCATGACCTGGTCGACCCGTGCCGGCAGGGTCGGCACCTCCGCCTCGGCCGGGCTGTTGACCGGCCCGCGCGCGATGTCGCCGAAATAGCGCTCGACCAAAGGCCGCGCGCTCGCCGCGTCGGTGTCGCCGGCGAGAACGAGGATCGCATTGTTCGGCGCGTAATTGCCGCGGAACCAGTCGCCGACGGTATCGAGGCTGGCCGCGTCGAGATCGGCCATCGAGCCGATGGGCAAGTGGCTGTAGACGTGGCCGCTGGGGAACAAGGTCTCGAACAGGCGGTAGCCGACCAGGCCGAAGGGCTGGTTGTCGCCCTGCCTCTTCTCGTTCTGGACGACGCCGATCTGGTTGGTGAGGTTGGTCTGGGTGACCGCGCCGAGCAGGTGGCCCATGCGGTCGCTTTCGAGGAACAAAGCCCGCTCCAGCGCCGGCGTCGGCACGTTCTGGAAATAATTGGTGCGGTCGAACGAGGTGGTGCCGTTGAGCTCGGTGGCGCCGATCTCGCGCAGCGGCTGGAAATAGTCGCCGGGCGCATTCTCCGAGCCGTTGAACATCAGATGCTCGAACAGATGGGCGAAGCCGGTGCGGCCGCGCGGCTCGTCCTTGGAGCCGACATTGTACCAGACGCTGACCGCGACGATCGGCGCCTTGCGGTCCTCGTGGACGATGACCCTGAGGCCGTTGGCGAGGGTGAAGGTCTCGTAGGGGATGTCGACCCGGCGCAGCAGCTCGGCGGGGCCGGCGGCGGGGCGCAAGGTGGCCGTATCGGCCGGCGCGCGATCGGCGTTGGTGGCGCAGGCGGAGACCGCGAGGCCGGAGAAAAGGGCGAGTGAGGTCAGCAGCTTGCGCATGTTCATCCTTCGACGCGGCAGGCGCGGACTCCTGAGACGAAGCGCGCGGCGAATCAACCGCTTTCTTAATGCGGGGGGCGGCCCTATTCTTCCGCGCAGTTGCGTAAGGCCCGGGCGCGAACGCCCGGCGGAAAGGACGGCCCGATGAGTCGCCTGCGCCATGCGCACATGAATGCCGCAAAGGCGGTGTCGCCCCACAGGCCGCTTCCTTCACGCAAACCGCACGTCCCGCGACCGCCCTGGGCGCCGGTGCAGCTCCGAGCCACGGGCGTGGCTTCGTCTGCTGCGGCGGTGCCGAACCTCACTGGTCTGCCCGACGGACTGAAGGCGGGCATCGAGGCTCTGTCCGGCTTCTCGATGGACGACGTGCGAGTGCACCGCAATTCGGCAGAACCGGCGAGGCTCGGCGCGCTGGCTTATGCGCAGGGCAGCGACATCCACCTCGGCCCGGGTCAGGATCGGCACCTGCCGCACGAGGCCTGGCACGTGGTGCAGCAAAAGCAGGGACGCGTGAAGCCGACGCTGCACTTCAAAGCATTGGGCCTCAGCGACGATGCGGCGCTGGAACGCGAGGCGGATGCGATGGGTGCGCGCGCCGATCGGCTCGACGCGGGTGGCGGCGACGCTCCTGCCCCGGATATGGCGACGAGCTTGCGCTCGCCCTCTCCGAGCAATGTCGGCAGCCTGATCCAGCGCAAAGTCGGATTCGAGATCGAGGTCACTGCCGGCATCCAGCGGGATTATGGCAGGGGAGGAAGTTCCAGCTCCTCGGAGCGAGAGCCGCTTGTCGCGCCGATCACGAAGGGCGAAACGTTGTTCCAGGGGGACGGGTGGCGGCTCACGCCCGACGGCACCCCTGAAAAGGGCTGGATTGGCGAGTTCATAACCGATCCAATCGACGAAACCCGTGACGCCGCGCAAATCGGCACGGTGCTCGCGGATGTGGCGGATCATGCCGGGCGGCTGGATAGCCTGGTTTTGAAACGCGGCTATCGGGTCGAAGCAGGGTCGGAAATTCTCGGGTCGTTCCATGTCACCGGCGGGGTCAGGTTCGACCGTTTGATGGCGCTGCTCGAGAAGGCGGCCGCGGCCGGGGAAGACAACAGTCGGCAGGCAGACGAGGAAAAAGCGGCGAAGGAGAGAAGCCTGGGGATGGAACCGGACGAGAACGAGCCGGCGCCGCGTGCCAACAAGGAAAGCCAGATTCTGCGGAGCGCCGCCCAGGCCGCAGGGCAAGCCGGCGGCTCTCCGGAATATCGCGGCTTCGTCGCCCTCCTCGGCAGCTATGTCGCAGGCCAGCAGGAGACCCAGGGGAGGGCCCCCGCGTCCGGCAAGCATCTGCTGCCGATCCTGAGCCGCACCAACCTCGGGGTGATCCGAAGCAGGGTGCGAATGCCTGGGCTCGACCAGTTCGTCGCCGACGTGGTCGGCGCGAGCGGAATCGGACCGGCCGACGGCCGTGCCCGGCTATTCCCGCTGGGGCTCGACGCAGGGGAAGGTTCCCGACGTTCCATCGACCTGCAGGGCGCAATCACGGTGCGGGAATGGCTCGGCCGCATCTACGCTCAGGAGGATCACAGGTGGAGCGAGACCAGCGACCACGGCGGAGGATCGTTCGCGCCCGAGAGGGTCGGCCCGATCAAGTCCAAATGGTGCGGCTTATCCTCCACGCGCGCGCTAGGAGCGATCGTCGAGCTTCGAAACGTCGGACAGCCCGTGCGTCCGCAAAGATGGCAGGCCTTTGGGAAGACGCTGGCGGACATCTTCACGGGGCTGAACGCCCGATAAGGCGAGCGATCGACCTGCGCACTGGGACAGGCGCCGGCACGCACCAGCGCGGCGGCTCTGCGCGCAATATGGCGGGCGGCTCGCTGGGCGAGCCGCGCTTTACCGGCCGGCGGGGAAAGCTCATAAGCCTTGCGGAGATTGCCGGCGATGCGCGTGGACGGCATCGGCCTCGCGGCACGACAGGGAGGCGTCATGACCAGACTGGCCGATCGCGCCCGGATGCCGGGGGCCGCACAAAGCAGAGCCGGCGGCAGCCGCGTCCACCGCTCGGCGCCGCACGTCCCGCGACCGCCCTGGGCGCCGGTCCAGCGGATGGAGCGCCACCGCTCCGCTTCGGCGGAAGAGCAAAGCGGCCCCGCCCCCGCGCCGAACCGCACCGGCCTGCCCGACCGCCTCAAAGCGGGCGTGGAGGCGCTGTCCGGCCTGGCGATGGACGATGTGCGGGTGCAGCGCAATTCGGCGGAGCCGGCGAAGCTCGGCGCGCTCGCCTACACACAGGGCAGCGACATCCACCTCGGCCCCGGCCACGAGCAGCATCTCCCGCACGAGGCCTGGCACGTCGTCCAGCAGAAACAGGGGCGGGTGGCGGCGACGACGCAGATGATGGGCTTGCAGATCGACGTCGACCGGGCCCTCGAAGCGGAAGCCGATGCCTTGGGGCAGCGTGCCAAAGCGGCACCGCCCGCCACCATCGCCACTGCCGCCCCGCCGCTGCGCACCTCGGCAGATCGACTGGTCATGCAGCTTCAGAAGAATCCGAAGACGAAGGAGGATGATGGCCCCTCGAACTTGGCCGAGCAGGTGAGTTGGAAGAAGGAATATAAGCACAAGCAGACGCTGCCCGCGCACGGCTTCGATCTGAGCCTCAGCTTCACCGCATCGGCCACGTTTGAGCATAAGGCACTGAAGGCCGCCGCTGAGGCATTGACCCAGGCCAAGATCAAACAGGGCGAAACGACCGTTGGCGTCGAGCTGAATCTGAAGGCTCAGGACATTCGCAAGCTCGTCGCGTCGCTATGGAAGAAGGAGCTCCCGGACAAAATTCTCCATCCTGAAAAAATGTCGTCGTCGATCGAGACCAAGATCGGAGCCTACAACTTCGAAACGAAAATGAGTCCCGTCCCGTTAACGATTGAAACAGCGGTTACTCCGGCCAAGGACATCATAATTGAGCTGGGGCAGGGTTTTCGCGCCGTGGTCGGCGCGGAATTTACTATCAAGGCGGTTCAAAAGGAAGAGCCGCGGGTCCGCATCAAGGAGGATCCACTGCCTGAGACGTCGCCATGGCCCTACATCGTCGCTGGTCTCCTGGCCCTGCTCGCCTTCATCGCGGAATATTGGTGGGTGCCCGTCCTCATCATCTGACACGAAAGCCGGCCTCGCGCCACGGATGGCCACCGCCCGGCCTTTCGGCCGGCACCGCCTGGCGGCGGTGCCGTGGCGGCGCGCCGCGAGACGGATCAAGCGCCCGCGAAGATTTCCGGCTGTCCCCGCTGGGAAACGTCCGATGCTCGCTCTCGGCTCGCTCGAGGACCGCGCTTTACCGACGTGCGCTGAAGGCTCATGATCCCTCTCGCCGCGCCTGGCCGGCGACGCTTGAACCGACGGCATCGGCCTCGCGGCCGACAGGGAGGCGCCATGACCAGCTTCGCCGATCGCGCCGGGATGCCGGGGGCCGCACAAAGCAGAGCCGGCGGGAGCCGCGTCCACCGCTCGGCGTCGCACGTCCCGCGACCGCCCTGGGCGCCGGTCCAGCGGATGGAGCGCGCCGGCTCAGCTTCGAAGAAAGAACCGAGCGGCCCCGCCCCGGCCCCGAACCGCGCCGGCTTGCCCGATCGCCTCAAGGCGGGCGTCGAGGCGCTGTCGGGCCTGGCGATGGACGATGTCCGCGTCCACCGCAATTCGACCGAGCCGGTGAAGCTCGGCGCTCTCGCTTTCACCAAGGGCAGTGACATCCATCTCGGGCCGGACCAGGAGGAGCATCTGCCGCACGAGGCTTGGCATGTCGTCCAGCAGAAGCAGGGGCGGGTGAAGGCGACGGCACAGCTGAAGGGCGTCGCGATCAATGAGGACGCGACGCTGGAGGCGGAAGCCGATCGGATGGGTGGCACCTCTGCGCGAGACCAAATCTCCGCGGCCGGATCCATGCCGCGAGCCGCGCCGGCCAGATCGACAGTGATTCAAGGAAAAATCAGAGCTGGAATCGAAGATCTCGCGATCCCGAAGACGGGATGCTCCAAAGTCATTGCTCAGTATATCAATGCCAAAGAAACGTATATTATGCGTAATGACTGGAATAAGGCATCTGGATTCTTCGACACAACGATTCACCTCTTGGACGGATGGAGGAAGTATTTGCTCGGAGAGCTTCACAACATCTCAGCATGGGGGACGATGACATCGAAATGGCATGTGTCCAAAATAGAAGAGGGGCTTTCGTATATTCCAGGGGCAGAGCCGAAGCGGGACGAGTCGGCCGTCGATGAAAAAATACCTCTGGAGAATACGCATACCGTTTCGTTGCAATACTGTCTAGTTATCAATAATGCTCTTAATATCATTCAAGGAAAAATGGGATCTGGTCTATTGGTTGACCTCCTAGCCGGTCGTATTGTTTTTGGGTGGCCGGCAAAAAAACATACATTGGCGGACGGCCTTCAGCTAATTATGAAATACATCAACGCAATGATAATAAGTGAGAGACGAACGGCAGTGCAGTATCTATATTTTTACATGGATGTACTAGCAAGTGGTCGTAAGCTTTCCAATTCTGATCGCCATATATTCAGTTTTGCCAAAGCGCTTCTTTACACCTATTCTCCAGCGATGGAAAAGCTGAAAAATCACGTTCTTGACATGCGGGCGATGATGCAACTTGGAGATATTGGCGTCATTGCGGCCCACGCTTCTGAATTGTATGTGCCGTGGGAAGAGTATGGCACGGTTACTAGGAAGATGATCGAAGATCTGACCAAAATCATTGGGATCAAGGACGGTAGCGACGAGGCGAAGTTGGTCAAGCAGGTGGCCGCCCGTTCCGACGCATTTCACCCGAAGACGGCGGTCGCCTTGCTGCAGAGACGCGACAGGGAGATGGCCGAGCGGATAAACGGCACGCGTGCGCCGCTGCTAGCTGGGTTGGGCCAAGGTCATCTGGATGGCGTGCTGCCGCTCGTGAAGGGGGCCAAGCTGGCGCTCCGGCAAGGTGATGACCTTGAAATTCATACAAAGAGGGAAGCGCCGTAATCTGGGAAAGGCGCATGGGTCCGCCGTCCCCGACCGTCGGCGTGGCGCGGGTCCAGCGTTCCAAATGGCGCCCGCTGCCCGCGCGTAGCACGATGCCACTTGGGTTGTGGCAATCCGACACTACATAGCCGCAAGGCAACAGGGGTCGGCCATGAACCTCGAAAAATTCACCGACCGCGCGCGCGGCTTCCTGCAATCGGCGCAGACGGTTGCCTCGCGGATGAATCATCAGCAGATCGCGCCTGTCCACCTGCTGAAGGCCCTGCTCGAGGATGAGCAGGGGATGGCAGCCGGGCTGATCGCGCGGGCCGGGGGCAGCGCGGAGGCGGCGCGGCGCGAGACGGATGAGGTCCTCGCCAAGGTGCCGGTCGTCTCCGGCGGCGGCGCCAGCGGGGCGCCGAGCCTCAACGGCGACACGATCCGGTTGCTCGATTCCGCCGAGCAGATCGCGCAGAAGGCCGGCGACAGCTACGTCGCGGTCGAGCGCATCCTGCTCGCGCTGACCATGTCGAAGACCGACGCCGGCAAGGCGCTGACCGACGCCGGGGTCAAGCCCGAGGCGCTCAATGCCGCGATCAACGAGCTGCGCGGCGGGCGCACCGCCGACACCCAGTCGGCCGAGGACCGTTACGACGCGCTCAAGAAGTTCGCGCGCGACCTCACCGAGGCGGCGCGCGAGGGCAAGCTCGATCCGGTGATCGGCCGCGACGAGGAGATCCGCCGCACCGTCCAGATCCTCGCCCGCCGGACCAAGAACAATCCGGTGCTGATCGGCGAGCCCGGCGTCGGCAAGACCGCGATCGCCGAGGGGCTGGCGCTTAGGATCGCCAACGGCGACGTTCCGGACAGCCTCAAGGACCGGCGGCTGATGGGGCTCGACATGGGCTCGCTCATCGCCGGCGCCAAATATCGCGGCGAGTTCGAGGAGCGGCTGAAGGGCGTGCTCGACGAGGTCCGCCAGGGCGAGGGCGACATCATCCTGTTCATCGACGAGATGCACACTTTGATCGGCGCCGGCAAATCGGAAGGCGCGATGGACGCCTCCAACCTGCTCAAGCCGGCGCTGGCGCGGGGCGAATTGCACTGCATCGGCGCGACCACGCTCGACGAATACAGGAAGCATGTCGAGAAGGACCCGGCGCTGCAGCGGCGCTTCCAGCCGGTCTTCATCGGCGAGCCGACGGTCGAGGACACGATCTCGATCCTGCGCGGCCTCAAGGAGAAATACGAGCTCCACCACGGCGTCCGGATCACCGACGGATCTTTGGTCGCGGCGGCGACGCTCAGCCACCGCTACATCACCGACCGCTTCCTTCCCGACAAGGCGATCGACCTGATGGACGAGGCCGCCTCGCGGCTCAGAATGGAGGTGGAGTCGAAGCCCGAGGAGATCGAGAATCTCGACCGGCGGATCATCCAGCTCAAGATCGAGCGCGAGGCTCTGAAGAAGGAGAAGGATCGCGCCTCGCAGGACCGGCTGAAGGCGCTCGAGGAGGAGCTCGCCAATCTCGAGCAGCAGTCCGCCGGTCTCACCCAGAAATGGCAGGCGGAGAAGGAGAAGCTCGCCGGCGAGGCCAGGATCAAGGAGGAGCTCGACAAGGCCCGCCTCGAGCTCGAGCAGGCGCAGCGCGCCGGCGACCTCGCCAAGGCGGGCGAGCTCCAATATGGCCGCATCCCGGCGCTCGAGAAGCAGCTCGCCGAGGTCGAGGCGGCGAGCGCCACAGCGATGCTTCGCGAGGAGGTGACCGGCGAGGACATAGCCGGCGTCGTCGCGCGCTGGACCGGCATCCCGATGGAGCGGATGCTGGAGGGCGAGCGCACCAAGCTCATTAACATGGAAGCCGAGATCGGGCGCCGCGTCATCGGCCAGGCCGACGCGGTCAATGCCGTCGCCAAGGCGATCCGCCGCTCGCGCGCGGGTCTGCAGGACCCGAACCGGCCGATGGGGAGCTTCCTGTTCCTCGGCCCCACCGGCGTCGGCAAGACCGAGCTCACCAAGGCGCTCGCCGAATTCCTGTTCGACGACAGCGCGGCGATGGTCCGGATCGACATGTCCGAATTCATGGAAAAGCATTCGGTCGCGCGGCTGATCGGCGCGCCGCCGGGCTATGTCGGCTATGAGGAAGGCGGCGTCCTCACCGAGGCGGTGCGGCGGCGGCCCTATCAGGTCGTCCTGTTCGACGAGGTCGAGAAGGCGCATAGCGACGTCTTCAACATCCTCCTCCAGGTGCTCGACGACGGCCGCCTGACCGACGGCCAGGGCCGCACGGTCGATTTCACCAACACGATCATCATCCTCACCTCGAACCTCGGCAGCCAGTACCTGACCGGGCTCGGCGAAGGGCAGAAGGTCGAGGATGTCGAGCCGCAGGTGATGGAGATGGTGCGCGGCCATTTCCGGCCCGAATTCCTCAACCGGCTCGACGAGATCATCCTCTTCCACCGCCTCTATGCCGAGCATATGGGCCCGATCGTCGACATCCAGGTCGCGCGCGTCGGCAAGCTGCTCGCCGACCGCAAGGTCCGGCTGGATTTGACCGAGGGCGCCCGCGCCTGGCTCGGCCGCGTCGGCTACGATCCGGTCTACGGCGCTCGGCCGCTGAAGCGCGCGGTGCAGAAATATCTCCAGGATCCGCTCGCCGACGCGATCCTGCGCGGCGAGGTGCCCGACGGCGCCGCCATCCGGATCGACGAGGGCGAGGGCGCGCTCGTCCTCAATATCGGCGAGCCCTCGTCCGGCCCGGAGGCCCCCTGACCGCAGATCCCGCGGCGGTGCCGACCGACGGCGCCGCCTGGATTGTGTTGCGGAAGAAACGACCGGTCGCTAGGCGAGTCAATTTGCAGAATCGAGACAGTAATTCTTATGCGGTTCGTCCACGTCTTGTCGTTGGGCTCAAGGTGACATATGGTACTCACCTCTGAAGTCCGTGATTGGAGGGCAATGACATGGCCGACAAGAAGGAAAGCGGCGGAGCCGCGGCTCGTTCAGCCGCGGATGTGGCCAAGGCCTGGAAAACGGTCGAGGCGGACATCGCCCGGGAACGAAAGAATCATGAGCAAAGGGGACATATATTTGTCGGCATCTCGAAAGAGGAGTTCGAGAAGAAGATGAGGCGTGCGGACTCCCCGTTCTTCACCGGGGCAGGCTGGAACAGCCCTGCGCCGTGGGGTGGAACGATCAACTACAGCGTCGGCGTCCATAACCCCGATCCGTTCGCCTGGGGAAATTTGGTGGTCGCGATCGCGATCGGCAATCGCAATGCGATCGTCAGCAACGATGAATTCATGACGACGTTCGACGCTCGATTTCCTACCTACGCAAAGCCCACACCGTTCGGCTTCTCTCTGGCTCCGGGAGCGTCAACGAGCCAGTCGTTCGCGATAAAGATCCCGAACGGCGTCGAGAAGACCGCCTATTTCGCGAACGCAGTATTGCAGCAGCTGTCGTTTAACGATGTCGGGAAGTATCTCGACCGCGCGGTCTGCTTTTTCGAGGTGGCTTGATCCCCATCGGCCGCCGCCACATGGATGCGCCGCGTTCCCTGCCGCTGCAGGGACGCGGCGATCCCGGCGCCCGCGCGGTGGAACGACGGCGGTAAAGAACGCTGGACGAAGTGAAACGAGCGGCTTGCGCAGGCGGAGACGCCCGCCGACCGGCCCGCGCAGCCGTGTGACCTCTTGTAGACAGGAAGCGGCGCAGGCGGCATCGAGGAGGGCGATGCAGCCGCTCGACGTCAATGCCCTGTTCTCGCGCGCCGAGCAGGCCTTCCTCGCCGGCCGTATCGAGGAGGCGCGGGCCGATCTGGTCCGCGTTCAACGCGTGTCCGGGCCTCACCCGGCCATCCTTCACCTGCTCGCCATGGTCGAGGCGAAAAGCGGCGCGGCGGCGGCGGCGCGGGCCGCGTTCGAGGGGGCGCTGCGCCTCGCGCCGCGCGATCCGCAACTGCTCAACAATTTCGCCAATTTCCTCGCCGCAGCGGGCGAAGCCGAGGCCGCGCTGGCGCATTACCAGCGCGCGCTCGCCGCCGCGCCTTCCTTCGAAGACGCCCGCTATAATTGCGCGCTGCTGCTGCAGAAGCTCGGCCGCCTCGACGAGGCTTTGGCCGAACTCGATCGCGTCGCTGGGGCGCGGCCGGGCGACGCCAGGATCCTCTCCGCGCGCGGCAGCGTCCTCGTCGCGCTGGGCCGGCTCGCCGAGGCGGCCGAGGCCTATGACGCGGCGCTCGCCGCCGACCCGGACCGCGCCACCGCCGCCGCCGGCCGCGCCCGGGTGGCGATGGAGCGCGGCGAGGAAGAGGCGCCGGCTCTCTATCGCCGCGCGCTGACTTTGCGCCCCGGCGACCCGGAGCTGCTGCTCGGTCTGGCCGAGGCGATGGAGGCCGAGGGCGATCCCAGGGCCGTGACGACGCTCGCCGCGGCGGTCGGCGCCCGGCCCTCATGGGCGGGTGGCCAGAAGGCGCTGGCGCGGATGCGCTGGGAGGCCGGCGAGGGCCGCGCCTTCACCCGCGACCTCGAAGCGGCGCTCGCGGCGCCGCCCGGCGACCGCGCGCTGTGGCTGGCTTTCGCATCCGCGCTCGCCGAAGCCGATCTCAGCGCGGAAGCCGCCGACGCCGCCGCCCGCGCCCGCTTGGCCGTCGGCGACGACCCTTCGCTGGTGCTGCTGGAGGCGATCCGCGCGTCGGAGGCCGGACAGATCGAGCGCGCCGACCGGCTGTTCGCGACCCTCCCCGACGGCACAAGCGGGCGCAGCAATCTCGAGGCGCGGCATCGCCTGCGCACCGGGGACTATCCCCGCGCCGCCTCGCTGCTCGACCACGCGCGCGAGGAGCAGCCCTGGGACGTGGGCACCTGGGCGCTGACCGGCCTCGTCTGGCGCCTAGCCGGCGACCCGCGCGGCGACTGGCTGCTCGGCCAGTCCGGCCTAGTCGAAGCCTGCTCGCTTCCGTTCGACGCGGACGCGCTCGCCGCCACCGCCGCGCGGCTGCGCAGCCTTCACCGGACGCGCGCCCATCCGATCGGCCAGTCGCTGCGCGGCGGCACCCAGACGCGCGGCCGCCTGTTCGAGCGGGGCGAGCCCGAGATCGGCGCGCTCGAGCAGGCGATCGAGCGCGCGATCGGCGATTATTGGGACCTTCTGCCTCCGGTCGACGCGGCGCACCCGTTGCTGCGCCACCGCGACAGGCGGCCTTTCCTCAAGGGCAGCTGGTCGGTCCGCCTGACCGACGGCGGCTTTCATACCTCCCATTTCCACCCGGAGGGCGTGCTCTCGTCGGCCTGCTATTTCGTTGTCCCCGAGCCGCGGGCGCCGATGGAAGGGTGGCTCGAGCTCGGCGGCCCCCCCGGGGGCCTCGACGTGCCGGTCGAGCCGCTCCACCGGATCGAGCCAGCGCCGGGGCGCATGGCCTTGTTCCCCAGCTACCTCTTCCACGGGACGCGGCCCTTCGCGAGCGGCGAGCGGCTCACCGTCGCGTTCGATGTGGCGGCGCGATGAAGGCTCTCCGATGACCGCTCCCGACAATCGCAAGGCCTGGGCCGATTTCTGGGCGGCGAATGCGTCGGGGGGCGCGAGCTGCGTGCCGGACGGCCTGAAGGAGATCGATGCGGCGCAGCGAGCGGCCTGGCAGGGCTTCGCGCGCACGCTGGACAAGGGCGCCCGGGTGCTCGATCTCGCCACCGGCGACGGCGCCGCGCTGAAGAAGATGCGCGAGGCGAGGGCCGATTTGCGTCTGACCGGCGTCGATTCGTCCGCCGCCCTCCCGCCGCCGCCGCGCGGCATCGCGTTGCGCGCCGGCGTGCCGATGGAGGCGCTGCCCTTCGAAGCCTGCTCCTTCGATGCGGTGATCAGCCAGTTCGGCTACGAATATGGCGACACCGCCGCGATCGCGGCGGAGGTCGGCCGGCTGCTCCGCCCCGGCGGGAGGCTGGCGCTCCTCATCCACCGCCGCGACGGCCCGATCGTCGCGCACAATCTGCCGCGGCGCGACGCTTTGCGCTGGGCGCTGTCGCCCGGCGGCTCCATGGCCAGGGCGCGGACCTTCCTCGCCGCGCGCAGGATCACGCCGATCCCGACGCCGGCCGCATTCCGCTCCGCCCCTCAGGAGGTGCAGCGCCTCTTTCCCGGTCAGTCGGTGGGCGCCGAGTTCCTGCAGGCCATATTGGAGACGCTGGAGCGGGGCCGGGGCAGGCCGGTCGAGGAATCGTTCGAGGTGCTCGACACGCTCGAGCAAAAAGCCGGCAACGAGATCGCCCGCATCGAAACGCTGGAGCGGGCCGCGTGCGATGCCGCGCGGATCGACACGATTTGCGCCGAGCTTCGGGATGCGCGCGTCGACGTGGGGCCGCCCGGCATCGTCGCGGAGGGATCTTCCGGACGCGCCTTCGCCTGGCTCGTCTCGGGCACCGGGCGCGGCTGAGCCCGCTCAGCGGTCGCGGAACCAGCCGGTGATCGCGAAGCGGGCCGCCGGGGCGAAGGGCGGGACGTAGGTGACATTGTGCTTCTGCGGCACGCGGAACATGTTGAGCGCGTTGAAGCGCGGCCTGAAGCCGGCGACCGCGTCGCCGTCCTCGTCGTAGAACATCAGATAGCCGCCCCAATCGGGCCGCCAATCCTCGGCGCAGAAGTTCATCACGTAAGCGATCTGCCACCCTTCGGCGACATGGCTGTCGTCGTGGACGGCGAGGAAATGGTTGGGCGCGTAGAGCGTCGCCTGCGCGTCGGCCTTGATCAGCTGGGGAATGGCGGTGACCTCGCGGACAAGCTGAAGCAGCGGCTCGGCGTTGATATGCTCCATCAGGAAATCGAGGGCCTCGTGCTCGCGCCATTCCTCCTGCACCGCGGTGAGCATCGCATATTGGGCGTAGACGAAGGCATAGTCCTTGGCGCGCATCGCGGCGGCGATCTTGGCGCTCATCCCATTGAGCTCGGCGGGGGGCATTGCGGCCAGCTGCTGCCGCCGCAGGCCGTGCGGCCCGTCCGTTCCGGCGCGCCAGGCGAGGCCCCATGGCGTCTCGCGGGAGAGGACGCGGTGGATCGTCTGCGCGGCCGGCAAGGTCAGGAAGTCGCGCAGCTGCACGCGTCCCTCCTCGGCGAAGCGGCGCGCCGCGGCGACGCGATCGAGGCCCGGGTTCAATTCGAAGAGCGGTATCTGGGTCATCGTACCTCGCAGCCTGCGCTCAGCATTCCTCACGGCTTCGCAGCCAGCCGGTCACCGAATAACGCCGCGACGCCGCGAAGGGCGCAACCAGGCTGACGCTGTGCGGTTGCGGCACCGCGAACAGGTTGAGCGCGTTGAACCTGGGCACATAGGCTTCCGCGACATGTCCGTCGGCGCGGTGGAAGAGCAGAAGCCCGCCCCAATCGGCGCTCCAGGCGGGGCTGAGGCCGTAGACGTAGGCGGCCTCCCGATTCTTGCCCGGAACGAGATCGTCGTGCGCGGTGAGAAAATGGCCCGGCCCGTAAGCGGTCGCCTGGGCGTCGGCGAACGCGATCGCCGCGCGGCCGGTGACCCGCCGAAAGAAGCCGACGGCCTCCTCCGATGACAGGAAGCTGGCGAAACCGTTCAGGGCGTCCGCCCGCTCGCGTCGGAGCGATTCTTCATCCGGGACGCGGACTGTTTCGAACATATATTGAAAGCCGTAACGCGCCGTCGCGTGCACCGCGGTGTCGAGATCGCGCCTCGCCTCGTCCGACAGCGCATCCCGGGCGTCCCGGTCGAGCTCGAACACCTTGTCGTCCTGATTGAGGATCAGGAGCCAGTCGCGGCTCGCCTTCAGGAAGGCCAGGAGCCGCTCCGCGCACCCGGGATCGAGAAACTCTTCGACATGGACGCGGCCGCTGCGACGGAACTCCCGCTCGATCGCGGGAACGTCGAGCGCCGGGTTCAGGCGGTACGGGGCGGTCGTCATGCGCCTGCCTATAGCGGCCGCGCCTGCGGCGGCGAAGGCCACACACGCAAAAAAGAGGGCGGCAGATCGCTCTGCCGCCCCCGATTTTGGTGCGTCCGGCGCCGCTTAGAAGCGCAGGTTGGCCGAGATGAAGAAGTCGCGGCCGATCACGTCGAACGTGCCCGGATAGGTGTTGGCCTGCTCGGCGTTGGTACCCATGATCGGCGGGTCCTTATCGAACAGGTTGTTGACGCCCATGTTGATCGTCAGGTGATCCCCGGCGTTCACCGAGAAGGCCAGATCGAACAGATTGTAGGCGCCGATCCGCTCGACGAAGAAGTCGGTCGAATCGTCATCGTCGGTGGTGGCATTGAGGTGGCGCCAGCGGAAGCTGGCCGTCACCGGGCCGTCGATCAGAGACAGGCGGCTCGACCACTTCCAACGCGGCGTCGGGTTGCCGCAGTTGAGGCCGAACCGGCCGGCGCACTCGACGACGTCATCCGGAAGATCGACCAGCGGCGTGAAGTTGTTCTCCCAGGAATAGGTTCCGAGGAAGAAGAAGTTCAGGCGTGATTCGCCGGAACCGGTCATGCTGAAGCCGAGCGGCTGGGTATAATCGACCTGGAAGTCGATGCCTTCGGTCGTCAGCGACGACAGGTTCGCATTGTTCGCCGACACCACGAACGGCGGGCCGGAGATGATGCCCTGGGCGTCGCGGTTGATGAGCTGGCAGATGGCGCTGCTCGCATCCTGAATCGTATTGTAGCAGAGGCTCAGGATGTTGTTCACGCCGCCGCCGGCCGTCGCGATCGCATTGTCGATCTCGATGTCGTAATAATCGACGGCGATGTTGAGCCGCGGGATGAAGCGCGGCCGAACCACGACGCCTGCCGTCCAGGTGTCGGCGACCTCCTCCTGAAGGTCGGGATTGCCGCCGAAGGCACCCTGGATCTGCGGATTGGGCTGGAGGAAGGCCTGCCCGACGCTGCCGTTCGGCACGCCGGTCGCGACGCAGACCGCGCGGATCGTGGCGTTGGTGGCCGCACTCGCGAGCGCGCAGGGATCGGTTGCCGGCGGGAAGCCGACGGAGTTGCCGCCGAACAGCTCCTGGACGTTCGGCGCGCGGACGGCACGTTGATACTGGCCGCGGAACGTGATGTCCGCAACCGGAGCCCATTCGGCGCCGGCCGCATAGGTGTAGACGCCGCCGACCGCCTCGAGCGAGTAGTCGGAATAGCGCCCGGCCGCGTTCAGCTCGAGCCGGTGGAAGCCGGGCGTGTCCGAGACGATCGGGATGCGAACCTCGCCGAACACCTCGGCGACGTTGTAGCCGCCCGCCGTCGGCTGGCCGGCGTTGAAGCCGACCACGTCGCCGGAGGACAGAGCCGTGTCAGGAATGAAGGCCGCGCTCATGCTGCGGAATTCGCCGCCGACCGCGAAGCCGATCGCGTCCGTCGCCCAGGGCGACTGGAAGAGCGTGCCGGCGACGCTGGCCTGCGCCACCTGAAGCTGCGAGATTTCCGTGTTCTGCGCCAGGATCGAGATGTTCGTGATGCAGGTGTCGCTCAGCAGATTGGCGCCGAAGAAGTTGCAGGTGCCGTTCGCCGCATTGTTCACGAAGGACGTACGCGAGACGTTGCCCTCCTGGATGTTCGAATTGCGGGTGCGGGCGAACATGTAGAACGCGTCGTAGGTGAGGTTCTCGGTCAGGTTGCCGCGCACGCCCACCAACGCCCGGAAGGCATTGCGGTCGTCGGCCGAATTCCGGTTCGAGATCTGCGTCGTGCGGGTGTTGGCCTGCAAACGCACGAAGCCGGGCTGCAGCGCACCGAAGGTGGTGGTGCCGGCAAGGAACGAACCGAACGGATTCGGATTGCCGCGTGCCGCCGCCAAAGCGATCGCCGCCTGCTGGTTCGCGCCGATCTGCTGGAGGTTGGCGCAGGTCGCCGCATTCACCAGGGTACAGGCCGTGACGATGTTGAAGTCGACGTTCTGCGTGACCGGGGTCGCAGCCAGCTCGTTCTGGACGCGGTTGTTGATGAAGGTGACTTCGCCATAGGCGTTGATGTTGCGGGCGATTTCGAACTCGCCATAGCCGCCAAGGGTCCAGCGCTCCTGCGGAACCATCAGATAGTTGGAAGGAGCGAAATTGTACCCGTCGGGAGACGCGCTGCCCGCGAACGCCCGCTGCTGGCCGGGCGCGAAGAAGAACGCGCCGCCGCCCACGAAGTTCGTGCCGCTGGCGATGTTCGGGGTGACCGCGGCCTCCCCCGGATCGGTCGTGTCGCCGTCGCCGTTCATGTCGCGCGCCGCAAGGGTAATGGTGGCGGCGGCGACGAAGCGGCCCTCGGGAACGCCCGCCGAACCGCCGGGGACGAGGCCGCCGGCGAAGTTGTCCGCCAAGGTCGAGCGCGAGAAGGCACGATCGCCCTGGAAGATCGAACCGCGATTATAATATTCGCCGAAGACGGCGACATGGCCGCGGCCGTCGGCCAGCTGGCTGCCGAGCGCGACATAGGCGTTGTAGCGACGCCCGTCGCCTTCCTCGGTGATGTTGTACTGCGCGCCGGCGACGATGCCCTCGAGGTCGGTGCGGAGGCGGAAGTTGACGACGCCGGTGAGCGCGTCCGATCCGTAGACCGCCGAGGCGCCGCCGGTGACGACGTCGACGCTGTCGAGCAGGAACTGCGGGATCGTGTTCAAATCGACGATCTGGTTGGGATCGAAGAAGATGTAGCGGCGGCCGTTGACCAGCACGAGGTTGCGCTGCGTGCCGAGGCCGCGAAGGTTCAGCGTCGCGACGCCGCCGCCCGGATTGTTCGAGAAGGAGGTCGTGCCCGGAATGACCTGCGGCAGAGTGTTGAGCACCTGCTCGACGTTGACCGCGCCCGAAAGCGTGAACTCTTCGTCCTGAACCACGGCCAGCGGGCTGGTCGAGGTCAGATCGCGGCGCGCGATACGCGAGCCGGTGACCGTGATCGGATTGTCGTCTTCGCCGACGGTCGCATCCTGCTCGCTGCTCGCGGCATTCTCCTGCGTGTCCTCGTCGACGGGCTGGGCCCATGCCGGGGTCGTAAAGGCGGCTGCGCCGAAGATCAGGGTCGACGCCATGAGGCGCTGACGAAGAGTGGTCTGCATTTTTAGTCCCCTAGCAAACGGGCGGTGAGGGCCGCCGGAATTTCTTTTCCCGCCGATGCCGCCTCCTTTGAGGTCGTGCGCAACGAACGGCAAAAACGGCTGGAGAGCCGCTTTCATCGTCCCGTGTAAGCCAGCAGCTTGGAACAACGCAATGGCGGCGGGAATCCCGGCGCGAGTTGGTCACGGCCTGTAGCAAAAAGGTCACAATGGTGTGGGCCGGTCCGCAGGCGCGCGCCCCGGGGGCCGCTTGCATCGCCGCCACTTCCCGGCCTAGGATTAGGCATGGAAAAACGCTTCATCCCTCTTCGCGTCGCGATCGCCGCCGCCGCCTTCGTCTGCCTCGCGGCGCCCACCTCGGCGCAGCGCCAGCGCCCCGCCCAGGAGCGGCCCGAGGTGCTGAGCCGGGTCGTTCAGTGCCGCACCATCGCCTCGGCCGAGGAGCGGCTCGCCTGCTTCGACCGCGAGGTCGCGACGATGGACGCGGCCCAGTCGAGCGGCGAGCTGGTCGCGATGGACCGCCAGCAGGTTCGCCGCACCCGGCGCTCGCTGTTCGGAATGTCGATGCCCAATCTCGGCATCTTCGGCGACGACAATGAGGACGACGAGGAAGCCTCGCGGCTCGAAAGCACCGTCCGCTCGGCCACGCAGAACGCCAACGGCAAGTGGATCATCACCATAGAGGACGGCGCGCGCTGGCTCGAGATCGACAGCCGCGGCCTCAATTTCCCGCCGCGCCAGGGCCAGCCAATCCGCATCCGCCGCGCCTCGCTCGGCTCCTATTTCGTCAATGTGAACAACCAGACCGCGATCCGGATGCGGCGCATCAACTAGCCGATCCGGCGCACCGCCTCGCGCTCGGCCTCGCTGAGCAGCGGGTTCCAGACGTCGAGGATCAGGATGGCGCGCGGGTGCGGGCTGTCGTTCCAGGCCTCGTGCTCGATCGTGTCGTCGAACGCCCAGGCCTCGCCTTCGCGCCACTGGCGGGTCTCCGCCCCGACGCGAAAGCGGCAGCCGTCCGGCACCACCAGCGGCAAATGCACGGTGATGCGCGCATTGGTCGAGCCGGTATGCGGCGGGATCCGCGTGTTGGGCTGCAGCACCGAGAACATCACGGTCGGCCCCTTGCCCGGGATATCGAGCAGCGGCACCCTCCCCGCCGCGGCCGCGGTCGCCGGGCAGCGCGCGCAATTAACAACGTTCTTCACGCCGTCCTCCCACAGGAACCACGCGCTCCAGCGCGGACTGTGGTTGAGCTCGGCCCACTGGTTGGTCGGCATGGTCGGGTCGTATTCGACATAGGGGCGGAAGTTCGGGTCCTCTTCCTCCCACAGCGAGAGCAGCTCTTCGCGGATGGCTTCGGTCTCGCGCTCCAGCGCCTCCAGCCAGGGGAAGTGCGCGCGATCGAGATATTCGATCGCCGGCAGGAACGGAAAATGGGCGCCCGTCGGCTGCTGCACATAGATCTTGCGAAGCCCGGCGCGCTGGGCGGCGAAGGCCTCGGCCCGGCGCAGGTCCGCGCCGGGAAAGGCCGCGGCGACCTCGGCGAGCGCGCGCGCATAGGCCTCGCCCCGTCGTTCGGAATCGGCCGCGACCCAAGCGCGCGCTTCGGCGATCTGCGCGCGGATCGGCTCCGGAAAGCCGCTGTCATCCGGAAGGCTCGGAAGGAAGGCGCGGTAGAGCGCCAATCCCTCCTCGTCGCGGCCGAGCTTCGCCAGCACCGCGCCCTTGGCGAGCAAGGCCGGGAGGAAATAGGCCTGCCGCGCCAGCGCCTCGTTGAGGCTGGCGAGCGCCGCCTCGTCGTGACCCGCCGCGCTCTGCTCGCGAGCGCGATTGAGGAATGCCATGGGCGTGCCGCTCACTCGGCCGCGCCTCCAGCGGCGCCGGCAGCGAGCTCCGGATCGAGGCGCGCGCCGTTCCACATCAGGCTCCAGTGGAGGTGGGGCCCGGTGGCGCGGCCGGTGGCGCCGACCGTGCCGACGAGCTGACCGCGCCGCACCGCCTGCCCGACCGAGACCCGGCTCGAGGCAAGGTGCAGGAAGGCGCTGTTGAGGCCGAAGCCGTGGTCGATGATGACGAGATTGCCTTCGAGGCTGAAGGCGGGCGGCCCCGCCAGCACCACGATCCCGTCGGCCGGCGCCACCACCGGGGCCCCGGCTCCGGCGGCGAGGTCCACGCCCGAGTGATAGGCGGCCGCCACGCCGTGGTAGATACGCTGCGATCCGAACCGGCCGCTGATCCGGCCGTGCGCCGGCCACAGCAAGGTCTGCCGCCATCCCTCGACAGCCGAGCGCGAAGTGCGCGCGGCGCCGATCCGCGCCAGCTCCGCCTCGCGCCGCAGGCGATAAGCCTCATCGGGCAGGCCCGGCGACCGCCGCGCGACATCGATACGCTCGATGCGCCACGACCGGGGCGCGATCGCGATCCTGCGCTCGATCCAGCTCCCGTCCGCGAGGCGGGCGGCCAGGCGGGCATCGGCAGGATGGTCGCGATCGAAGCCCAGGACGAAGCGGCCGTCGGCGGCGACCGACACCGGCATGCCCGCCAGCGACAGAGCGGTCGTCCCCGCCGGCACCCTGCCGCGCACGAGCCCGCCTTGCACCGCTTCGCCCTCGATCTGGATGGCTGGGTGGGCGGGGAGGGGGGCGGGCGTGAACATCGTTGCAAACGCCGCGAGCGCCGGCCTCATTCCTTGCCCTCCGCCTTCATCGCCGCTTCGACCGAGGCATAGGGCTCCTGGCGCTCGACGCTCCAGTAGCGCAGCCGGTCGAGCGCGATCTCCCGGCCGGTGACGGCGCAGGTGACGTGATCGCCATTGACCAGCACGCGGAACGAGCCGGGAAGGTAATGGAGCTTGGCCGGGCGGCCCCTGGACATCAGCATCGTCTTGTCTTCCTTCAGAACAGCCTGGGCTGGTCCGGGCCGACCTTGGTCAGCCCCGGACGGCGCGGGCGCGGCGGCGCATCGCCGACGCTCGCTTCGACGGCATCGTCGCTGAACACGAGCTTGAGCAGCCGCGCCTCCCGCGCCGCTGCGGCCGAGGTCAGGGTCCGGCCGTCGCGATCCTCGACCCGCGCATAGCCCCGCGCCAGCGGCCGGTTCGGATGGGCGAGCTCGGCGACCCGCCACAGGGCCTGGAGCCGCTCCGAGGCGCGCCGATGGGCGGCGACAAGCAAACCGGGGCGGAGTGCGCCGGCGGCGTGGCCGAGCTCGCCGCGCGCCCGGTCGAGCCGGCCGCCGAGCGCGCGCGGCAGCCGGTCGGCCAGCTCGTCGAGCTTCTGGCGCTGCGGCTCGAGCAGCCGGTCGCGCTCCGGCCAGCGCTGGACGGCGGAGCGATACTGCTCCCCGGCCCGCTCGAGCGTCCGCGCCGCGCAGCGCTCGACGCGGTGGCCGATCTCGCGCAGCTGGCCGAGCAGGTCGCGGCGCACCGGCACCGCCAGCTCCGCCGCCGCGGTCGGCGTCGGCGCGCGCACGTCGGCCGCGAAATCGCATAGCGACGTATCGGTCTCGTGCCCCACCGCCGAGATGATCGGGATCGAACAGGCGGCGACCGCGCGGACCACCTCCTCCTCGTTGAACGCCCAGAGATCCTCGATCGAGCCGCCGCCCCGGGCCACGATCACCAGCTCCGGCCGCTCCACGGGGCCGCCGGGCGCCAGCGCGTCGAAGCCGCTCACCGCCGCCGCGATCTGCGCCGCCGCGCCCTCGCCCTGGACCGCCACCGGCCAGACGATGACGTGACACGGGCAGCGGTCGGCGAGACGGTGGAGGATCTCGCGGATGACGGCGCCGGTCGGGGAGGTGACGACGCCGATCGTCTTCGGGCCGAACGGCAGCTTTTGCTTGCGCTCCGCGTCGAACAGCCCCTCGGCCGCCAGCGCGCGCCGCCTCTTGTCGAGCAATGCCATCAAGGCGCCCTGACCGGCGAGCTCGAGCCGCTCGATCACCACCTGATATTTGGAGCGGCCGGGAAAAGTGGTGAGCCGCCCGGTCGCGATCACTTCGGCGCCGTCCTCGGGCTGGAACCGCAGCGCGCCGGCATTGGCCCGCCAGATCACGGCGTCGATGCAGGCGCTCTCGTCCTTGAGCGTCAGATAGCAATGCCCCGAGCCATGCCGCTTGAAACCGGAAATCTCGCCCCGCACGCGGACATGGCCGAACGCGTCCTCGACGGTGCGCTTCAGCGCCCCCGACAGCTCGCTGACCGACATGGCCGGCGCGTTGTCGCCCGGCATTTCGGTTGCTAACAGCCCGGCCTCGTCGTCCGCCTTCGGGAAATCGGTCATGAATGTACTGCTCATCGGCTCCGGCGCGCGCGAACATGCGCTCGCCTGGAAGCTGGCGCAATCGCCGATGCTGGGCAAGCTGTTCGCCGCCCCCGGAAATCCCGGCATCGCCGAGCATGCCGAGCTGGTGCCCGTCGACCCCGCCGATCACCGCGCCGTCGCCGATTTCTGCATCCGCCACACGATCGGCCTCGTCGTGATCGGGCCCGAGGCGCCCTTGGTCGACGGCCTGGCCGACAATCTGCGCACGATGGGCTTTCGCGTCTTCGGCCCGAACAAGGCCCCTGCCCGGCTCGAGGGATCCAAGGGCTTCACCAAGGATCTGTGCGCCCGCGAGAACATCCCGACAGCCCGCTATGCCCGCGCGTCCGACCGGCTCGCGGCCGAAGCGGCGCTCGGCGATTTCGGTTTCCCGGTCGTGATCAAGGCGGACGGCCTCGCCGCCGGCAAGGGCGTGGCGATCGCCGCGGACGAAGCGGAGGCCCTGGACGCGCTCGAAGCGATTTTCGCCGGCCACGGAAGCGGGGTCGTCATCGAGGAATTCCTCGAAGGCGAGGAAGCGAGCTTCTTCGTCCTCACCGACGGGGAGACGATACTCCCGTTCGGCTCAGCCCAGGACCATAAGCGCGTCGGAGAAGGCGACACCGGCCCCAATACGGGCGGTATGGGCGCCTACAGCCCGGCCTCGATCTTCACGCCCGCGATCGAAGAAAGGACGATGGAGGAGATCGTTCGGCCGACCGTCCGCGCGATGGCGCGGCAGGGGACGCCCTGCAGCGGCATCCTCTATGCCGGCCTGATGCTCACCGCCGAGGGACCGAAGCTGATCGAGTACAACGTCCGCTTCGGCGACCCCGAATGCCAGGTGCTGATGATTCGCCTCGAAAGCGACCTCCTCGCCTTGATGCTGGCCGCGGCGGAAGGGCGGCTGGCCGAAGCGGAGCGGCCGCGCTTCGGCGATGGGGCCGCGCTCGCCGTCGTGCTCGCGGCCAAGGGCTATCCCGGCACGCCCGAGGCCGGCGGCGCGATCGGCGGCCTCGACCGAGTCGGCGCGAAGGTCTTCCACGCCGGGACCGCGCTGGAGGACGGCGCACTGGTCGCGGCCGGCGGCCGGGTCCTCTCGGTCACCGCCACGGGTGCGACCGTGGCCGAGGCGCAACGCGCGGCCTATGCGGCGGCGGACCGGATCGACTTCCCCTCCGGCTTCTGCCGCCGCGACATCGGCTGGCGCGAGATCGCGCGGGGCTGACCTCGCGCCGCATCGCCGCTAGACTGGCCCGCGAACAGGGAGAAACGATGCCCCGCTGGATCAGATTGCCGATCGGCCTCGCCGCCGCCTTGCTCGCCGGCTGGCTGTATCACGGCCCCTATGGCGGCGGGACGCGCTTCATCCAGGCGCTCGAGCAGCGGGCGCAGATGCGGCTGCGCTTCGCCGAGCTGCCGGGCGTCTCGGTGCGCATGCAACGCGAGCCGCTGGCGCGCGTCGCAATCCTTTCTGGGACCGCGGACGAGTTCCAGCGGGAGGGAATGGGCTCCTATCCCGGCATCAACGACCGCATCGCCACCATTCCCGGGATCGCCGGGATCCGCTGGGACGATGAGGAGGGACGCTGATGCCGCTTCTGGCCGAAACCCTTTTGCTCTGCGCCGCCGCCTGGCTGGTCGGCCTCGCCGTCGGCTGGCTCCTGTTCGGGCGCAAGAAGCGCGAGAGCTTCCTCGGGGACGAGGCGTTCCGGCCATGACGACGCTCATCACCGCGAACCTGCTGCCGATGGCGGCGGCTTTTCTGATCGGCATCGCCACCGCGCGCTGGACGTTCCGCCGCCCCCCTTCAGGACCGAAGCACCCATGATCGACAGCACCGACACGAGTCTCATCGTCATCCTCGTCGCGGCGCTGGCCGCCTTGATCGCCTTCTGGCTGGTCTGGCGCGGCTCGCGGCGCAGGCGGGACCGCGCCCCGATCCTGACCGAGCGCTCCGGCAACGAGCGGCCCTATCTGCGCAGCGCCCCGCCGGTGCCGCCGTCGGCCCATGCCGGCCTCGCCGACGAAATCTCGACCGCCACCACCGACGTCGTCGGCGACGTGCTCAGCGTCGACTGCCACATGCCCGACGGCGCACGCGACAATCTCCAGCTGCTGAAAGGGGTCGGGCCCAAGCTTGCCGCGCGGCTCGGCGAGCTCGGCATCACCGGCTACGCCCAGCTCGCCGGCATGGGCGAGACCGAGGTCGCGATGCTCGACGGCCGCCTCGGGCCGTTCAGCGGCCGAGTCGCCCGCGACCGCCTCGTCGAGCAGGCCCAGTTCCTCGCCCGCGGCGACACCGACGGCTTCGAAGCCCGCTTCGGCAAGATCGGCGGCGAGAGCTGAGGGAACAGGCCGTCATCCCGGGAGGGACCCAATCAAAGTAGTACTTTGATTGGGTCCCGAAGGCCGGGATCTCAGCGAGAATGCATGCCGGCCTTTGTGTAGGGCACTCGCCCTGACGCAGGAGATCTCTCGTCCTGAGATCCCGGCCTTCGCCGGGATGACG
>DASQKE010000133.1:0-9669 GCA_035630675.1 Allosphingosinicella sp.
GGGGGCGGTGGTCGGCAGCTTCTTCAGATGAATGCGCGACGATTTGTAGGAGCAATGCTCGGACCACATCACCGAGAAGATGCCGAGCTCGGTCAGGTTCGGCTCGCGGCCGAGCGCATGGAGCACGCGCTCATATTCATCAGGCGACAGCCCGTGCCCGGCAACCGTTTCCGCTCTGATCTCGCTCATCGCTTGCCCCTTAGCGGGGGGCAGGATAGCGGACTAGAGCCGTACTCGTGCGCGCTCAGGTACGGGCGTTGCAGGTCTGCGAGCCGCGGCCAGGGACCGTGATGCTCGTCCGTGCCGCATTGGCGCCGACCGAGAAGCCCTCGGCGACATAGGGCGAGGTACCGTCCGGCGTGGTCAGCATCGTCGGCGTGCCGCCCTCGCTGGTCCGGACCTGCGCGGTCTGGTTGGTGTAGAAGTCGACATAGACCAGGCTGTTGTCGTGGCAGCGATAGACGCGGCTGACCTGGATCGACGGCGGCAGCTGCTTCGGCGTGGCCTTGGCGAGCGCCTCCTTCTGCGGGTCGTTGTCGGCCGGGCCGACCGTTTCCGGCTCGCCGCAGGCGGAGAGGGCGAGGGCAGCCGCGATCGCGGCGCATGATATAAGGTTACGTGTCATGCCGACTTTGTTTCGCGCGCAGCGGCGCGCGTCAAGCGGTTTTCGGCAATATGCGCCGAGCGTAGAAACCGCAGGTTCGACAAGCCCGATCCTTTTGGCTAGCGTCCGGCCCTCTTTCACGCGGGGGCGGAGAGAAAGAGCGCATGCAGCGCGTACGCATCGGCCTGACGGGCCTGGCCTTCGTTTTCCTCCTGGTCATGCTCGCAACGGCCCTCGTCAGGCCGAGCGGGGAGGCGCCGCTCACCGCCAATCTCGTCGAGCAGCCGTCCGCGCCCGCCGGCAACGGCGCCGACGCCGAGCCGCAGGAGCCGCTCGCCGAGCTCGGCGTCGCACCGGGCAATGCCGAGACCAACAACAGCAATGCTGCCGCCGGCGAGCCGATTGCTCCCGCGCCGACGCGCTAGCGCCGCGGCGGCGCCGCTGATCGGCGCCGCTTTGTTCGCCGGCGTCGAGCTCGGTTGCGGGCTGCTCCCCGGCGGCTTTTTCGAGAGGGGGCGCGGCGAGTTCGTCCTGTTCCTCGCCTTCCGGCCCTGGCTGCTGATCGCCGCAGCCGTGCTGGCGGCGGCATGGCCGCTGCGCAGCCGCGTCGGCTTCTACGCACTCGCGTTGCTGCTCGCCGCCGCGTCCGAGACGATCCTGCTCGCCGCGCTCGGCGTGCCGGTCCCCTGGTGCGAAGGGCTGCGCGGGATCGCGGGCGGAGTCGCCGTCGTCCTGGTCGCCGACCTCGCCATCCAGGCGGCGCGGCGTTGGCGGCCGCTGGCGGGGACGTTGCTGGCGACGGCGGCGCTGGCGGGTGCGATGGGCCTGGGCGCCGCCCGGCCTTACGAGGCGCTGGTCCTCGGCCCGACCGCTCCGCGCGAGCAGGCGGGGCCGAAGCCAAAGCTGCTGCTCATGTCGGCGCTGCCGCTCGCCTGGGGGGAAGGCGGCGCCTTCGATCCGGCCAGCCGTCCGACTGAAACATACCGCCTGCTCGAGCGCGAGTTCGACCTGCGCCCGATCGACGCGATCGAGCCCGCTTCGCTCGCCGGAGCGCGGCTGATGCTGGTCGCCCAGCCGCGCCTGCTCGCGCCCGAGGAGCTGGTCGCGCTCGACGATTGGGTGCGCGACGGCGGCAAGGCGCTGATCCTCACCGATCCGCAGCTGGTGTGGGCGCGCAACTGGCCGCCGGGCCATGTCCTGCGTCCGCCCGCGACCGGGCTGCTCGGCCCCTTGCTCGCTTATTGGGGGCTGAGCCTCGAGCCGTTCGAGCGCGCCGATTTGCTCGAGGTCGAAATCGGCCAAAGCCGGCGGCGCCTCGTCCTGCAGGCGCCGGGAACGTTCCAGGCGGACGGACGCAATTGCCGCTCGCACCGCTTCTACCTCGCCCGCTGCCGAATCGGACGGGGTGAGGCGATCGTGCTCGCCGACGCCGATCTCCTCGCCGACCGCCTGTGGACCGGCGCCGCATCGCCGCGCGGCGGCGAGCGCCATCTGAGGACGGCCGACAATCCGCTCATCGTCGCGGATCTCCTCGACGGTCTCGCAGGCCTGCGCCGCGACCGTGCCGACCGACCGGTGGCCTGGCTCACGATCCCGGGAACGCATGCAGTCGAGGCGACTCGGCGCCGCGCGCCGTGGTTCGCCGCACTTCCGATCCTATTCGCGCTCGCGTCGGGACTCGGGATGCTTTATGCTCGGCGGCGGTCTTCAACAAACTTATCCACAACACTGTCCACCGTGAACAGCACAAGAACAAACGACTTCGAAAGCCCATAGAAAACCCGAGCTTTCCCTCGGAAGACCATATTTTCCCATGAAAAGGCATGAAATCCCTTTTCAAGGCATGCCGTCCCTGTTATTCACACGCCTTCGAAATTAGGGGCAATTCCCGGCTGAGCCGAACGGTCACGCGGGCGCGAGTAGGTGCGCTTCGCGAACGGGAAGAGCTGCGTGCGTGAGGGGGAGGCGGGGTTTCAGGCCGTGGAGTTGGAGCATCTCTTCAACGGAAGCGCGCTCAACGCGGTGGATGCCAAGGGGCGTCTGTCGATCCCGGCCTTCATCCGCAGCATCGTCGAGCGCCGCTCGGACGCCAAGGCGATCGTCGTCGGCGCGCACGAGGTCGATCCCTGCCTCTCCGCCTACGACCGCGGCTATGCCCGCCACCTCCACATCGAGAACGAACGCCGCCGCCTCAACGAGGAAGGCAAGACCGGCAGCGGCGACGTCACCCATTTCCGTCGGGCCCGGCGTACTTTCGGCCTGACCGAGGACGTGCCGTACGACCCCAGCGGCCGCATCATCATGCCCCCGATGATGCGCCGCAAAGGCCGGATCGAAGACCTGGCCCTGTTCGTCGGGGTCGGCGGCACGTTCGAGATCTGGAACCCCTTCATCGCGCTCGAGCATGGCGACGAGGACCTTCGGGAGCTCGCCGCCTATCGGCTCGAGGAGAAGGGGCTCCGCCCGTGACCGCCCCAGTTGCGCATCAGGGCGACGGCGCTCCCCCCATGTCGGGCCACGTCCCGGTCCTCCTCGACGAGGTCGTAGCCGGCCTCGCCGTCGCCGAGGGCGAGACCCATGTCGACGGCACCTTCGGCGCCGGCGGCTACACCAGGAAGATTCTCGAGAAAGGAGCGGCCCGTGTCTTCGCCTTCGATCGCGACCCCGACGCGATTCGCGAGGGCGAAGAATATGCCGCTGCTTGCGGGGGGCGCCTGACGCTTGTTCCGGACCGTTTCTCCCGGATGCGTCAGGCGCTTGCCGCCCGCGGGGTAAGCGAGGTCGACGGCGTCGCGCTCGACATCGGCCTTTCCTCGATGCAGCTCGACCGGGCCGACCGCGGCTTCTCGTTCCAGACAGACGGACCGCTCGACATGCGCATGTCGAAGGAAGGGCGCACCGCCGCCGAGTTCCTCAACGAGGCCGACGAGGCTGAGATCGCCGACATCCTCTTCCGCTACGGCGAAGAGCCCAAGTCGCGCCGGATCGCCCGCGCGATCGTCGCGGCCCGCCCGATCGAGCGCACCGCCCAGCTCGCCGGGATCGTGCGCAAGGCGGTCGGCTGGCATCAAGGCATGAAGAAGGACCCGGCGACCCGCACCTTCCAGGCGATCCGGATCCATCTGAACGAGGAGCTGCAGGAGCTCGAAGGCGGGCTCGAGGCTGCCGAGCAGGTGCTTCGGCCCGGCGGCCGGCTCGCCGTCGTCACCTTCCACAGCCTCGAAGACCGGATGGTGAAGAGGTTCCTGAAGCAGCGCAGCGGCGACGTGCCGGCCGGCTCGCGCCACCTTCCCGACCGCACCGCCGAGCGGCCGGCGCCGAGCTTCGAGGCGGTCGCCAGGCCGGTTCGCGCCGGCGAGAGCGAGATCAAAGCCAATCCGCGGGCCCGGTCGGCGACGCTTCGTGTCGCCCGCCGCACCGCCGCATCGTCATGGATAGAGGGGACGTCCCGATGAGCGCCAGGAGCTTCAGGTCGGTCGGATGGGTCGCGAGCGTCGGCGCGGCTGCGCTCGGCTGCTACATGCTGTCGCTTCAGGTCGCCGCCGAACGGGCCGATCTCTCGGGCGTCGAGTCCCGGATCGTGCGCACCAAGCAGGAGATCCGCGATCTTCAGACCGAGCTCGGCACGCGCGGGCGGCTCTCCCAGCTCGAGAGCTGGAATGCCGAGGTGCTCGCTTTGTCGGCGCCGGTCGCCGGCCAGTTCGTCGCCAACGAGGTCGTCCTCGCCCGCCTCGAGACGCCCAGCGGCGAGCTCGGCGACCGCGCCCAGCTGCGCATGGCTTCGGCCGAGACCGGCGAGACCGCGCCGGCCGCGGCCCCGCAGCCGCAGGCCCGCACCGCCGCCGTGGAGAGCACCGCCGCGCCGGCCCAACCGGTGGTGCGCCAGGCGAGCCTTACCACGGCGCCCGCGGCGGCCTCGGCCAATGTCCCGGCGCGCGCGCCCGTCACCCAGGCCCGCGCCGAAACCCGTCCCGCCCCCGTGCGGACCACCACACCGGCCCGTACCGAAACCCGTCCCGCCGCGGCGCGGACGGCCGCGCCGGTGCGCACCGCCGCTCTGCTCGACGAGCGCACCGCACGGCAGATCGGCGAAACCGCCCGCGCCGAGAGCCGCGCCCGCCCGCCGGCGGCGCGCCCGATTGCGGCCGTGCGTGCCGAGCCGCGCGTCCGCGCCGCCAGCACCGACAAGGACTGAGCCCGCACGATGGCCACGCTCGCCGCCCGCACCGAGCCGTTCCGCATCGTCGAGGAGCAGCCGAACGCGCTCGCGCTCACCTATCAGCGGCTGATGATGATGCTGCTGATCTTCGCCGGCGTCACCGCTTTGATCGTCGGGCGCCTGGTCTTCCTGCAGCTGTTCGCGGACCGCGCCGCCAGCGCCTCGGCGGTCAATCCCCTGATCCCGCCGCGCGCCGACATCCTCGACCGCAACGGGGTGCCGCTCGCCCGCACCATCGACGCCTGGACCATCGGCATCCGCCCGGGCGACGCGATCGGCGATCATGGCGAGGTCGCGGCCCGGCTCGCCGCTTTGATGCCTGAGCGCAGCGAGGCGCAATATCGCGCCATGCTCGCTTCGAATCGCAATTTCATCTATTTGCGCCGCCGCGCGCTTCCCGAGCTGGTCGAGGCGGCGAACGCGATCGGCGAGCCGGCGATCGTGTTCAGCCGCGAGCCCGAACGGCTCTATCCGCAGACCGCGCTCGCCGGCCACGTGCTCGGCTGGACCGACCTCGAGGGCCACGGCGTCGCCGGCATGGAACGGGTGCTCGAGGCGAGGCTGATGGACCCGGCGCACCGCGGCGAGCCCGCCCGCCTGTCGATCGACACCCGCGTCCAGGCGGCGATGGAGGCCGAGCTCGCCGCCGCCGTCACCGCCCAGCAGGCCGAGGGCGGCACCGGCATCGTGCTGGACGTGCGCACCGGCGAGGTCGTCGCCATGGCCTCGGCGCCGACCTTCAACCCCAATTCGGCCGGCCGCGCCGACGCCAATGCGCTCTACAACCGGGCGACGATGGGCGTTTACGAACTCGGCTCGGTGTTCAAGCCGATCACCATCGCCGCGGCGATGGAGGCGGGCGTGGTCACGTCGCCCGCACAGCGCTGGGACGCGTCCGCGCCGGTCCCGATCGGCCGTTTCCGGATCAGCGACGATCACCCGCTGGGCCGCGCCATCACCGTCCCCGAGCTCCTCATCCACTCCTCGAACATCGCGACCGCGCGGGTCGCCGATGCGATGGGCGCCGAGCGGATGCAGCAGGCCTTCCGCGACGTCGGTTTCGATGAGACCGCCCATATCGAGCTGAACGAGCGCGCCCGGCCGCTGTGGCCCAGCGACTGGGGCCGCGCCCGCGTGCTGACCAGCGGTTTCGGCCACGGCGTCGCCATCACTCCCCTTCATCTCGCGTCGGCTTATGCCGCCCTCGTCAATGGCGGCTTCTGGCGGCCGGCGACCTTGCTCAGGATCGAGGACGGGCGGGCGCCGCAGGGCCGCCGCATCTATTCCGAGCAGACCAGCCTGCGCATGCGCCAGTTCCTCCGGATGATCGTCACCCACGGCACCGGCCGCCGCGGCGAAGCGGCGGGCTTCCGCGTCGGCGGCAAGACCGGAACCGCCGAGAAGGTCGCGGCCGGCGGTGGCTATTCTCGGCGGGTCAACGTCTCGACCTTCGCGGCGGCTTTCCCGATGGACGAACCGCGCTATGTGGTGGTCGTCATGATGGACGCGCCGCAGGGGACCGAGGAGACCCACTTCCTCACCACCGCCGCCTGGACCGCCGCCCCGGTCGTCTCCCGCGTGATCGCGCGGACGGGGCCGCTGCTCGGCATCATCCCCGATGCGGATCGCGACATCGACACCAGCGAGCTTCTGCCACTCGTCGCCTCCGCGGAGCAGTAATGCGGCTCGGCGCCCTGATCGGCAGCGGCGACGATTCTCCTGTGACCGGCTTCGCGATCGACCACAGGAAGGTCGCTCCCGGCACCGTCTTCGGCGCGTTCCGCGGGGACCGCTTCAACGGCGAGAACTTCATCGCGGACGCGATCGGCGCCGGCGCGGTGGCGGTGGTGGCGCGGCCGCTAGCACGGGTCGAAGGCGCGGTGCATATCGAGGCCGAGGAGCCGCGGCGCGACTTCGCGTCGCTTGCGGCAAGATTCTTCGCGCCTTTCCCGAAGATTGCGGTCGCGGTCACCGGCACCAACGGCAAGACCTCGACCGTCGAGCTTTGCCGGCAGCTTTGGCGGATGGCTGGTCATCCTTCAGCTTCGATCGGAACGCTCGGCGTCACCACGTCGGACGAGCAGGTGACGACCGGCCTCACCACGCCGGACATCGTCACCTTCCTCTCGAACATGGCCGGCCTCGCCAGGATGGGCATCACCCACGCCGCGTTCGAGGCCTCGAGCCACGGTCTCTCGCAATACCGGACCGAGGGGCTGCCGGTACAGGCGGCCGCCTTCACCAACTTCACCCGCGACCATCTCGATTATCATGAGACCATGGAGACCTATTTCGAGGCCAAGATGCGGCTCTTCTCGGAGGTCGTCGAGCCGGACGGTGCCGCCGTGGTCTGGACCGACGACCCGAAATCGGAGGAGGTCGCCCGCCGCTGCATCGAACGCGGCCTCCGCGTTCTAACGGTGGGAGCGCAGGGCGATACGCTGAAGCTGGTCGCGCGCGAAACCACGGAGCTCGGCCAGAAGCTGACGATCGAAGCCGAGGGCCGCCGCCACGTCGTGACGCTGGCGCTGATCGGCGCCTACCAGGCCGCGAACGCCCTCACCGCCGCCGGCCTCGTCATCGCCACGGGCGGCGGGCTGGAGCAGACCTTGTCGAACCTGTCCCGCATCCAGCCGGTCCGCGGCAGGCTGGAGCGGGCGGTGATCACCCGCGCCGGCGCCCCCATCTACGTCGATTACGCCCACACCGCCGACGCGATCGAGAGCGCGATCGAAGCGCTTCGTCCGCACACCCAGGGCCGCCTCATCATCGTCTTCGGCGCAGGCGGCGACCGCGACCAAGGGAAGCGCGCCGGGATGGGCGAAGCCGCCCTGCGCCTCTCCGACCTGGTCATCGTCACCGACGACAATCCCCGCAGCGAGGACCCCGCCGCGATCCGCCGCGACATCCTGAAAGGCGCGCCGGGCGCGCGCGAGATCCCCGGCCGGCGAGAGGCGATCGGGGCGGCCGTCGCCGAAGCCCGCGACGGCGACATCATCCTGCTCGCCGGCAAGGGCCACGAGCAGGGCCAGATCGTCGGCGACCGAATCCTCCCGTTCGACGACGTCACGGTAGCGCGGGAATGCGCCGGATGAGCGGACAGGCGACTTCTAGAGAGTGGATGAAGCTTACCAGCTTCCGTTCGTCCCGAGCGAAGTCGAGGGACGAACGAGTTAGGCGGTTGGCATGAGCTTCCCGCTCTGGACTTCGGATGAGATCGCGCAGGCCGTTTCCGGCACCGTCTCGACCTCCTTCTCCGCCACCGGCGTCGCCTTCGATTCCCGGGAGATCGGCGCGGGCGATCTCTTTATCGCGCTCAAGGGCGAGGCTACCGACGGGCACCTTTTCGTCGACCAGGCCTTTGCGTCGGGCGCCGCAGGGGCGCTCGTCTCGGAGCCGGTCGACGGGCCGCACGTCCTCGTCGAGGACACAACACGGGCGCTGAACGATCTCGCAGGCGCGTCCCGTGCCCGCTCCTCCGCCAAAATCGTCGGCGTCACCGGCTCGGTCGGCAAGACCGGGACCAAGGAGGCGCTCTTCGCCGCGCTCGACCGCCCGGCGCGGGGGAGGGCGCACAGGTCCGTCAAGAGCTACAACAATCATACCGGCGTGCCTTTGTCGCTGGCGCGGATGCCGCGCGAGGCGCGCTTCGGCCTGTTCGAGATGGGAATGAACCATGCCGGCGAGCTCGCCGCTTTGACCCGGCTCGTCCGCCCGCATGTCGCGATCGTCACCGCGATCGCGCCGGCGCATCGCGAATTCTTCTCGAGCGACGAGGAGATCGCGGACGCCAAGGGCGAGATTTTCGAGGGGCTGGAAGGCGGCGTCGCTTTGGTGCCGTTCGACAGCCCGTTCCGCGACCGGCTGATCGCCGCCGCCGAGCCGCATGCGGCGCGGATCCTCACCTTCGGCTTCGGCGAGGGCGCCGATATCCGCGCCGCTTATGCGATCCGGTCGGCGGACGGCGGCACGATGGTGACCGCGATGCTCGGCGAGACGCAATTGAGCTACACCCTCTCGCAGCCCGGCAGGCATTGGGTGTCGAACTCGCTGGCCGTGCTCGGCGCGGTCGCGGCGGTCGGCGGCGACCTCGCTCTGGCCGGGCTCGCCCTCGCCGATCTGCAGGGGCTCAAGGGGCGCGGCGAGCGGCGCCTCGTTCCCGTCCGCTGCGGCGAAGCGCTGCTGATCGACGAGAGCTACAATGCCAACCCGGCCTCGATGGCGTCCACCTTGTCCAGTTTCGGCGAGGAGACGGTCGCCGGCCGGCGCATTGCCGTGCTCGGCGCGATGCGCGAGCTCGGCGGCGAGACGGCCGATTTTCATGCCGGTCTCGCCCCGCACGTCGAGGCGGCGGGAGTGGATTATGCGATCCTCGTCGGGGATGAGATGATCGCGCTCGCAAAAGCGCTTGGCCCGGGCATCGAAATGGCGCATGTCCGCGACGCGGCCGCGGCCGCCGGCCTCGCCCGCAGGGCGATCGGGCCGGGGGACGCGATACTCGTCAAGGGATCCAATTCCGTCGGACTTGCCGCTCTCGTCGAGGCGCTGGCAAGCGGGACTGACCGATGATCTATTGGCTATCAGAACAGCTCGAATTCGCGGGCTTCTTCAATCTCTTCCGCTACATCACCTTCCGCGCGGGCGCCGCCACCGCGACGGCCCTGTTCATCGGCCTGATCATCGGCCCCAAATTCATCGGCTGGCTCAAGATCCGCCAGGGCAAGGGCCAGCCGATCCGCATCGACGGACCGCAAAGCCACCATTCCAAGCGCGGCACGCCGACCATGGGCGGCCTGATGATCCTGACCTCGATCACGATCTCGATGCTTTTGTGGATGGATTTCGG
>DASQKE010000134.1:0-5302 GCA_035630675.1 Allosphingosinicella sp.
AAGCCTGGGAATGATCGTCTGGACCTCGGGGTGATCGACGCAGAGCAGGGCGGCGCCGTAGAAGGGGACGTTCTCGACGAACTCGACGAAGGCGTCCTTCACCCTGTCGAAGCTGCCATAATGGTCGAGATGCTCGGGATCGATGTTGGTGACCACCGCGATGGTGCCGTCGAGCCTCAGGAAGGAACCGTCGCTCTCGTCGGCCTCGACCACCATCCAGTCCGAGCTTCCGAGCCGGGCGTTGGAGCCGTAGGCGTTGATGATCCCGCCGTTGATCACGGTCGGGTCGATCCCGCCAGCGTCGAGCATCGCCGCGATCATCGAGGTCGTCGTCGTCTTGCCGTGGGTGCCGGCGACCGCGACCGTCGACTTGAGGCGCATCAGCTCGGCGAGCATCTCCGCGCGGCGAACGACGGGCACGCGCCGCTCATAGGCCGAGACGAGCTCGGGATTGTCCTTCGGGATCGCGGTCGAGACGACGACCACCGCGGCCTCGCCGAGATTCTCCGCCCGGTGGCCGATCGCGATCGGGATGCCGGCCTTGCGCAGCCCCTCGACGCCAGTGCCCTCGGCGACGTCGGAGCCCTGCACCTTATAGCCCAATATGTGCATCACCTCGGCGATGCCGGACATGCCGATGCCGCCGATGCCGACGAAATGGATGGTGCCGATGTCGATCCCCACACCTCTCATCGGAATTTTCCGATGAGAGGTGTGGGTTCATCCTGAGCTTGTCGAAGGACGCCCCTCATGCATAAGCCCCGCCGGGCATTGGGGTGAGGACGTTGTCGCGCAGGAAGGCGGGGTCGAAGCCGCGGTCGCGGCCGGTGCGCTCGACGAGGTCGGCGAGGTCGGCGGCGGCATTGGGGCGGCCGACGGCGCGGGCGCGGGCGGCGGCGTTGGCGAGCGCCGAAGGATCGAGCGCGAGCTTTTGCATCTGCTTGGCGAGCTCGACGGCGGTGAACCGGCCCTGGGCGATCATCCGCGCCCCGCCGGCCTTGGCCATTTCGCGGGCGTTGAAGGTCTGGTGGTCGTCGGTCGCCGAGGGCAAGGGGACCAGGATCGCCGGGCGGCCCGCGGCGGTCAGCTCGGCGATGGTCGAGGCGCCGGCGCGGGCGATGACGAGATGCGACCAGTTCAGCCGCTCCGGCATGTCCGGAAGGTAGGTGGCGAGGTCGGCGGGAATCGCGAGCTCGGCATAAAGCGCGCGGACCCGCTCGATATCCTCTTCGCGGCACTGCTGGGTGACCTGGAGGCGGCGGCGGAAATGCTCGGGGAGCAGGGCGAGGCCCTCCGGCACGACTTGCGACAGGATGGTCGCGCCCTGGCTGCCGCCGGTCACCAGCAGCCGGAAGATGCCGTCCTCGTCGATCGCGGGGAAGGGCAGCTCGCGCAGCGCCAGCACCTCGTCGCGGACCGGGTTGCCGACCAGGTGGACCTTGTCCTTGGCCTTGGCGGGGAGGCGCTGGACGTCGTCATAGGCGGTGGCGACGGCGTCGACCTTGCCCGCCATCAGCCGGTTGACCCGGCCGAGCACGGCGTTCTGTTCGTGGATCAGGGTCGGGACCTTGTCCGCGCGCGCGGCGAGCAGAGCGGGAAGCGCCGGATAGCCGCCGAAGCCGATCACGGCCGACGGGCGGAAGGTCTCGTAGAGCCGGAGCGCCATCGCCCGGCCGGTGAAGATGTTCCTGGTCGCGCGCAGCCAACCGACCGGCCCGCCCGACAGTCGTCCGGCGGGGAGGACGTGGACCTGGACGCCCTCGAACAGGCCCGGGATGCGGGCGCCGCGGTCGTCGGTGACCAGAGCGACGCGGTGGCCGCGGCGCATCAGCTCCTCGGCGAGCGCGTGCGCCGGGATCATGTGGCCGCCGGTGCCGCCGGCGGCGAGGACGTAGTGGCGCGCGATCATCGGGCCATCCCCTTCACCACATAAGGCGAGCGGTGGAGATAGGGATTGCGGCGCGTGAAGGCGAGCAGCAGGCCCATGCCCATGGCGAGCGCGATCATCGACGAGCCGCCGTAGGAGATGAAGGGCAGGGTCATGCCCTTGGACGGCGCGATCTGGACGTTGACCGCCATGTTGATCAAGGCCTGCAGGCCGAACTGGGTGACGAGGCCGGCGGCGGCGAGGACGACGAAGCTGTCGTCCTCGTGGAGCAGGCGGATCAGCACCCTGGCGACGATGGTCATGTAGAGGATCGCGATCGCGAGGCAGGCGATGATGCCGAACTCCTCGCCGATCACCGAGAAGATGTAGTCGGTATGCGGCTCGGGCAGGGTGAACTTGCGCACGCCCGCGCCCGGCCCGGCGCCGAACAGGCCGCCCGAGGTCAGGGTGCGCAGCGCGCTGTCGGTTTGATAAGTGTCGCCCTGGGCGAACAGGAAGCCGTCGATCCGCGCCGTCGCCACCGGATAGAAGAAATAGGCCAGCACCAGCGCGCCGATGCCGCCGAGGGTGAGCAGGCCGAGCAGGCGGATCGAGACGCCCGACAGCATCAGCAGCATCACCCAGGCGCAAACGAAGATGACCGTCTCGCCGAGGTTCGGCTGGCGCATCAGCAGCAAGGCGACGATGCCGGTGAGCAGGCCGGTCAAGGGCACGACGGGGAGGCTGGCGTCCTTCTGGCGCAGCGAGAGCATCCAGGCGATCGAGACGATGAAGAGCGGCTTCAGGAACTCCGACGGCTGGAACTGGGAGATGCCGACGCCGATCCAGCGCTTGGCGCCGTTGATCTCGACGCCGATGATCGGGACGAGGAAGAGCAGGATCGTGAACGCCACGGCGCCGACGATGCACAGCCGTTTCGCCAGCGTGCGCGGCATCATCGAGACCGCGATCAGCACCGGCATGGCGAGCAGGATCCAGACCAACTGGCGGTAGAAATAATAAAGCGGGGCGAAGCTGACATTGCCGCCCGACAGCCTGGCCCCGGCCGCGGGCGAGGCGGCGGCGACGGCGACCAGTCCGATCGAGACCAAAACCGCGAGCAGGATCAGGAGGACGCGGTCGATCTCCCAGAACCAACGGCCGAGCGCGCTGCGGTCCGAGCGGCCGAGCCGGGTGGCGCCGTTCTTGTTCGCGCTCTGGAACACACTCATGCTAGCGCCTCCACCGCGGCGCGGAAGGCATCGCCGCGCGCCTCGTAATCGCGGAACTGGTCGAACGAGGCGCAGGCGGGCGAGAGCAGGACGACCTCTCCCGGCTCGGCCGCGCTCGCCGCGCAACTCACCGCCTCGTGCAGCATCTCGCAGCGCTTCACCGGCACCTTGCCCTCGAGCAATAAGGCGAACATCGGGCCCGCCTCCCCGATCGTATAGGCCGCGCGGACATGATCGAGATAGGGCTCGCAGGGATCGAGATCGTCCGATTTCGGGAGGCCGCCCAGAATCCAGTGGACGTTGGCATAGGCCGCCAGCGCGGGTGCGGCGCTGTTCGGGTTGGTCGCCTTGGAATCGTTGACGAAGAGGACACCGTTCCGCTCGGCGATCCGCTCCATCCGATGCGGAAGGCCGTGGTACGAGGCGAGCGCGGCGGCGATCACGGCGCTGGAGATGCCGAGGGCGCGGGCGGCGGCGACGGCGGCGGCGACGTTCTGCGCGTTGTGCGGCCCCTGCAGCGACGGCCAGCGCGACTGATCCTTCACGTCGGCCGCCGAGACCAAAGCCTTTCGCCCGGCGACGGTCCCGGCGATCGCTCGGGTATGATCGTCGTCGATCGCGATCACTGCCGCATGATCGGGCGACTGCATCGCCAGCAGCCGCGCCTTCGAGGCCGCATAATCCTCGACGCCGTCATAGCGATCGAGATGGTCCGGGCTGACGTTGAGGAGCACCGAGACGTCGCAGTCGAGGCTGTGGGTGAGGTCGATCTGGTAGGAGGACAGCTCGAGGACATAGACGCCGTTCTCCGGGAGCGGCTGCTGGCCCAGGATCGGATAGCCGATATTGCCGGCCATCGTCGCGGGCATGCCGGCGGTGCGGCAGATGTGGTGAACGAGCGCGGTCGTGGTCGACTTGCCGTTGGTGCCGGTGATGCCGACGACCTTGTGCGGCGGCAGCGTCGCGCGGGCCAAAGCGAACAATTCGATGTCGCCGATCAGCGGCACCCCGGCGTTGCGCGCCCGCTCGGCGATCGGATGGCGGTTCAGCGGCACTCCGGGCGAGACCACGACGCCGTCATAGCCGTAGAGCGCGGTGGTGAGAGGATCCGCGATCCTGATCTTGTCCTCCCCGGCACGGGGAGGGGGACCAGCCGCAGGCTGGTGGAAGGGGCCCACGTCTCCGTGCTCGCTGCGCTCGCCCCCCTCCACCGCACGTCGTGCGGTCCCCCTCCCCGTTCCGGGGAGGAATTCAGCCCTCGCCGCCTCGCTCTGGTCCCACGCCATGACTTCCGCGCCGCTGGCGGCCAGCGCCTCGACGGCGGCGCGGCCCGAGCGCGCGAGGCCGAGCACGGCGTACTTCTTTCCGGCGAAGGCGGAACTGGCGATCATCTGAGCTTCAGCGTCGAAAGGCCGGCGAGGGCGAGCACGAACGAGATGATCCAGAAGCGGATCACCACCGTCGCCTCGGACCAGCCGATCTGCTCGAAATGGTGGTGGATCGGCGCCATCTTGAACACGCGCCGGCCGGTGCGCTTGTAGACGAAGATCTGGATGACGACGCTCATCGCCTCGACAACGAACAAGCCGCCGATAATGCCCAGCACGATCTCGTGCTGGGTCGCGACCGCGATCGCGCCCAATGCGCCGCCGAGCGCGAGGCTGCCGGTGTCGCCCATGAAGACGGCGGCGGGCGGGGCGTTGAACCAGAGGAAGGCGAGCCCCGCTCCGACGATCGCCGAGCAGAGCACGGTGAGGTCGCCCGCGCCGAGCACGTGCGGGATGCCGAGATAGGCCGAAAAGATCGCGTTCCCGACCAGATAGGAGATGATCAGGAAGGCGAGGCTGGCGATGATCACCGGCATCGTCGCAAGCCCGTCGAGCCCGTCGGTGAGGTTCACCGCATTGCCGAAGGCGACGACGACGAACGAGGCGAAGACGATGTAGAACCAGCCGAGATCGACGACCGGGCCGTTGTAGAAGGGGATGTAGAGTTCGGTCTCGGCGCCCCAGGTGATGATGGTGCAGCCGATCGAGGCGACGACGAACTCGGCGAGCAGGCGCGTTCTCGCCGACACGCCCTTGTGGTGGCTCTTGGTCACCTTGTCGTAATCGTCGAGGAAGCCGATCAGGCCGAAGCCGACGGTGATGAACAGGCACGCCCAGAGGTAGCGGTTGCCGAAATCCATCCACAAAAGCATCGA
>DASQKE010000135.1:0-3580 GCA_035630675.1 Allosphingosinicella sp.
CCAGTCGAGAAGGTCCGCGATGTCTCTCCTGGCCGGAAGCGTCAGCCGGATCCGGAGCATTACGCGCCGGCGCGATGCCGGCGCGTCGCCCCGAGCGCAGCCAGATACGAACCGAGATCATCGAGCCCGACATCCTCGAACTCGCCGCGCAGCAGCGCCGCCTCGCCGACTCGCAAGGCTTCCCTGAGGCGCTCGAGCCTGAGCGCGTCTTCGGCCTTGGCGCTGCTCGAGGAGGCGCAGCCCCTCGCGGACGACCTCGCTTGCGTTCTTGTACCGCCCCGACGCGACGCCGCTTTCGATGAAGTCGTCGAGGTGATCCGTCAGGTTGATTTTGCGGGTCGGCATGCGCGCCTCTGGAACTCCGCCCAAGAAAGAGAAACTGGCAAAAATCGGCAGCGGAAGGCCTGGTTCAATTACATCGGACACGGCAAGCGGAGTTGCCCGTCGATCGCATGGAAGCTTCGTGTTTCAGCGGCAGGAGCCCTGTCAAGGACGGGCCGAAGGCCCGCCGCCTTCGGCGGTCTTGATCCTTGACAGGGCTCCTGCCGCTGAAAAATCCTCATCCATGCGCTCGACGGTCGAGTCTGACGGGAGGCTCATCGTCTCGCATGTATCTGATCCCAGTCCCCGTCCCCGTTTCCGCCCCATTCGGCTTCGACAACGCCGGCGGAACGGCCGGCAGCACGCGGCCGCGGGGGCTTGACGCATGATCCGCATTTTCGCCCGGCTCGGCGCGCTCATGGCGCTTCTTGCCGCCTCGCCGGCTCTCGCGATCTCGGACCCGTTCGCCCGCGGGCCGCTGGCCGACTTCCTCAACATCTTCAGCCAGCAGGCGATCCCGCGCCAGGTCGTCGCGTGGGACGGCGGGCAGGCGCCCGGCACGGTCGTGATCTCGACCTCGAAGCGGCGGCTCTATTACGTGCTCGGGCGCGGCCAGGCGATCCAGTACGGCGTCGGCGTCGGGCGCCAGGGCTTCACCTGGGCGGGCACCAAGACCGTGTCGATGAAGCGCGAATGGCCGGACTGGCGCCCCCCGGCGCAGATGCTGCGGCGACGCCCCGACCTGCCGCGGCACATGCGCGGCGGCCTCGAGAACCCGCTCGGCGCGCGCGCCCTCTATCTCGGCTCGTCGCTCTACCGCATCCACGGCTCGAACGAGCCCGACACCATCGGCGCCGCGGTCTCGTCGGCGACGTCGTCGATCTCTACGAGCGGGTGCGCGTCGGGACGAAGGTCGTGGTCCTACGGTAAGCGCTAGCCGGCGGCCTTGTCGGCCGCGATCGCCGCTTCGAGCACCGACGGATCGACCGAGATCGCCTCGAAGGAGCCTGTCCCGCTGCGGGCGAGCGGCAGGAAGATCACCGTCGCGACGCGGCGATAGGCCATGAAGGACAGGCCCTCGATCGGCTCCTCGTCGGTCTCGACCGTGTAGGCGCCGGCCGGCTGCGGCTCGTCGACCCCGCGCAGCCGGAACGGCCGCGCGAAGGTGACGGTCTCGCGTCTCGTGCGCACGGCCGGCCTGCGACTGGGCTAGACGCCGACCTTGTCGGCGCAGGCATTGGCGACCTGGCGGTTCGGCTCGGCGGTGCCGGGCATCGTCGCCCAGCCGTTCTTCATGATGAGGTCGCCGCGGCCGTAGGACGCGGTGGTCTTGAGGAGCGCGACGCGCTCGGCGAGCAGCGGATCGCGCTTCGCCTGGTCGGCGCAGATCGCGGTCAGCGCCGCGACGACATCGGCGCGGGCGCGCTGATCGGCAATCATCTCTGCCTTGCCGCCGGTCACCCAGCCGCCCCAGGAAAAGCCGACGATCGCAAGCGCGATCGCGCCGCAGGCGGCGCCGTAGAGTCCGGGTTTCAGCCATTCGGGGGATTGCATGGTGGGTTCCTTTGGAGTGACGGCAAGACAAGCTCTTCCCGGCAAAATAGAACCTAGCACCGCGCCCAAGTTCTGTCGCCGAATTTATTTCGCGTCATAAATACTTTTCCGCACGGGGCTCCGAACACTTGTAAAGAGCTGTCGCATTACCCAGGTTAAATACGCATTCGTGCGGAGCAGCCATGGCAACGGTGAAGACCCAGGAGGCGCTCGATCGCGCCGAAGCGCAGTTCCGCAAGCGCGAGCTCGCGGCCCGCGAAGGCGAGGCGGTGCGGGCCGAGTACGCGGCCGCGCATCGCGCCTTCGACGTCAAGACCGCGCGGCTGAAGTCGCTCCGCCTCGCCAAGGCGGCGGCCGACGAGGAGAGCGCCGCGAGCGCGGCGAAAGAGCAGGCTCCTCCGCGCAAGCGCAAGCCGAAGCCGGCCTGAGGCGCGAAGCGACGCGCGCGGCGGCGTTATCCGGCGGCGGCGATCTCGGTCTCGCGCACCGCCCGTTCGGTCTGGTTGTGGACGCCCTTGATGCGGTAGTGGAACTCGCCGTGGGTCTCGGGCAGGAGCCGCAGGACCTTGTAGGAGCCCGAGCTGCGGTCGGTCCCCGACGTCAGGCGCACGAGCTGCCCAACCCTGAAGCGATGCATCGGTTTTCCTCCGGCCTGGATAGGTACCGTAGCAGTTTTTTCGGCTGCCGCAAAGAAATTGCCCATGATGAGAGAAAATAAAACTAGGTTCTGTTTTCCTGCCGGTGTATGAAGAGATCAAGTTCCGATTTTCGCCCACCGCCGGTTTTGCTGACGCGCATTCGTGCCGCGTCGCTGACATCTGGAACGGATTCGTCGCGAGCAGCGGCGCCGCGTCGCAACAGGAGAGCAGCCGCATGGCAGGCCACCGCTTCGAGATCGGCGAGTGCGTCGCGTATCTGGAGAAGCGCTTCCCGAACGGGGTACGGCGCACCGAACTCGTGGTGGTCGAGCGCCTCGCCGGCATCGGCGAGCCGCAATACCGGCTGCGCCTGGCGGACGGCGTCGCCCTCTGTGTCCTCGCCGAGAGCAAGCTCGGCCCGACCGCGTCCGCCGAGGAGGCGGGCCGGCACCTCGACGCGAGCCTTCCGGCGCCGGGCAGGAGCGGCAGCCCGTGGCCGGCATGAGCCGGCGGACAGGACCGATCGCATGACCGGCAAGCTCGATCGGATCTGCGACCAGCTGCGGATCAAGCTGCACGGCATCGACCGCCGGCTCGAGGCGCTGAAGGGCAACGCCATGGCGTTGTCGGAGAAGTCGCAAGGCGCGGTCGAGAGCCAGCTCGATCGCATCGAGCAGCGCATCTACGACAGCCGGATCAGCGTCGATGCGGCAAACACCCGGGTCAAGACCTGGCATGACGGCAAGAAGGCCGGCTTCGACGCCAGCCGCGAGTCGTGGAAGAAGGAGCGTCGCTTCCACCAGCTCAACAGCCGCGCCGACGACACCGAGGCCTACGCCATCGCGGTGTTCGAGCTCGCCGCGGCGGCGGCCGACGAGGCGGCGCAGGCGGCGCTCCAGGCGCTCCTCGCCCGCAACGACGCCAACCTCGCCGCGCTGCCCCCGGGCTGGGCCGAGGAGGATCTGGCGGTGCCGGCGTGACCCGGCTCGCGATCGCGGCGGCCCTCGTCGCGTTGGTGGCCGCGCCCGTCGCGGCGCCGGGCAGCGCTCTCGCGCGCGACGGGACTG
>DASQKE010000136.1:0-5432 GCA_035630675.1 Allosphingosinicella sp.
CCCGGGCCAGTCCCGCGCCTTTTGCAGCAAAGCCTCGAGATCGAAGGTGCCGTCCGCGGCGTGGGCGATGACGCCGTTGGGGGCGCCCCGCTCGCGGATCCGGCGGGTGAGCGCGCGGGTGTCGACGCCGGCGAGGCCGATCCGGCCGTTGGAACGCATCCATTCGTCGAAGCCGAGCTCGGAGCGGTAATTGCTCGGCGCGGTCACTTCCTCGCGGACGATGCAGCCCAGAGCCCAGGGATTGTCCGCCTCGAGGTCGTCCCAATTGGCGCCGACATTGCCGATGTGGGGGAAGGTGAAGGCGATGATCTGCGAGGCGTAGGAGGGATCGGTCATCACCTCCTGATAGCCGGTCATGGCGGTGTTGAAGCAGACCTCGCCGACCGCTTCCCCCTCGGCGCCGAAGCCCTTCCCCCAGACGACGCTGCCGTCCGCCAGCACAAGCACGCCCGTCGCCCCTTTCGGTTGCGCGGGCGTGGCTTTGGCGTCGGCCATGTCGAGGTCCGCTTCCTGAAGGTCCGGCGATGTCGCTAAGGTTCGACGGCTAGGGGCCTGTGACGGCACGGTCAATCTATTAAAATCCGGCCGCCGGCCCTATCCTCCCGGCCTTTCCGAACCGCCCGAGAGACCCTCATGATTCGCGACGACATCAAGGCCGCTCTGGTGACCGCCATGAAGGCCGGCGACAAGGCCCGGACCGGGACCATCCGCCTCATCCAGTCCTCGCTCAAGAACCGCGACATCGAGCTGCGGGGCGGCGGCGGCGAGCCGGCGGACGACGACGTTCTGGTGACCGAGGTCCTTCAAAAAATGATCAAGCAGCGCCGCGAATCGGTTGCTCTCTACGAGCAGGGCGGTCGCGCCGAGCTCGCCGCGGCCGAGACGGCCGAGGTGGCAGTCATCGAAGGCTTCCTGCCGCGCCAGATGAGCGAGGAGGAGGCCAAGGCCGCCATCGACGCGGTCGTCGCCGAGACCGGCGCGAGCTCACTCAAGGACATGGGCCGGGTGATGGCGGCGCTGAAGGAGCGCCACGCGGGGCAGCTCGACATGGCGAGAGCGAGCGGGTTGGTGAAGGCGCGGCTGGGCGGCGGATAAGCCTCTCCCGCTTCCGCTCGAAGTCGGGCAAGGTACGAAGGTTCGTTCGTCCCGAGCGAAGTCGAGGGGCGCACCCCCGGGGGCTCGATGCAATTTTGGGTCTACATCCTCCGCTGTCGTGACGGGTCCTACTACACCGGGCACACGGACAATCTCGAACTGAGGCTGGTCCAGCATCGCGAAGGCTTGGGGAGCGACTGGACGGCGCGGCGGCTGCCAGTTGAACTCCTCTGGTGCGGTGACGCGCCAACTCGCGAAGAGGCCTTGGCCTTCGAGCGGCGGGTGAAGAATTGGTCGCGGGTCAAGAAAGAAGCGATGATGGCAGGCGATTGGGCTGGGGTCGGGCATTTTGCACGGCCGCCTCACGAGCGCCCCTCGACTTCGCTCGGGACGAACGACCCTCCGGTGCCCCAAAAACAAGCTTCGACCAAGGCGGAGGCCGCGATCGTCCCGAGCGAAGTCGAGGGGCGCGGCACCGGCGCATGACCCTCTCGCCCGCCTTTCTCGACGAGCTTCGCGCGCGTACGACCTTGTCGTCGCTGATCTCGCGGTCGGTGAAGCTCCAGAAGGCGGGGCGGGAATACAAGGCGCCGTGCCCGTTCCACAAGGAGAAGACGCCGAGCTTCTACGTCAACGACGAGAAGGGCTTCTATCATTGCTTCGGCTGCTCGGCGCATGGCGACGCGATCCGCTGGCTGACCGACGCGCGCGGCCTGCCGTTCATGGACGCGGTCAAGGAACTCGCCGACGCGGCCGGGATCGAAGTGCCGGCGCCGGATCCGAGGGCGCAGGCCAAGGCCGAGCGCGCGGCGGGCCTGTACGAGGTGATGGAGGCTGCCCAGGCCTGGTTCGCCGACCAGCTCGGCGGGATCGAGGGGGCGGCGGCGCGGGCCTATCTCGAAACCCGCGGCGTCAGTGCGGCGACGGTGCGCAAGTTCGGCTTCGGCTTCGCCCCGGACGCGCGCGGCAAGCTCAAGGCGGCCCTCGGCCGGTTCGGCAACGACAGCCTGATCGAGGCCGGCCTGCTGATCCAGCCCGAGGGCGAGGAGCGCGAGCCCTATGACCGCTTCCGCGGCCGGCTGACCTTCCCGATCCGCGACCGCCGCGGCCGCGTCATTGCGTTCAGCGCGCGCATCCTCGGCGCCGGCGAGCCCAAATATCTGAATTCCCCCGACACGCCTTTGTTCGACAAGGGGCGCAGCCTGTTCAACATCGACAAGGCCGCGGCGGCGAGCCGGCAGGCGGAGCGAGTGATCATCGTCGAGGGCCAGATGGACGTAATCGCGCTCGACCAGGCCGGCATAAGCGAGGCGGTGGCGCCGCTCGGCACCGCGCTCACCGACACCCAGCTCGGCCTCCTCTGGCGCCTTTCGCCGACCCCCCTGCTCTGCTTCGACGGCGACGCGGCTGGCCAGAAAGCGGCGTTCCGGGCGGCTTTGCGCGCGCTCCCCCATGTCGGCCCGGGCCGCTCGCTCACCTTTGCGACCCTGCCCCCCGGCCAGGATCCGGACGACATCGTCCGCGGTTCCGGGCGGGGCGGGTTCGAGGCTCTGCTCGCCGCGGCCGAACCCCTGGTCGAGCGCCTGTGGCGGCACGAGCGCCAGGCCGAGCCGCTCGACACGCCCGAGCGCAAGGCCGGGCTGCGCCGCCGGCTCCTCGACCATGCCGCCGCCATCTCGGACCCGGACGTGCGCGACCAGTATCGCGCCGACCTGATGCAGCGTTATTCCGAGCTCACCCGCCCGCCGCCGCGACGGCCGTGGACGCCGGGCGGACTGCCGGGACGGCCTTTCGTGCCGCAGCAGCCGGTTTCCGCCGCGGCCAGGGGCGTCGCCAGCGGCGGCATCGATCCCAGGATGGTCCGCGCCGTCCTGCGCGGGCTGCTGCTGTTTCCCGAGGCGATCGCCGATCACGGCGAAGCGATCGCGGCGCTGCCGATCACCGACGCGGCGGCGCGACGGCTGCGCGAGGAATTGCTCGGCGCCGCCATGTCCCACGCCGAGCTTGATCGGACGCTCGTTCATACCATATTGGCCGCAAGTGACGCGGCCTCTCTTGCGGAGAAGCTGCGACGGACGCGAGGATTGGCCTTTTCCTTCACCCGCCGGGACGGCGATCCGGAACGCGCTCTTCGCGACCTCGTTCTGGTGATCGACACTTTGGCGGCCCAGCCGGGGCTGGACGCGGCGCTCGCGGCGGCGACGTCGCGGCTGAAGGACGAAGGCGACGATGCCGCGTTCCAGGAGCAGCAGAGGCTGCTACGGGCGCGGGGCGAAGCGGACAGGCAGCTGGCGGCGCTCGTCGAGAGCGAAGCCGAAGCGAAGACGGAACAAGGCGTTTAGATGGCGAAGACTCAACCTCCCGAGGGCGAAGACAAGAGCGAGAACGGCGACGCGCCGCTCATCGACCTCAACGAGGCCCAGATCAAGAAGCTGCTGAGCCGCGCCAAGAAGCGCGGCTACATCACCTATGACGAGCTCAACGACGCCCTCCCGCAGGACCAGATGTCGTCCGAGCAGATCGAGGACGTGATGAGCGCTCTCAGTGAAATGGGGGTGAACATCGTCGAGAACGAGGAGGCGGACGAGGACGAGCCGGAGGCGGCGGAGGCCGATGCCGAGCCGGGGATCGACGACGGCTCCGACGGCAGCGAGAACGAGCGCTTCGTCGTCGAGAAGAAGAAGGAGACGGTCGACCGCACCGACGACCCGGTCCGCATGTACCTGCGCGAGATGGGCGCGGTCGAGCTGCTCAGCCGCGAGGGCGAGATCGCGATCGCCAAGCGCATCGAGGCCGGCCGCGACACCATGATCTGGGGCCTGTGCGAAAGCCCGATCACCTTCAACGCGATCATCCACTGGTCGAACGCGCTCAACGACGGCACGATGCAGCTCAGAGAGATCCTCGATCTCGAGGCGATGCTCTCCAAGGGCCCCACGCCTGAGCAGGTGGCGAGCGCCGAGGAGGATGACGACACCATCTCCGAGACCAATGTCGCCCCCGCCTTCAAGGAGGAAGCCGAGGTCGAGGAGGCCCCGCCCGAGGTCGACGAGGACGAGGAGGAAAGCCTCGTCGAGCGCCGCGCGCCCCGCCCGGTCGAGGAGGAGGAAGAGGACAATACCCTCAGCCTCGCCCAGATGGAGGAGACCCTGACCCCCGCCGCGATCGAGAAGTTCGCGGCGATCACCGACCTCTACAAGAAGTTCGCCAGGCTCCAGGGCCACCGAATGGAGGCGATGGGCGCCGGCAACGCCTTCGGCAAGGGCGACGAGACCAAATACCAGAATCTGCGCGACCGGCTCACCGCCGAGGTCGAGAGCGTCCAGTTCCACCAGGCGAAGATCGAATATCTGGTCGACCAGCTCTACAGCTACAATCGCCGCCTGACCGCATTGGGCGGCCAGATGCTTCGCCTCGCCGAGCGCCACAAGGTGCCGCGCCGCGCCTTCCTCGAAGCCTATATGGGCCACGAATTGGACGAGGGCTGGTCCGAGCGCGTCTGCGGCCTCGACAAGAAATGGACCGCCTTCTGCACCAGCGAGCAGGACGCGATCGAGCGCATCCGCACCGAGATCGCCGAGATCGCCGCCTCGACCGGAATGAGCCTCGCCGAGTTCCGCCGGATCGTGAACCAGGTCCAGAAAGGCGAGCGCGAGGCGCGGATCGCCAAGAAGGAGATGGTCGAAGCGAATTTGCGCCTCGTCATCTCGATCGCCAAGAAATACACCAATCGCGGCCTTCAGTTCCTCGACCTCATCCAGGAAGGCAATATCGGCCTGATGAAGGCGGTCGATAAGTTCGAATATCGCCGCGGCTACAAGTTCAGCACCTACGCGACCTGGTGGATCCGCCAGGCGATCACGCGCTCGATCGCCGACCAGGCGCGGACCATCCGCATCCCGGTCCACATGATCGAGACGATCAACAAATTGGTGCGCACCAGCCGCCAGATCCTCCACGAGATCGGCCGCGAGCCGACGCCGGAAGAGCTTGCCGAGCGCCTCTCGATGCCGCTCGAGAAGGTCCGCAAGGTGATGAAGATCGCCAAGGAGCCGATCTCTCTGGAGACGCCCATCGGCGACGAGGAGGACAGCCATCTCGGCGACTTCATCGAGGACAAGAATGCGGTGATCCCGGTCGACGCGGCAATCCAGAGCAATTTGAAGGAGACGGTGACCCGGGTGCTGGCGTCGCTCACGCCGCGCGAGGAGCGCGTGCTGAGGATGCGCTTCGGCATCGGCATGAACACCGACCACACGCTCGAGGAGGTGGGGCAGCAATTCTCGGTGACGAGGGAGCGCATTCGGCAGATCGAGGCGAAGGCTCTGCGGAAGCTG
>DASQKE010000137.1:0-6508 GCA_035630675.1 Allosphingosinicella sp.
TCAGCGCCTCAAGGAAGCCGCCGAGAAGGCCAAGATCGAGCTGTCGAGCACCGCGACGACCGAGATCAACCTGCCCTTCATCACCGCGCGCATGGAAGGCGGAACCACCACTCCTCTGCACCTGGTCGAGACGGTCACCAGGACCGACCTCGAGAAAATGGTCGCGTCGCTGATCGAACGCACCAAGGATCCGATGAAGAAGGCGCTCGCCGACGCCGGCATCAAGGCCGCCGACATCGACGACGTCGTGATGGTCGGCGGCATGACCCGCATGCCCAAGGTGCGCGAAACGGTGAAGGAGTTCTTCGGCAAGGAGCCGCACGTCGGCGTCAACCCCGACGAGGTCGTCGCCATGGGCGCGGCGATCCAGGCTGGCGTGCTGCAGGGCGACGTCAAGGACGTGCTGCTGCTCGACGTGACTCCGCTGTCGCTCGGCATCGAGACCCTGGGCGGCGTGTTCACCCGGATGATCGACCGCAACACCACGATCCCGACCAAGAAGACGCAGACCTATTCGACCGCCGAGGACAATCAGAACGCGGTCACCATCCGCGTCTTCCAGGGCGAGCGCGAGATGGCGGCGGACAACAAGTTGCTCGGCCAGTTCGACCTGGTCGGAATCCCGCCGGCGCCGCGCGGCGTGCCGCAGGTCGAGGTCACGTTCGACATCGACGCCAACGGCATCGTACATGTCTCCGCGAAGGACAAGGGCACCGGCAAGGAGCAGCAAATCCGCATCCAGGCCTCGGGCGGCCTCTCCGACGCCGACATCGAGAAGATGGTCAACGAGGCCGAGAGCTTCGCCGAGGAAGACAAGAAGCGCCGTGCCGCGGCGGAGGCGAAGAACAATGCCGAGAGCCTGATCCATACCACCGAGCGGCAGCTCGAGGAGCATGGCGACAAGGCCGACGAGTCGCTCAAGGCCGAGATCGAGGCGGCGATCGCCGAGGCCAAGACCGCGGTCGAAGGCGGCGAACCCGAGGCGATGAACCAGAAGGCCCAGGCGCTCGCCCAGGTGGCGATGAAGCTCGGCCAGGCGATCTACGAAAAGGAGCAGGCGTCGGCCGCGTCTCCGGGCGCGGAGGCCGGCGATTCTCCCGAGGGCGGCGAGGCGGGCCCGACGGAGGACGTCGTCGACGCCGAATTCTCCGAAGTCGACGACGAACCCAAGGCGTAAGATGCCCCCCTCCGCTCGTCCTGAGCTTGTCGAAGGACTGTCCTCCCTTTCCGCTGCGGTGAGGACGGACAGGGCCCTTCGACGCCGCCTGCGGCGTCGCTCAGGACAGGCTTCGACCTGCTCAGCGCGACCGGTGGTCCGGACGCAGTGCCGTCATGGTTGACACCGATTATTACTCCCTCCTTCAGGTCGAGCGGGGCGCCGACGAGAAGGCGATCAAGTCCGCCTACCGCCGCATCGCGATGGAATGTCATCCCGACCGCAACGGCGGCTGCCCCGACGCGACGGCGCGGTTCAAGGCGATCTCGGAGGCCTATGACTGCCTGAAGGACCCGCAGAAGCGCGCCGCCTACGACCGCTTCGGCCACGCCGCCTTCCGCCAGAGCGGGTTCGGCGGCCCGAGCTCGCAGGAGCAGGACCTCGGCTCCTTCTCCGACATTTTCGAGAACATATTCGGCGAGTTCATGAACAATGGCGGCCAGGGCGACCGCCGCCGCAACGCGCTGCGGGGCTCGGACCTGCGCTACGATCTCGAGGTCAGCCTCGAGGACGCTTATTCGGGCCGCCAGTCGGAGCTCCAGGTCGACACCAGCGTGCGCTGCGAACCGTGCGACGGCACCGGCGCCAAGCCCGGCACGTCGGCGCGCTCCTGCGGCACGTGCGGCGGCCGCGGCCAGGTGCGTGCCCGCCAAGGCTTTTTCGTCGTCGAGCAGACCTGCCCGACCTGTCGCGGCGTCGGTCAGGTGATCGCGGACCCGTGCGACAAGTGCCGCGGCGACGGCCGCACCGAGAAGCGCCGCGCCTTATCGGTCAACATCCCCGCCGGCGTCGACGAGGGGACCCGCATCCGCCTCTCGGGCGAAGGCGAGGCCGGCGTGCGCGGCGGTCCCAATGGCGACCTCTATATCTTCATTCATCTGCAGCGCCATTCGGTCTTCCAGCGCGACGCCACGACCCTGTTCACGCGCTGTCCGGTCAGCATTACCACGGCGGCGCTCGGTGGGGCGATCGAAGTCCCCGGCCTCGACCGCCGCAAGCACGAGGTGAAGATCCCGGCCGGCATCCAGTCGGGCAAGCAGATCCGCATCCGCGGCGCCGGCATGCCCGTCCTCAACGGCCGCGGCCATGGCGACATGGTGATCCAGGTCGAAGTCGAGACTCCGACCAGCCTCAGCGCGAAGCAGCGCGACCTGCTCGAGGAGTTCCGCAAGACCGAGACCGGCGACGAATGCCCGGCCTCGAAGAGCTTCATCGGCAAGCTCAAGACCCTCTGGGAGGGCTGACGGCCATGCCTGCGGACCCCGTCACCAGGCAGGAGGTGTTCGGTCCGGCTTCCTGGCATTCCATCGGCTGAAGACCGGTCTTAGTACCTGCGGTAGGGAAGCCTCGAACTTCTCATCCATCGGGTATTGAGGCATGGCGAGATGGACTGCGTCGAGCAGTTCCAGCCCCTGCCGGGCGTCCTTGGTTCGCTTGAGAGGATTGCGTTTGGATTGCTCCGAAAGCCAAAGCTTTTGGAGCGCGAACCATCGCGGATCGGGGGCCACGATGCGCGCCGGCGTGCCGTCGCGACCGACGACCACATGGTCGACCGCTCGGCCTTTCAGCAGCCACTCCTGCTCCAGCAGTGCCACCGGGCGCGGCTGGTCGGTCCGCGCCAGTGACGGCGTTCGGGAGGGCGCTATCAGCAACTCGACCTCGTAGGCGGCCGCATTCCTGGCCTGAAAGGGACGCTCGGTGTTGACCGTAAAGGTCGGATCAACCGCCTTAAGCAAGGGCCAGACGGTGTCTTCCCGCGGAGTGGATCCCTCGGAGGCCCAGGCGAGATCGAGATCCAGAGTCTCGGAAGGTGCGTCCAGAAAACCGGCGGCCTCAAGGGCATAGGCCGGCATCGCGTTCGTTCCGACCAGCAGGAGGTCCGTGCCGAGCAAATTGCGGCGATCGGCCTCGCGCAAAATAACCGCCGCTTCGCTCGCTACCAGCGGCAGTCGGAGTGCACGATACAAGCGGCAGGCTTCTTCCAGAGCCGCCGCGCCAGTCTCGCGACGGGCCTTGGCTTGGGTCTTGGTTGCGCGATACGCCGCGAACTGCGTCGCCAATGCATCGGACCACGGGCCCATGCTTCTGCCGTTCCCGCTACGATCGGTAATTTCGTAGAGATAGTCGCGGCCCGCTACCGTCTTGCGACGCAGGTCGTACGGCAGAGCGGCAAGCGTCCGTTCGGTCTCAATCCATACCGCGTAACGCTGCGCGAGGTTAATGAGCGTGCGCGATTGCTCATCGGTAAACGGCCTGATCATAACCTGTTATCCCACAGAATCGCCAATTTCTCAAATGTGGGATAATCACCCTAAACGCCTCCGAACACCCGCTCGAAGATCGTGTCGACATGCCTGAAGTGGAAAGCGAGGTCGAAGCTTTGCTCGAGCCTGTCCGCCGGGAGGAGGGCGGTGACCTCCCCGTCGGCCTTTAGAAGGTCGAGGAGGCTGAGCTGCCCGCCGCTTTCCCAGACCCGCATCGCGTTGCGCTGGACGAGGCGGTAGGCCTCCTCGCGAGTGGTGCCGGCCTGGGTAAGGGCGAGCAACACCCGCTGTGAGTGGACGAGGCCGCCCATGAGGTCGAGGTTCTTCTGCATGCGCTCCGGATAGACGAGGAGCTTGTCGATCACGCCGGTGAGGCGGGCGAGGGCGAAATCGAGCGTCACCGTCGCGTCGGGGCCGATGTAGCGCTCGACCGACGAATGGCTGATGTCGCGCTCGTGCCAGAGGGCGACATTCTCCAGCGCCGGATTGACGGCGGCGCGGACCATGCGGGCGAGGCCGGTCAGATTCTCGGTCAGGATCGGGTTGCGCTTGTGCGGCATGGCCGACGAGCCCTTCTGGCCGGGCGCGAAATACTCCTCGGCCTCGAGCACTTCGGTGCGCTGGAGGTGGCGGATCTCGGTCGCGAGCCGCTCGACGCAGGAGGCGATCACGCCCAGGGTCGCGAAGAACATGGCGTGGCGGTCGCGCGGGATCACCTGCGTCGAGACCGGCTCGACCCACAGCCCCATCTTCTCGGCGACATAGGCTTCGACCCGGGGATCGACATTGGCGAAGGTGCCGACCGCGCCGGAGATCGCGCAGGTCGCGATCTCCTCGCGGGCGAGGGCGAGGCGGCCACGGCAACGGGAGAATTCCACGAAGGCGCCGGCGAGCTTGAGGCCGAACGTGGTGGGCTCGGCGTGGATGCCGTGGCTGCGCCCGATGGTCGGCGTATGGCGATGCTCCTCGGCGCGGCGACGCAGCACCGCGAGCAGATCGTCGACATCCTCGATCAAAAGGTCGCTGGCGCGGACGAGCTGGACGGCGAGGCAGGTGTCGAGCACGTCCGAGCTGGTCATGCCCTGGTGAAGGAAGCGCGCCTCGGGCCCGATCCGCTCGGCGACCCAGGTCAAAAAGGCGATGACGTCGTGCTTCACCACGCCTTCGATCTCGTCGATCCGAGCGACGTCGATCGCCGGATCGCCGGCCCACCAGTTGCGGACCGCCACGGCAGCCTCCCGCGGCACGGTGCCGAGCTCCGCCATCGCGTCGAGCGCATGCGCCTCGATCTCGAACCAGATGCGATACTTGGTCTCCGGCTCCCAGATGGCGGTCATCGCGGGACGGGAATAACGCGGGATCATCGAGCGGCCATATGGGGGCCGGGGCGGGCGCGCAACGCTCAGATCAGCCCCGCCGCCCTCATCGAGCTGTGGCCCCTGGCGCCGATGATGACATGGTCGTGGACCTGGATCTTGAGCGGGCGCAAGGCCTCGGCGATGTCGCGGGTGAGGCGGATGTCCTGCTGGCTGGGCTGGGGGTCGCCGCTCGGATGGTTGTGGACCAGGATGATCGCGGTCGCCTGATATTCGAGCGCGCGCGAGACCACTTCGCGGACATAGACGGCCGCTTCGTCGACCGAGCCTTCCGACATCGGCTCGTTACGGATCAGCATGTTCTTGGAGTTGAGGAACAGCACCCGCACGCGCTCGACCGGGTGGAAGGCCATGTCGGCGCGCAGATAATCGAGCAAAGCCTGCCAGCTCGCCAGCACCGGCTGGTCCGCGACCTTGGATTCGAGCAGTCTCAAAGCGGTCGCCTGCGCGATCTTGATCGCCGCCGCCGCGGTCTCGCTGACGCCGCCGACCCTCACGATCGCATCGGCGTCCGCGGTGAGCAGCCGTCCGAAGCCGCCGAACTCGCGGATCAGCTTCTTGGCGATCGACTTGGTGTCGCGGCGGGGGATTGCGAGAGCGAGGAGATATTCGACCAGCTCATGCTCGAGCAGAGCGTCCGGCCCGCCCTCGAACAGGCGCTTCCTGAGGCGAGCGCGGTGGCCGGCGCCGTCATGGACCTCTCCCTCCATCAGGCTGGATTAAGCTTGGCGCGGCTCTTAGGCAAACGCCGGCGCCGCGCCGGCGATCATGACGGCGGCGGAACGCTTGCACTGCCTTCGGGTTGATCGGCAGGGCGCGAAGCGGCGGCCGCGTCTGGGTGGAGCGAGTGGAAGAAACGGAGACGTTGGCAGAGGAGCGCGCTCGGCGGCGGCGGCGGTGGCCGTGGGCGCTCGGGATCGCGCTGCTCGTCGTCGCGGCCGCGCTGCTGATCGCGTGGCTGCTGCGCTTCTCGATCGCCGACGACTATATCGAGCGCGAGTTCGAACGTCGCGGCGTCCAGGCGAGCTACGAGCTGAAGCGTATCGGCTTTCGCCGTCAGCGCATCGAGAATCTCGTCATCGGCAACCCGCGCGCGCCGGACCTCACCGCCCGCTGGGTGGAGATCGAGCTAAGCTGGGGCGGCTTCAGCCGGCCGAAGGTGGCGCTGATCACCGCCCGCGGGGTGCGGATGCGCGGGCGGATCGTCGGCGGACGCGTCACCCTCGGCCAGGTCGACAAATTGCTGCCGCCGCCGACCGGAGCGCCGTTCCGTCTTCCCGACCAGCGCATCGACGTTGCCGACGCCGCGATCAGGCTCGAAACGCCGGCTGGGCCGCTCGGCATCGCGCTCGCCGGGCGGGGCAACCTCTCGAACGGCTTTCGCGGGCACCTCGCCGCAGTGGCGCACGGGCTGCGCTTCGGCGAATGCCGGGTGACGCGCCCGCGCTCCACCGTCGCGGTTTCGGTCGCCCGCCACCGGCCGACCTTCGAGGGACCAGTGCTGATCGACGCGGTCGCGTGCGGCAACGATCTTGCACTCGCGCGACCGCGCTTCGACGTCGAGGTCACCCTCTACGAAGCGTTCGACAGCTGGCGCGGGCGCAGCCGGGTCCAGGCCGCGCGGATGCAGGCCGGTCCGCACCGGCTGGCGG
>DASQKE010000138.1:0-5738 GCA_035630675.1 Allosphingosinicella sp.
CTCGACCGCATCGACCTCGACACGTTTCACCCCGAAGAGGCGATCGCCGGGCCGCCTTTGCTCTGTCCCTATCCCGCCGATGAGTGAGGAAAAGGGGGGCCTGACCGCACCGATGGCGGAGGGCGACCTGCGCATCGAGCCGATGGCGGAGGCGCATCGGGCGGCGCTGAAGGCGGCCTGCGCCGAGGACGGGGAGATTTGGACGATCTACGCCACCTCCTTCGATCCCGAGCATTTCGACTCCTCTTTCGACCTCATCCGCTCGCGGCCGGGCTGGCGCTGCTTCTCGATCTTCCTCGACGGGCGACTGGTCGGGATGAGCTGCTTCATCGGCATCGAGGCGGAGCGGGGGGTGCTGGAAGTCGGCAACACTTACTACATACCGGAAATGCGCGGGACCGGGCTCAATGCGAGGGTGAAGAAGCTGATGCTGGACCGTGCCTTCGGCTGCGGCTTCCGGCGGGTCGAGTTCCGCGTCGACAGCCGCAATGCGCGCTCGCAGGCGGCGATGGCGAAGCTGGGCGCAATGCGCGAAGGCGTGCTCCGCGCCGACCGGGTCACCTGGACCGGCCATGTCCGCGACACAATCCTGTTCTCGATCCTCGCCGGCGAATGGGCGGACCGTGGAGCAGCCTGACCTCCTCTTCCGGATCGCAAGCTTGCTGATCCCGCTCGTCTTCGCGATCGTGCTCCACGAAATTTCGCACGGCTGGGTCGCCAACGCGTTCGGCGACCCGACCGCCAAGGAGCAGAAGCGCCTCAGCCCGAACCCGATCCGCCATGTCGATCCAGTCGGGACCGTGATCCTCCCGCTCGTACTTGCGGTGACGGGGGCGCCGGTGTTCGGCTGGGCGAAGCCCGTGCCGGTCGTGGCGGAGCGGATGCGCAAGCCGAGGGTGCACATGATGCTGGTCGCGCTCGCGGGGCCGGGGATGAACCTGCTGCTCGCCTTGCTCGCGGCGCTGACGCTCGCCTTCGTTTTGGCACTGGTCGCGGCGCCCGTCGGCTTTTGGACCATGTTCGCGCTCGCCAATCTCGACAATTTCATCTGGCTCAACGTCTTCCTCGCCGTGTTCAACATGCTGCCGGTGCCGCCGTTCGACGGCGGCCACGTCGTCGAGGGCGTGCTTCCGCGGCGCATGGTCGGGGGCTGGCGGCGGCTGGGCCGCTACGCCTTCCCGATCCTGATCCTGCTCCTGCTGGTGCTGCCGATGATCTCCCCGCGGCTCAGCGTCGTCGCGTGGCTGGTGGTGCCCCCGGTCGAAGCCCTGCTGCACCTGATCCACGCAATCGCCGGTCTAAGCTAGTCGCGCGCCGGAGACGCGCTAGAGTGCGGCCATGGCCAAGCTCTATTTCTATTATGCGTCGATGAACGCGGGCAAATCGACGATCCTGCTCCAGACCGCCTTCAACTATCGCGAGCGGGGGATGGAGCCGATGCTCTGGACCGCCGCGATCCACGACCGGTCCGGCTTCGGAATCATCGATTCGAGGATCGGCATCACCGCCAAGGCCAACGCCTTCGAGCCCGCAACCGACATGCGCGGCGAGGTCGAGGCTCGGCTCGCGGAGGGGCCGCTCCACTGCATCCTGATCGACGAGGCGCAGTTCCTCAGCCGCGCCCAGGTCCACCAGCTCGCCGCGATCTGCGACGAGCTCGACATCCCCGTGCTGACCTACGGCCTGAGGACCGATTTCCAGGCGAACCTGTTCGAAGGATCCGCCGGCCTGCTCGCTCTCGCCGACAAGCTCGTCGAGCTGAAGGCGATCTGCGAATGCGGGCGCAAGGCGACGATGAACCTGCGCGTCGACGGCGAGGGGCGGGCGGTGTCGAGCGGCCAGCAGACCGAGATCGGCGGCAACGACCGCTACCTCGCTTTGTGCCGCCGACACTATATGGAGCGGGTGAGGGAGGCCGCGGAGCGCCAGCTCGACCTCGGCCTCGCCGCCGGCTGATCGGCGCGTGCACGGCTGGATCGTGATCGACAAGCCGGTCGGCCCGGGATCGACCCGGATCGTCTCGGCGGTGAAGCGCGCGCTGCGCGAGGGCGGCTATGCCAGGATGAAGGTCGGCCATGGCGGGACGCTGGACCCGCTGGCGAGCGGCGTGCTGCCGATCGCGATCGGCGAGGCGACCAAGCTTTGCGGGCGGATGCTGGGGGCGGACAAGGTCTACGAGTTCACCATCCGGTTCGGCGAGGAGACGGATACGCTGGACGCGGAAGGGGAAGTGGCAGGGAGATCGGACGCGCGTCCGACCCTGGATGAAGTGCAAGCGGTCCTGCCGCGCTTCACTGGCGAAATCGAGCAGGTGCCCCCCGCCTTCTCGGCACTGAAGGTGGAGGGAAAGCGGGCTTATGCGCTGGCGCGGGCCGGGGAGGTGGTGGAGCTCACGAGTCGGCGGATCACTGTCCACTCTCTCACCGCTAGTCCTGAGCCCGTCGAAGGACGGATCACGGACGCGAACCGGGCTTCGACAGGCTCAGCCCTGGCGGTAGAGGAAGTGACCCTCACAGCGCGTGTCTCGAAGGGCACCTATATCCGCTCGCTCGCCCGCGACATCGCCCTCGCCCTGGAAACGGTGGGCCACGTCACCATGTTGAGGAGGACCAAGGCCGGGCCGTTCGGCCTCGATTCCGCGATTTCGCTGGACAAATTGGCTGAGCTCGCTAAGGCGCGCGAGCTTGAACAGGCACTCTTGCCGCTGACGGCGGGGCTGGACGACATCCCGGCTCTTCCCGTCACCCCCGACCAGGCAAGGGCGCTCCGCGAGGGGCGCAGATTGGCCGGGACCGCCGCAAAGCCGGGGCTCCATCTCGCGACCGACCGCTCTGTTCCGGTCGCCCTCGTGGAGCTCAGCGAAGGAGAACTTCGCGTGGTCCGCGGCTTCAACATCTGGACGAAGGAGTTTGACGATGTCGGTGACAGCCGAGCGCAAGACTGAGATCATCAAGGACAATGCCCGCGACAAGGGCGACACCGGATCCCCGGAGGTGCAGGTCGCGATCCTGACCGAGCGGATCAACAACCTTTCCGACCATTTCAAGGCCCATGCGAAGGACAACCATTCGCGCCGCGGCCTGCTGATGATGGTCAACAAGCGCCGGTCGCTGCTGGATTATATCCGCAGGGAAGATCAGGAGCGCTACGCAGCACTCATCGCGAAGCTCGGGCTTCGCAAGTAATAATCGGGCGGCCCTGCGGGGCCGCTCGACATATCTGGCGTCCGCAATTCGGCGGCGCCCGACCGGGACCGTTCGGGTCCCAGCAAGTCCGGCCTTCGCGCCGGCACATAGGCCCCCAGCGCATTCGGCCCTGGGTGTTGAAGGAAAAATACCAATGTTCGACATGAAAAAAGTAGAGATAGAGTGGGGCGGCAAAACGCTGACCCTCGAGACGGGCCGAGTCGCCCGCCAGGCCGACGGCGCGGTGCTCGCGACCCTCGGCGAGACCGTCGTCCTTTGCGCGGTGACCGCCGCGAAGAACGTCAAGCCGGGGCAGGATTTCTTCCCGCTGACCGTCCATTATCAGGAAAAATTCTCGGCCGCCGGGCGCATCCCGGGCGGCTTCTTCAAGCGCGAGCGCGGCGCCACCGAAAAGGAAACGCTGACCAGCCGCCTCATCGATCGTCCGATCAGGCCCCTCTTCCCCGAGGGATTCTATAACGAAGTCTTAGTGATCGCGCACGTCATGTCCTATGACGGCGAGAACGAGCCGGACGTGGTGGCGATGATCGCCGCTTCCGCCGCCCTCACGCTGTCGGGCATCCCCTTCATGGGCCCGATCGCCGCCGCCCGCGTCGGCTATGCCGAGGGCGAATATATCCTCAACCCGACCCAGGACCAGATCAAGGAAGGCGAGCTCGACCTCGTCGTCGCCGGCACCCACAATGCGGTGATGATGGTCGAATCCGAAGCCAAGGAGCTTTCGGAGGACGTCATGCTCGGCGCCGTCATGTACGCGCACCGCGAGATCCAGCCGGTCATCCAGGGCATCATCCGCCTCGCCGAGCAGGCCGCCCGCGACCCCTGGGAGCTCGACGAGCCCGCCGACACCAAGACGGTCAAGCAGACCCTGCGCGACCTGATCGGCACCGACCTCGCCGCGGCCTACAAGCTGACCGACAAGCAGCAGCGCCAGACCGCGATCAACGAAGCCCGCGCCAAGGCCCGCACCGGCCTCGCCGACATGGAAGCCAGCGACCCCGCCGGCTATCTGGGCGCATTGAAGCTGGTCAAGAAGCTCGAGGCCGAGATCGTCCGCGGCGCCATCCTCAAGGACGGCATCCGAATCGACGGCCGCGACACCAGGACGGTCCGCCCGATCGAGGCGATGGTCGGCTTCCTGCCGCGCACCCACGGCTCGGCGCTGTTCACGCGCGGCGAGACCCAGGCGATCTGCACGACCACATTGGGCACCAAGGACGCCGAGCAGATGATCGACGGGCTCGAGGGCCTCTCTTACTCGCGCTTCATGCTGCACTATAACTTCCCGCCCTACAGCGTCGGCGAAGTCGGGCGCTTCGGCGCTCCGTCGCGGCGCGAGACCGGCCACGGCAAGCTCGCCTGGCGGGCGCTGCACCCGGTGCTGCCGAGCCACGAGGAGTTCCCCTACACGATCCGAATCCTCTCCGACATCACGGAGAGCAACGGCTCGTCGTCGATGGCGACGGTCTGCGGCGGCTCGTTGTCGATGATGGACGCGGGCGTTCCGATCGCGCGCCCGGTCTCGGGCATCGCCATGGGCCTGATCAAGGAAGGCGACGACTTCGCGGTCATCTCCGACATCCTCGGCGACGAGGACCATCTCGGCGACATGGACTTCAAGGTCGCCGGCACGGAGAAGGGCATCACCTCGCTCCAGATGGACATCAAGATCGCCGGCATCACCGAGGAGATCATGCGGGTCGCGCTCGACCAGGCCAATGCCGGCCGCGCCCACATCCTCGTCGAAATGGCCAAGGCGCTCGACCATAGCCGCGGCGAATTGAGCGCCCACGCGCCGCGGATCGAGACGATGCAGATCGACAAGGCGAAGATCCGCGACGTCATCGGCACCGGCGGCAAGGTGATCCGCGAGATCGTCGCGGAAACGGGCGCCAAGGTCGACATCGACGACGAGGGCGTGATCAAGATCAGCTCGTCGGACCTCAGCCAGATCGAGGCCGCCCGCGTGTGGATCCAGGGCATCGTCGAGGAGCCCGAGGTCGGCAAGGTCTATTCGGGCAAGGTCGTCAACATCGTCGATTTCGGCGCGTTCGTGAACTTCATGGGCGGCAAGGACGGCCTCGTTCACGTCTCGGAGATCAGGAACGAGCGCGTCGAGCGCGTCACCGACGCTCTGTCCGAAGGGCAGGAGGTCAAGGTCAAGGTGCTCGAAGTCGATCCGCGCGGCAAGGTTCGCCTGTCGATGCGCGTCGTCGATCAGGAGACCGGCGCCGAGCTCGAGGACACCCGTCCTCCGCGCGAAGGCCGCGAAGATCGCGGCCCGCGCGGCGACCGTCCCGACCGCGGCCCGCGCCGCGACGGTGGCGGCGGCGGCCGTGATCGCGGCCCGCGCCGCGATGGCGGCGGCGGCGGCGGTCGTGACCGCGACCGCGGCCCGCGCCGCGAAGGCGGCGAGGATCGCGGCCCGCGTCCCGAGCGCAGCAACGACGACGGCCCCGCGCCCGAGTTCGCGCCGGCGTTCCTGACCCGCGACGACGATTAAGACCTGGGGGGCGCAGGCCTTCCGGTCTT
>DASQKE010000139.1:0-2105 GCA_035630675.1 Allosphingosinicella sp.
GTTAATGAGTCTGACCCGGCGATTCCGGCCGTGAGCGGCAAACGAAAGGAAAAGACGACCCTGTCCCCCATAGCAGCTCCTCGGGCCACCGCCCGTCGTGCGCCCGCACCCGTCTCCAAGCGCCCTGACGCGGAGGAGACCCTTCGACTGATCCTCGACCGCCTCGAAGACATGAAGGCCGAGGACACCATCACCATCGACCTCACCGGCAAGACTGCATTCACCGACGCCATGGTCATCACCAGCGGCCGGTCGAATCGCCATGTCGGCGCCGTCGCCGATCGCGTGCTTGAAGGCCTGAAGAAGGCCGGCATCAAGAACGCGCACGTCGAGGGCATGCCGCATTGCGACTGGGTGCTGATCGACGCCGGCGACGTCGTCGTTCACGTGTTCCGGCCGGAAGTGCGCGCCTTCTACGATCTCGAAAAGATGTGGTCGGGAACGCGCGCCAAGGCGAAACGATAGCGTGACGTCATGCGGCTGGTGGTCGCCGCCATCGGCCGATTGAAGGACGGACCCGAAAGGGAACTGGCGGAGCGCTACCGAAAGCGCGCCGAGCAGACCGGCCGCCGCATCGGCTTCCGCGACACCGAAGTCGTCGAGATCCGCGAGAGCCGCGCCCAGGAGGTCGGCAAGCGAATGATCGAGGAATCGATCGCGCTCACGAGCCTCATTCCCGACAAAGCCGTCACCATCATTCTCGACGATCGCGGCGACAGCCTCGACAGCGCGACGCTCGCCAACCGCCTGGGCCGCTGGCGGGACGACGGCCGCCCGGCCGCGGTTTTCATCATCGGCGGCGGCGACGGACTTGCTCCCGCGCTGCGCGACAAGGCGGTTTTGAAACTCGCCTTCGGATCCGCCACCTGGCCGCATCAACTCGTCCGCGTGATGCTGCTGGAGCAGATTTACCGGGCCGTCAGCATCCTTTCCGGGCATCCGTATCATCGCGCGTAAGGTTGCTTTCGCGGCGCTCCGGCATTACCTCAAAGCTCCATGAGCGCTTCGGAACGGATAACCGATTCGTCTCGCGCGCTGGCCGCGACGCTGGCCGTCGCGCTGCTTCTCATCCCCGCTCCTCCCGCTCTCTCCCAATCGTCGCTCGACGCGCTGCGCCAGCGCGACCAGGAAATCGAAGCGATCCGCACCGAGCAGAAGAAGGCCGCGGAAACGCAGGCCAGGCTCAAGAGCGAAATCGACGCCATCGGCGAGGACCGCCGCAAACTCAACCAGGCGATGATCGACGCCGCGGCGCGCCTGCGCGGCGCAGAAGACCGGATCGGCGAAACCGAAGCGCGGCTCAAGCCGCTCGATGCGAGCGAGCAGCGGGTCCGCAAGTCGCTCGCCGGACGTCGCGCCACCATCGCCGAGGTGCTGGCCGCGCTTCAGCGCATGGGACGTCATCCGCCGCCCGCAATCATGGTGCGCCCGGACGATGCACTTCAGTCGGTTCGGTCCGCGATTCTGCTCGGCGCGGTGGTGCCGGAAATGCGGCTGCAGGCCGAAGCGCTCGCCGCCGACCTCGCCGACCTCGTCCGGATCCGTAAGGAGATCGCGAGCGAGAAGGATCGTCTCGCCCGCGACGCCGCAGCCCTCACCGAAGAACGTCAGCGAATCACCCTCTTGGTCGGCGAACGGCAGAAAAAGCAGGCGGAGACCGAAAAGGCGCTGGAGGCCGAGCGACAGAAGGCGATTGTGCTGGCCCGCCAGGTGGACAATCTCAAAGATTTGATCGGAAAAGTTGAGCAAGGCCTCGATAGCGCGGGGAAGGCCGCGCGGTTCGCGGAACGCGCGGCCGAGGACAAGGCCCGGGATTCCGCCAGGGACGGCGGAAGAACCGATCTGGCCGCCTTACGGGACCCCGGAAGACTGGCCCGGCCCTTACTTTTGCGTCAGCCCGTGGACAATTGCCGTTTCCGGTTAATGGCACCCGGATCAAGGAATTCGGGGCTCCGGACAGCACCGGAGGCACCGAAAAGGGCATGGCCATCGCCGCCCGGGCCGGTTCCCCGGTCACGGCTCCGTGTGACGGCTGGGTGGTTTATTCAGCCCCCTTCCGCAATTACGGCCAAGTCTTGATACTTAATGCCGGCGGCGGATATCAT
>DASQKE010000140.1:0-11630 GCA_035630675.1 Allosphingosinicella sp.
CATTGAAACGCACTATCGTGACCCGTCGGCGCCTCAGCCATCGATCGCGACGCGCGTCGCGATCCGGGTTGTCGCCCATATCGTGGCTGTCGCCGTCCACTTCCACGTTCAGCCGCACGGCGGCGCAAGAGAAATCGAGGACGCAACCGCCCACCGGATGCTGGTGGCGGAACTTGAAGCCGCCGGCCGACGCCGCAACTCCTGCCACAGCTTGACTTCGGACGGAGACATCGACCCCCGCAATTCTCGCGCCCTCAACACCATTTCGTTGCGACTGCGCACCGTCTTTAGCACCGGCAATTCTGCTGCTTCGGCCGCGGGCGCGCTTTGGGCGCGGTCGTCGCATATTCCTGGCGGTTGAGGGCGCCGTCGCGATTGGCGTCGGCACTGCCGAACTTGGTGATCGAGCGCGCCGCCCACTCCTCGAAGGTGAGGTTGCCGTTGCGGTTCGTGTCGAGCCGCTGGAACGCCTTCTGGCGTGGCTGGAGCAGCTCCTCGCGGGTGACGCGGCCGTCATTGTCGCGGTCGGCGCGGTTGAAGCGGCGCTCTTCCTTGGATCGCTCGGGGGCCGACGGCGGGCGGGCCGGACGGCGGGCCGCGCCCGGCTCCTCGCCGCCCTCCTCCGCTTCCCCGGTCTCGGCGGCGGGCGCGTCGGGCACGCTCACTTCCGGCTGCGCCTGGATACGCCAGATGAAGAAGCCGGCGACGATCAGCAGGATCGCCGATCCGCCGGCCGCGAGGTAACGAAGCATGGCCGCCTCCCCCAAACCGTTGAGCCCAGGATAGGATTCATCGGAAAACGCATAAAGCTTAGGTCCAAAACGGACTATTTTCCGGTGAGGCGATGCCTCAGCATGCGCAGCGTCCGCCGCGGCGCACCCTGCAATTCCCAGCGCGGCCGGCCGGGCTCGGCATCGCGCGCGGCAAGCATTGCGAGCATGCCGAGCGGCCGCAGACGCTTCGGCCAGCGCCAGGAGGCCGTCGCTCCCACTGCCGAAAGTGCCGCCTCGGCATCAGCCGCGTTGCCGCTGTGGCGAGCGAGATCGATCAGCGCCCAAGCTCGCCCGCCGGCCTCAACGGCGGGCCTTGGCTGGGGCTCGCCGAGCAGGCGCGCCGTGGAGCGAAACAGGAGGCCGCCCCGCGCCGAGGCGTAGAGGTCGAAATCGGCGGCGCCCAGCGGGTCGGGCGACAGCAAAACCGCCCAGCCCGCCTCCATCTCCGCCAGCTCCGCCCCGGTCAGCCCCGCAGGGAGGACGTGTCGGGCGAGCGCCGCGAGCACGGGCTCCGCCGGCGCGGGCGCCGAATCGAGCTTCTCGAGCGCTTCGCGCCACCAGGCCAGGCGAATCTGACTGATGACCGGCTCTCGGCCCGTGGAAAGCACCGCGGCGAGTGTCGCGTCGAGGCGCCAGAGTGCTTCGACCGCAGCGCGGCGCGAAGCGGGAACGTACGCCAGAGCGAGCATGCGGTCCGGATCGAGGACGTTCACCTGAAGCCCTCCCCCTTGAGGGGAAAGGGCGGGGTGGGGGTGCAGTCGATGGAGTGCGGTGACTTTCCGCAGATGCCACCCCTCCCCCTCAAAGGGAGGGGAGCTGCGCTCACCGGTAACAGACCTTGCGCGACGCCTCGACGACGTCGTCGACCTTGACCAGCGCCAGTTTCTCCAGGTTCGCCGCGTAGGGCAGCGGGACGTCCTTGTCGGTGACGCGCAGCACCGGCGCGTCGAGATCGTCGAAGCCCTCGCTCATCGCGAGCGCGATCAGCTCGGACGAAATCGAGCAGGTCGGCCAGCCTTCCTCGACGCAGACCATGCGGTTGGTCTTGGCGAGCGAGCGCAGGACCGTGTCGCGGTCGAGCGGGCGCAGCGTGCGCAGATCGATTACCTCGGCCTCGATCCCTTCTTCCGCCAGCTTCGTCGCCGCGTCGAGCGCGACGCCAACGCCGATCGAATAGCTCACCAAGGTCACGTCGCCGCCTTCGCGCACGACCCGCGCCTTGCCGATCGGCAGCACATGATCCTCGAGCGTCGGCACGTCGAAGCTCTGGCCGTAGAGCAATTCATTCTCGAGGAAGACGACCGGATCCTCGGACCGGATCGCGGCCTTGAGCAGGCCCTTGGCGTCGGCCGCCGAATAAGGCGCGATCACGATCAGGCCGGGAACGCTCGCATACCACGGCGCGTAATTCTGGCTGTGCTGGGCGCCGACGCGCGACGCCGCGCCGTTGGGGCCGCGGAACACGATCGGGCAGCGCATCTGGCCGCCCGACATATAATTGGTCTTGGCGGCCGAATTGATGATGTGGTCGATCGCCTGCATGGCGAAATTGAAGGTCATGAATTCGATGATCGGCTTGAGGCCGCCCATCGCCGCGCCCGTGCCGATCCCGGCAAAGCCATATTCGGTGATCGGCGTGTCGATCACGCGCTTCGGCCCGAACTCGTCGAGCAGGCCCTGCGTCACCTTGTAGGCGCCCTGATATTCGGCGACCTCCTCGCCCATCACGAAGACGCGCTCGTCCTTGCGCATCTCTTCGGCCATCGCGTCGCGCAATGCCTCGCGGACGGTGGTGCGGACCGTCTCGGTGCCCTCGGGCACGTCCGGCTCGACGCTGAGGCTGGCGGGCGCCGTTTCGGGCTTCGCTGCCACCGTGGCCGGCGTTTCACTGGGCTCCTCGGCCGGCGCAGGCGCAGCTTGCACTTCCGCCGCTTCGGCCTTCGGCGCGGGCGCCGATGCCTCCCCTTCGCCGGCGATCAGGGCAATCACCGTGCCGACCTTCACCTCGTCGGTGCCCTCGGCGACCAGAATCTTCGAGATGATGCCTTCGTCGACCGCTTCGAACTCCATGGTCGCCTTGTCGGTCTCGATCTCCGCAAGGATGTCGCCGGACGAGACGCTGTCGCCTTCCTTGACCAGCCATTTGGCAAGCGTGCCCTCTTCCATGGTCGGGCTCAGCGCTGGCATCTTCAGCTCAATCATAATCGCCGACCAATATGTCCGTATAAAGTTCGGAGGCGTCGGGCTCGGGCGATTGCTCGGCGAAGTCGGCGGCTTCGACGACGATGCGCTTGATCTCTGCGTCGATCGACTTGAGCTTGGCCTCGTCGACGCCCGCCCCGCCGAGCTCGCGCTTGACCGCCTCGATCGGGTCGGACTTTTCGCGGACGGCCTGAACCTCCTCGCGCGAGCGATACTTGGCCGGGTCCGACATCGAGTGGCCGCGATAGCGGTAGGTCTTCATCTCGAGGATCACCGGCCCCTTGCCGCCGCGCACCCATTCGAGCGCGGTCTCGGCGGCGGCGCGGCAGGCGAGCACGTCCATGCCGTCGACCTGGAGGCCCGGGATGCGGAAGCTCTCGCCGCGCTTGTAGAGCTGGTCCTCGGCCGACGAGCGGTTGACGCTCGTGCCCATCGCATAATGGTTGTTCTCGATCACGTAGATGATCGGCAGGCCCCAGAGCTGGGCCATGTTGAAGCTTTCGTAGACCTGGCCCTGATTGGCCGCGCCGTCGCCGAAATAAGCGAGGCAGACGCCGCCGTCCTCGTCATATTTGTGCTTGAAGGCCAAGCCCGTGCCGAGGCTGACCTGGGCGCCGACGATGCCGTGGCCGCCGTAGAACTTATGCTCGACGCTGAACATGTGCATCGAGCCACCCTTGCCCTTGGAGATGCCGGCGGCCCGGCCGGTCAATTCGGCCATGATCACGCGCGGATCGATGCCGTAGGCGAGCATGTGGCCGTGGTCGCGATAGCCGGTGATGACGCTGTCGCGCTTCGGGTCGAGCGCCGACTGGAGGCCGACGGCGACCGCTTCCTGGCCGATATAGAGGTGGCAGAAGCCGCCGATCAGGCTGAGCCCGTAAAGCTGGCCGGCACGCTCCTCGAAGCGGCGGATGAGCAGCATCTGGCGGTAGAATTCGAGCAGCTGGTCGCGGCTGGCTTCGTAGCGGCCGGGCTGCGACGGCCGTTCGCGATTGTGACTGGAAGGCGGAGCGTCGGCGCCTGCTTCCTTCGGTTTCCGCGATGCGGCCCTGGCCACTTCCTTGCCTGTCCTCATGGTCTCGATTGGGGCGGGTCTATGGCGGCAAACGCGGACGCGCGCAACTTGTGCCCGGCTCAATCCCCGGCGATGAACACCGTCAGCATCCAGCGCCCGCCGACCCGTTCGAAGCCGGCGCGATAGTCGAGCACGCTGCGTATGTCGGCGCGGCGGTCGAAGCCGCGGCGGCCGTCGGCGAGACCGACGCGCAGCCACCCAGACTCGCCATCGTCCCCTTCCGCCTCCAGCACGTCCCAGTCGAGCCGCGCGACCGGCGCGCCTGTCGCATCCGGCCGGGTGTGGAGCGGCGCGCCAGAGCGCACGGCGACCCAGGTCGCGAACGGGTCGCGCGGTCCGGCGGACTGGACGAACAAGGAAGGCGCCCAGAAGGTGCCGCCCTCGCGGGCGCAGCCGAGCCGCAGCACCGCCTCCAGCTCGGGCCAGATCGGGCTCGTCCCCGGGCCGCGAAGCTGCCAGGCGCGTGCGAATTCGGCCCGGCCGCCGCTGCCGCCGAAGCTGAACTCGATCTGCGGCGCCACGATCGAGAGCAAAGCCGCGGAATCGCGCTGCCGCACGATTTCTTCGAGCCTGCGCCTGAAGATGGCGAACGATCGGTCCGACGCACAGAGATCGACGGGCGGGAGTCGGCGCGGGCTCGCCGGGTCGGGAGGTTGCGCGACCGCGGCGAGGACGGCAGCGAGAAGGAGTGCGCTCAGCGGCGCAACGAGGCGGCGGCGGGCGCGGCCGGCGCGCGGCTCTCGCCGAGCTCGATGATCACTTCGTCCGGACGGACGAGGCCGAGGTCGCGGCGGACCAGCTCCTCCGCGAGGTCGGGATCGGCGTTGCGCGGATCGAGCAGGCGGTTGCGGTGATCGAGCCGGGCCCGCTCCGCCTCGGGCTGCGCGAGAACCACCGTCCGCTCCGCCTTCTGCCGGCGATAATCGCCCCAGGAGAGCACGCCATTGTCGCCGATCACGGCATAGCCGACGAAGTTCGCGATGATCAGGAACGCGACGGCCGGGAGGGCCGCGCGCCTGATCAGTGAAACCGGATTTCGAACCCCCGCCATAGATTGTCACAGAATCAGGAAAATGGCGGAGAATCAAGCGCTCATCTGAGATTATCGCCGAAAAGACTCAGATTGGCGGCGAAATGCGCCCTGATCGGCGAATCGAACCTGCTCCGATCGCAGTTCCGGCGCCAGCGCGCGGTTGAGCCGCGATTAGCGCCCGGTTACAGCCTCGCTTCGATGGCCACCCCCTTCCCGCATCGTCACCTGCTCGGCATCGAGGGCCTGTCCCGCGACGACATGCTGCTCATTCTTGACGAGGCGGATGGCTGGTCAACCTTCAATCGGCAGGCGCGGCGGGCGGACGAGCGGCTGCGCGGGCTCACGCAGATCAACGCCTTTTTCGAGAATTCGACGCGCACGCTCTTCTCGTTCGAGATTGCGGGCAAGAGGCTTGGAGCGCAGGTCTCGAACTTCCACCCCGCCGCGTCGAGCGTGCGCAAGGGCGAGAGCCTGATCGACACGGCGCAGACGCTGAACGCCATGGGCCCGGACCTGCTCGTCATCCGACACGAGCAGACCGGCGCGGCGCACGACGTCGCGGCGGTGATGGACTGCCCGGTGATCAACGCCGGCGACGGCCGCGGCGAGCACCCCACCCAAGCCCTGCTCGACGCGCTCACCATCCGCCAGCGCAAGGGCAGGATCGAGGGCGTCCGGGTCGCGGTCTGCGGCGACATCCGCCACAGCCGCGTCGCCGGCTCGAACCTGCGCGCGCTGCCGCTTCTCGGCGCCGAGGTCCGCGCCGTCGCCCCGGCCCGGCTGATGCCGGACGTGCTGCCGCCCGGAGTCGCCGGTTTCGAGGACATGGACGAGGGCATTGCCGGCGCCGACGTGGTGATGATGCTGCGCATCCAGCGCGAGCGGATGGAGGAGGCGGTCGAGGGTGATCTCGGCGACTTCCACGCCCGCTACGGCCTGACCCGCGCGCGCCTCGCCGGCGCCGCGCCCGACGCGATCGTCATGCACCCCGGCCCCATGAACCGCGGCGTCGAGATCGACGGCGCCGTCGCCGACGATCCGGAGCGCTCGGCGATCCTCCAGCAGGTCGCGAACGGCGTCGCGGTGCGCATGGCCTGCCTCGATCTGCTCACCCGCGACCGGCGGCGCGGCTGACCCGCCGCGAGGCATCTGCCGCAAAGCTATGGCTTTTTCGCGGTTGCGCGCTGTGAAAAAGCCTGAAACAAGACCCGTTCGCTTGCATTTGGGAGGTATGATGACCGTTTCGTTGCTCGCAGCCCTGTTGCTGATCGCCCAGCCCGCGCCCGAACAGGCGGTCGAGGAGCCCGTCGCCGTCGAGGCCGAAGCGGAGATGCAGATCGAGGCGCCGCCGCCCGAGGCCGCACCCCCGCCCGCTGCCCCCGCGCAGCCCGCTCCCCCGGCCGTGGTCGAGGCCGAAGCCACCGCCGCCGCCGAGCCCGAAGAGCCGGAGATTTGCCGGCGACGCATCGTGCCCTCGGAGCGGATCGGCCAGCGTCACCGCACGATCACGACCTGCCGCACGCGCGCGGAGTGGGAACGCAGCCGCCGCGGCGGCTGAGGGTCACCGACTTTCCTGGTCGTCGGCGATAAATGACACGTTCAGCGGCGAGCGCCCAGCAGGCGCTCGTCGCCCTTTGTACATGAGTGTCAGCCCTTGCCCCCCCGCTTCCTGATCCTGCTCCTCGCCGGCGTCGCGCCGGCCCCCCTCCTTGCCCAGACCGAAGGCGCCCCGATACCGGCGCCGGCGCCCGTGGACGAAGTCGCCCCGGCGGCCGGGGCCGATGCCGCGGCCCAGCCCGATCGCGCGCCCGACCCCGACGACCCCGATCTGATGGAGGACGAGGAAGACGGCGGCGAGGCCATCGTCGTCACCGGGCAGCGGCCGCGCGGCTCGGTCGACAGCGATATCCCGCCCGAAATCCAGCTCGACCGGCGCGACATCCGTGCGACCGGCGCCGGCACCATCACCGAGCTGCTCGACGCAATCGCCCCGCAGACCCGCAGCGGCCGCGGACGCGAAGGCGGCGGCCGCCCGGTCGTCTTGCTCAACGGGCAGCGCATCTCCGGCTTCGGCGAGATCCGCGACCTGCCGCCCGAGGCGATCGAGCGGGTCGACATCCTCCCTGAGGAAGTCGCGCTGCGCTACGGCTACCGGGCCGACCAGCGCGTGGTGAACATCGTGCTGCGCCGCCGCTTCGACGCGACCACCGGCGAGCTCGAAGGGGGCTTCGCGACCGCGGGCGGGCGCGGCAGCTACGAGATCGACCTCAACCACCTCAGGATCGATCCCGCCGGCCGCTACAGCCTCGACTTCGAGTATCAGCACTCGGACCCCCTGTTCGAGAGCGAACGCGACATCATCCAGGCGGCGAGCGCCCCCGCCGACATCGGCCGCTTTCGGACGCTCCTTGCCGAGAGCGACCAGCTGACGCTGGGCGGGACGATCAACCGCAGCGCCTTCGGCGACGTCTCGGCGACTTTGAACGGCCGCTTCGACACCAATTGGAGCACGCGCTTCCTCGGGCCCGATCCGAGCGACGACGACGCGCTGCGCCGCGAATCCGACGGGCGCACCGCCCATGTCGGTCTCATCCTCAACGGCAATCTGCGGCCGTGGCGCTGGTCGCTCACCTCCAATTACGACAATGTGCTGAGCACCAGCCGGACCGACACCGGCATCGCCACCACGCCCGACCGGACGCGCACGCTCTCGTCGATCGGCACGACCGAGCTGGTGACGAGCGGCCCCCTGTTCGACCTTCCGGGAGGCGAGGTTTCGGCGACGGTGCGCGCCGGCTTCGACACGCGCGATTTCTCCTCGACCACGCGGCGGAACGGCATCGAGCAGAGCCGCGACCTGTCGCGCGACCGCGGCGCCGTCCAGGCCAGCATCGACCTGCCGATCGCCAGCCGCCGCCGCGCCTTTCTCGAGGATCTCGGCAACCTCTCGGTCAATTTCAACGCGGAGATCGAGCAGCTCTCCGACTTCGGCACGCTGACCACGCTCGGCGCGGGCCTCAACTGGTCGCCGATCGAGGAGCTCAATTTCGGCGCCAGCTTCACCGACGAGGATGGCGCGCCCTCGATGCAGCAGCTCGGCGACCCGGTCCAGGAAACGCCGGGCGTACGCGTGTTCGACCTGGTCCGCGGCGAGACCGTCGACATCACCCGCATCGAGGGCGGCAATCCGAACCTGCTCGCCGACAATCGCCGGGTGCTTTCGCTGCGCATGAACGCGCGCCCGTTCGAGGATGAGGACCTGACCTTCCTCGCAAACTACACCAGCAGCCGCATCGACAATGCGATCGCTTCCTTCCCGACCGCGACGCCGGAGATCGAGGCGGCCTTTCCGGGCCGTTTCCTTCGCGACGTCGGCGGCCGGCTGCTGCAGATCGACGGGCGGCCGGTCAATTTCGCGCGCACGGAGCGGAGCGAGGTCCGCTGGGGGATCAATTTCTCCGAGCCGATCGGCCCGCAGCGGCCCGCGGGCGGCTTCCGCAGAGGCGGCGGCCGAGGCGCGGGCGCTCCAGGCGGCGCGCTGCAGGCACCGCAAGGCGAGCAGCCCGCCGGCCAGCCGCCGCAGGTGGGCCAACCCGGCCAGCCCCCTCAGCCGGGCCCGCAAGGCGAGGCGGCGCAGCGTCCGCGCGGTCCAGGCGGCGGCGGTGGCTTCCGCGGTTCGGGCGGAGGGGGCGGACGTGGCGGCTTCGGCGGGGGCGGCATGGGCGGCGGCGGACGCTTCGGCGGCCGGCTCCAGCTCGGCCTCTTCCACACCTATCATATCTCGAACGAGATCCTGATCCGCGAAGGCGTGCCGGTGCTCGACCTGCTCGACGGCTCGGCGGTCGGAGGGCGCGGCGGACAGCCGCGGCACGAGGTCGAGGCCCAGGCCGGCCTGTTCAAGAACGGCATCGGCGCGCGGCTCACCGCCAACTGGCAGAGCGGCACCACTGTGCACGGCCGCCCCGACCTCACCGGCGCGAGCAGCGGCGACCTCTCTTTCTCGGACTTCACCACGGTCAATCTGAGGCTGTTCGCCGATCTCGGCGCCCGCCGCGACTGGGTGCGCGAGGTGCCCTTCCTCCGGGGCATGCGGGTGACGCTGGCGATCGACAATCTGTTCGACAGCCGGATCGACGTCCGCGATTCGACGGGGGCGACGCCGCTCTCCTACCAGGACGATTATCTCGACCCGCTCGGCCGCTCCGTCCGGATCAGCCTACGCAAGCTCTTCTTCTGAGGCGCCGGGCGCGCTAGCGGGCGCGAATGGACCCGCAGGAGCCCTTCGACCGCCGTCTCCGGCGCCTGCGGCGGGAACGGGCGTCTCGCTCCGGAGGAGATGCGGACTACCTTCTCCGCCACGCTACGGACGAGTTGCTCGAGCGGCTTGCGGGGGTGAAACGCGAATTCCGCCGGGCCCTGGTGCTCGGCGCGGGCGAACGGACCCTCGCTCCGCGCCTGCGCGCGCTCGGGCTGGAGGTCGTCGCCGCGGACGCCGGGGCCGGGCTCGGCGACGTGCAGTGCGACGAGGACCGGCTCCCCTTCGCGGACGGCGCGTTCGACCTCATCGTCTCGGTCGGCGCCCTCGACAGCGTCAACGATCTGCCCGGGGCGCTGGCGCTGGTTCGCCGCGCGCTGCGCCCCGACGGCCTGTTCCTCGGCGCCTTCGCTGGCGCCGGCAGCCTTCCCACCCTGCGCCGCGCCATCCACGCCGCCGAGGAGGCGCAGGGCCTGCCCGCCTCGCCCCGGATCCACCCGCAGATCGACCTGCGGGCGGCCGGCGACCTGCTCGCCCGCGCAGGCCTCGCCTTGCCGGTCGTCGACGGCGACACGATCATTGTCCGCTTCGGATCGCTGCTCCGCCTTGTCGCGGACCTGCGCGCGATGGGCGCGACGAACCTGCTTCAGAGCCGCTCGCGCCGCCCGCTGGGACGGATCGGCCTCGCCGCCGCGATCGCGGATTTCGCGGCGCAGGCCGATGCCGACGGCAAGACCGCGGAGCGCTTCGAGATCGTCCATCTGATCGGCTGGGCGCCCGCCCCCGACCAGCCCCAACCCGCCCGCCGAGGCAGCGCCACCGCCTCGCTCACCGACGCCCTGAAGCCGAAAAGCTAGAGCAAGGCCGCGAGGGCGGCGGACGTCAGCGAGCCACCAGCGATGGCGATGCCGGACTCTTCACGCCGCGAAGCGCGGCAAATGCGCCACCAGCTCGGCAATCTTCTCCGGCTCCGTCTCAATCAGGCGAAGATAGGTCTCGCTCGTGCGGTCAGGCTTCCTGCGCCCCTGTTCCCACTGCTCCACGGTACGTGTGTCCAGTCCGTACCGAGACGCGAACGCCTTCCGGGTCAATCGCGTGCGAGCGCGAACCGTTCGGACGTCGACGGGCTCATGCACGACAAACCCGTCACGATCCCCCTGCAGGTAGGCGCCAACTTGGGCCATGCCGCGCTGGAAGCTATCGAAATCGCTGGTCTTCATTTTCGTCTCCGCCGGCGGTTTTCGCTCTTTGCAGAATCCTTCACCGCCTTCTTCTGCTGGTCCGTCAAATTCGCTCTCTGCCCCTTGCTGATCACGGTCACGAGGAACACGGGGAGGTCAGCGTTCATGTAGTAGGTCATGACCCTCTATCCGCCGCTTTTCCCCTTCCCGGCCTTGGGTATCCGCACCTTCCTCGCGCCACCTGTACCTTCGACAATATCCCCGACTCTTGGGTTCGCAGCAATGTAGTCGACAGCGGCGATCCTCTCCTCATCCGTCATCCCCGAACGACTAGCGGCGGCTAGGAACTCGGGAGTTTCAACGACCGTCTGCACCTGCCGCTCAATACGTCAGTGACGTACTAATCGCAAGTGCGTTAACCCATCCTGACCTCAAACGCAGAACCGGCCCGACGCGGGACCGGTTCGCGCCGCGCCTAGAGCCAGGCCGCGAGCGCGGCGATGAGGGGCCGGTCCGCCGGGGGCATGTCGTCCGCCCTCATCTCGTCCGGCCGGAGCCACTTCAGCGCGGTGGCGTGGAGCGGCTGCGGCTCGCCTCGCCATTGGCGGCAGCGATAGAGCAGCAGGATCATGTGTCGCTCGCCGACCGGTGCGCTCGCGAAGCAGGCCGGATCGAGCGCATGCTCTTCGACCTCGATGCCGAGCTCCTCGGCGAGCTCGCGCACCAAGGCGGCCTCGGGCAGCTCCCATTCCTCGACCTTGCCGCCGGGGAATTCCCACAGCCCCGCCATCGCTTTGCCCTCGGGCCGCTGCTGGAGCAGCACGCGACCGTCGCCGTCGACGAGGGCCACGGCGACGACGGTCATTGTCGGAATTTTTTGCAACGACGGGCCTCTCGTCAGGATTCCCTTAACCCTGGTTGCCGTAAAGGCGAGCATCGGGGAAAACCAGAAGGGCGTGAGGATGCGCAGGCTGCGGAAGCTCGGGAAAGACCAAAAAGGCGCCACGGCCGTCGAATACGGCCTGATCATGGCTCTGATCTTCCTCGCGATGATCGCCGGCGTCAGCGCGTTCGCGCAAACCACCATCAACATGTGGGGCAACGTCGC
>DASQKE010000141.1:0-12837 GCA_035630675.1 Allosphingosinicella sp.
CCGGGTGGGATGGTCGGGGATGTCGCGGCCGTCATAATGGCTGCCGTTGGAGACGATCGGATAGCCGTAATTGGCGCCGCGCTCGATCAGATTGAGCTCGTCGCCGCCCTGCGGGCCCATTTCATGCTCCCACAGGCGGCCCGCGGAATCGAAGGCGAGGCCGAGCGGGTTGCGGTGCCCCATCGTCCACAGCTGGGCGGTCACTCCGCCGCGCGCGGCCCAGGGATTGTCGGGCGGCGTCGAGCCGTCGTCGCGCAGCCGCACGATCTTGCCGAGATGCTGCGCCGGATCCTGAGCCGGCTCGAACAGCTGGCGGTCGCCGTTCGAGATGTAGAGCAGGCCGTCCGGGCCGAAGGCGATGCGGTGGCCGAAATGGCCGCGGCCGGCGACCTTCGGCGCCTGCCTCCAGATCACCTGGAGATTGTGGAGGCCGGCCCCGTCCTCGGTTCGGATGAACTGGGCACGGCCGACCACGGCGCCGCGCGTGCTGCCTTCTCCGGCCTCGACCCAGCTCAGATAGACGAAGCTGTTCCGCCGGAAATCGGGATGGAGAACGACGTCGCCGAGGCCGCCCTGGCCGCCTTCGTCGACCTCGGGCACGCCGGCCACGTCGAGCACGTTCCCCTCGGCGGTGCGCAGCTTGAGCTCGCCCCCGCGCTGGCTGACGAGCAAGGTGCCGTTGGGCAGGAAGGCCATCGCCCAGGGCTGGACGAACGAGCCGAGCGGCTCGACCCGGAACGGCCGGGCGGCGGCATCGGACCCCGGGGCGGCGGCGTTGGCGTTGGCCGTGTCGACCCCGTCGCCGGCGCTGCAGGCGAACAGCGGGAGGGCGAGCGCGAGAGCGCAGACATTGGGGACGAGGCGCATCGGTCGGTCTCCGGATCCGGGAGTGGACCGCCCCCATAGGCGCGAACGTCCCCGCTGGCCAAGGCGTTGGCGGGGGCGTAGCGCAGCGCGATGACCAGAGCCGCCCTCCCCGCCGCCGCTGCCTTTCTCCTCCTCGCCGGATGCGCCGCCGGCGATCTTGCCGTGGTGCCGGACGCGCCCGGCGCCCAGCAGGAATTCTTCGAGCGGCTGCGCCCGCTCTGCGGCCGGGCCTATGACGGCCGGGTGACCAGCGCGCCGGTCGAGGCCGACCGGGAGATGGCGGCGAGCCGGCTCACCATGCACGTTGTTTCCTGCACCGAGAATGAGGTCCGCATCCCCTTCCATGTCGGCGAGAACAGGTCGCGGACCTGGGTCATCAGCCGCACCGCGCAGGGCCTTCGCCTCAAGCACGTCCACCGCCACGAGGACGGGAGCGAGGACGAGCTTTCCAATTATGGCGGCGACGCGCCGCCGCCCGGCACCGGCCGCCGCCAGGAGTTTCCGGCCGACGCTTTCTCGCGCGGCTTGTTCGAGCGCACCGGCCGCGCGGTCTCCGTGCCCAATGTCTGGGCGATCGAGGTGGATGCGGGCCGGATGTTCGCCTACGAGCTGCGCCGCCCCGGCCGCCATTTCCGCGTCGAGTTCGACCTCACTCGCCCGGTTCCGCCCCCGCCGCCGGCCTGGTGAGCGCGATAGTCTGGCGCCGGAAAGCTGAACGGAAGTTTCGGAAGTTTCAGCTTCCTTGAGGCAAAAAACTTCCTCTGTGCGGAAAGGTACGCGCGCTTGCCGCAATGACCTTCCCAGGGCCGCGACAGGTCCCGTCAAAGTTGATGAAATTGCTGTGAAACGTGCGAGAAAACCTGATATTTTCAGTCGCGAGGAGACCCTCGACTGCGGGCGTGGCGAGCAGTCGATTGCAGGTCCACAATAGGCATTAAGTCGCATTGTGCGAACATAGCATGAACATGGCTGCAAGGAAAGGGTGGCTGAAACTTCTCTCGGGGTGATGACCGATGTGCGGGTTGCCGCCGCGGACATGGTGCTGGGATAGCGAAGCGGCTTGGCAAATTTTGTCACGGCGCCTATGATATCGGCATGGCTACAATGAACATCTCCCTGCCCAACTCGATGAAGGCCTTCGTGGACGAGCAGGTGTCGGGGCGCGGCTACGGCACAAGCAGCGAATATGTCCGCGACCTGATCCGCAAAGAGCAGGACCGCGAGAAATTGCGCAGCCTCCTCCTCGAAGGCGCCGCTTCGCCGCCTGCGGGTCCGGCGGACGATGCCTATTTCGAGCGACTGCACGACAGGGTGGCGAAACGGGCTGCAGAGCGCGCGTGAAGCGGATCGTCCCGCGCCTCGCCGCCGAGCAGGACATCGACGCAGCAGCCGATTATTACGCCGACCAAGCGGGAGATGACATTGCTCATGGCTTTGTCGAAGCCGTCCGCAGCGCTTATCGGACAATCGGAGACCGGCCTGGCACCGGCTCCCCGCGCTACGGGAAACTTGCCGACATCGACGGTCCTAGGTCGCGCAAAGTCGCGCGCTTTCCCTATCTCGTCTTCTACGTCGAGCGAGAGCACCACATCGACGTGCTACGGGTGCTGCATTTGCACCGCGACATTCCCGCCGCCCTTGGAAAGTGACCGGGTCGACGCAGCCCTGCCGTTCCACGCTTGCTCCCCATCCGCACAGCCCCGCCTTCAGACGCTTCACCTCCCCGACATCGGGAGACGTTCGAGGCTGAAGAGCTTCCAGCTGACGCTCGACGATTGCGCGCCCCTGTCGCGGCGGCTGCCGGGGATGCGCTGTCCCCTGGCTTCAGCCTCTCGCCCCCAGCGACCCGAGGCTAGCCCGCGAACGCGGCCGAGCTCAGGTCGTCGCCGCCGCCGCTGGGCGCGAGATAGAGGTCCGGGCCGGAACGGTCGGCTTCGCTGCCGGTCGCGAAGGCGCCGCCGTCGACCTGGCCGAAGCCGTCCGGCTCCTCAACGACGTCGAGGATGGTGACCGCGAGCGCCTGAGTGTCGGAATAGGTGCCGTTGGATGCGGAGACGATCACCTCGTAGATATTGTCGGCGTCTGCGTCGCCCGGCGCCTCGTAGTCGGGCGCCGCGACGAACAGGAGGGCGCCGCTCGCCGGGTCGATGCTGAACAGGGCCGCGTCCGCGCCGCCTGCGATGGAGTAGGTCGGGCTTCCCGCTTCGCCGTTCACCGCGGCGACCGTGGTGACGGCCGTCCCGTTCTCGTCGAGCGCGACGGCGGCGGAGTCGCCGCCGCCGTCGGACGTGATCGTCACGCCCTCGACGATGTTGGTCACGGTCACCGAAAGCGCCTGGGTGTCGACAAGCGAGCCGTCGCTGGCGCTTATTGTGACCTGGTAGACATTGTTGCCGTCGGCGTCGGCGGGCGCCTCGTAATCGGGGGCAGCGGCGAAGCTGAGGGCTCCGGTCGAGGCATTGACGACGAAGCGGGCGGCGTCGGCCCCGCCGGAGATGGCATAGGTCCGCACAGTGTTTTCGGGGTCGGTGGAAGCAATTGTCGTGACCGCCGTGCCGTTCTCGCCGATCGAGATCGAAGCCGTCGCTCCGCCGCCGTTCGAGGTGATGACCGGCGCCTCGTTCTGGTTGGTAACGTAGATGAAGAGAAGCTGGGTCGAATACAGCGCGCCGTCGCTGGCGCGGACGTGGACCAGATAGGAATTGTTGTGATCCGCGTCGTGCGGCGCCTCGAAGTTCGGCGCGGTGATGAAGCTGAGGACGCCGGTCGTCGGGTTGATCGTGAATCGCGTCGAGTCATTGCCTCCCGAGATCGAATAGGTGACGCTGCTACCCTCCGGATCGGTGGCGCGCACCGTCGTGACGGCGGTGCCGTTTTCGACGAGGGAAATCGACGCCGATGCGGTGCCGCCGTTCGAGGTGATGACGGGAGCGTCGTTGACGTTGGTGACAGTGATCGTCACCGCCTGCGTGTCCGACGCCGCTCCGTCGCTGGCGCGCACGGTCACTTCGTAGACATTGTTGCGGTCGGCGTCGATCGGCGCCTCGAAGTTCGGCGTGGCGATGAAGCGCAGAGCGCCGGTGACGGCGTCGATGAAGAATACCGACGCGTCGATTCCGCCCGAGATCGAGTAGGTGAGGGCTTGCGGCGCGTTGTCGTCGACGGCCGTGAAAGTGGCGACGGCGGTGGCGTTCTCGGCCCGCGACAGAGCCAGGGTCGGCGCTCCAAGCTCCGGCGCGGCGTTGGGCGTGGTGTCGGGCAGATAGCGCTGGGCGCGAATGTCGAAGCCGGTGCCGCCGCTATAGGGCGTCTGGTTCCAGGCGACGACGAAGCCGCCTCCGGAGAGGGCGGCGAGCGCCGCGTCCCCGAGGATTGTGCTGGCCTGGGTGGCCACGAGCTGCTCCGACCCGACCTTCTGGCCGGCGTCGGTGAACTGCTGTGCGCGCACTCCGGTCGAATAGTCCCAGCTGACGACGAAGCCGCCGTCGCCGAGGGCGACGACATCGGGCTTGTTGCCGCTGCCGGCGCTGGTGTTGACCGCAAACTCCGCGCCGACCTTGACGGCGGCGGCATCGTAGATCGCGCCGCGGATGCCGACGACGCTGCCGCCGCCGGTCGACCAGGTCGCGACGAAGCCGCCGCCCGGCAGCGCCGCCAGCCGGCCGCCGTTCTGCGAGCCGTAATCGGTGCTGACCATGAACTGATTGCCCAATGCGACGCCGGCCGAGTCATAGGCTCGGGCGAAGATGTCCGCGGTGGCCCCGCTGCCGGTCTGCCAGCTGACGACGAAGCCGCCGTTCGACAGGCCGACGATGTCGATGTCGTTCTGGGTGCCGAAGGCGGTGGTGTTGACGAGGAACTCCGTACCCACCTTCACGCCCGCGGCGTCGTAGCGCTGCGCCTTGGCCGCGCCGCCGTTGCCATCCTGCGCCGGGTCGCTGGTCTGCCAGGCGATGATGAAGCCGCCGTCGGCGAGCGAGGCGACCGTGGGCTGCTGCTGGTTGAGATAGGTCTGGCTGTTGACCAGGAACTCGGCGCCGGTCTTTACGCCGGCGGCGTCGAACAGCTGCGCCTTGACCGCCGTCCCGCTGCCGTCCTGGAGCGGATCGCTGGTCTCCCAGGTCAGGACGAATCCGCCCGACTGGAGGCCGGCGGCGCGGACGTAGACCTGGCTGCCGGCGGCGGCTGTGTTGACGAGGAACTCGCTGCCGATCGGCGCGCCGGAGACCGCGAACCTTTGTCCCTTGACGGCGCCGAGGCTTCCGTCGGCGCTGGTGCTGTCGGTCTGCCAAACGACCAGGAAGGTCCCGTCCGCAAGGCCGATGGAAGACGGCCTCAGCTGACCGCCGGCGGTCTGGCTGTTGACTGCGATGGACGGGCCCCAACGAACGAAGTTCGGCATATTCCAATTCCCCCCTGACGACTGAACATGCCGTGCTTAAGGTCTCAAAGATTGAATCTTCGTGAAGGGGCCGGGAGCGCCCGCGCCAGCCCTGAGCTTGTCCCGCCGCTAGCCCTGAGCTTGTCGAAGGGCAGTTGCAGGCCGCGGCGCGGATCAATCGGGCTTCGACAGGCTCAGCCCTAGCGGAACCTCTCGCACCCACTTGCCCGTGGCGCCATGCCGGCCTATATGCGCTTCACCTCCTCGACATCGCGAGACGTTCGAGGCTGGCCCCGGGAGCGGGGCCGGCGCGGGGAAGCTTTGGTTTGGAGCAGATGCTGGCGAATGGCGGATCTTGCCGCTCTTGAAGGACTGATCGGGCCGGCGGCGGAAGCCGAGGGGCTCGCCTTGGTGCGCGTCCGGATGATCGGCGGGACCTCCGATCCGACGCTTCAGGTGATGGCCGAGGACCCGAACAGCCGGCAGCTGAATCTCGACGATTGCGCGCGGCTGTCGCGGCGCATCTCGGACCTGCTCGACGCGCTGGAGGCCGAGGGGCGCGACCTGATCGAGGGCTCCTACCGGCTCGAGGTCAGCTCGCCGGGGATCGACCGGCCGCTGACCCGGCTCGCTGATTTTGACGACTGGAAGGGGCAGGAGGCGCGGATCGTGCTCCTCGACAAGCTGGACGGACGCAAGGTGTTCGCAGGGACCTTGCTCGGGACCGAAGGCGAGAGCGTGCTGGTCGAGGTGCCGGTGCAGGGCGCGGTCGCCTTGCCGTTCGCGGCGATCCAGTCCGCGAAGCTGGTGATGACCGACAAATTGATCGCGGCGACCGCGCCGCTGTCGGCCGAAGGCGCCGACGAACTCGTAGAGATCGAAGAAGAGGAAGACTGAAAATGGCCACCAACGCTCAGGCCCCCGCCACCGCCAACAAGGCCGAGCTGCTCGCCATCGCCGATGCGGTGGCGCGCGAGAAACTGATCGACCGCGCCATCGTCATCGAGGCGATGGAGGACGCGATCCAGCGCGCCGCCCGCTCGCGCTACGGCGCCGAGAACGACATCCGCGCCAAGCTTGATCCGGTCACCGGCGATTTGCGCCTGTGGCGGGTGGTCGAGGTCGTCGAGGAGGTCGAGGATTATTTCAAGCAGGTCAATCTGAAGGAGTCCGAGAAGCTGCAGCCGGGGGCGGTGGTCGGCGACTATATCGTCGATCCGCTGCCGCCGATCGAGTTCGGCCGGATCGCCGCGCAGGCCGCCAAGCAGGTCATCTTCCAGAAGGTCCGCGACGCCGAGCGCGAGCGCCAGTATGAGGAGTTCAAGGAGCGGGCGAGCGAAGTCATCACCGGCGTCGTCAAGCGCGTCGAGTTCGGACACGTCGTCGTCGACCTCGGCCGCGCCGAGGGCGTCATCCGCCGCGACCAGCAGATCCCGCGCGAGGTCGTCCGAGTCGGCGACCGCGCGCGCGCTTTGATCCTGAAGGTGGTGCGCGAGAACAGGGGGCCGCAGATCTTCCTGTCGCGCGCCCATCCCGATTTCATGAAGAAATTGTTCGCTCAGGAAGTGCCCGAAATCTACGACGGCATCATCGAGATCAAGGCCGCCGCCCGCGATCCGGGCAGCCGCGCCAAGATCGGCGTCATCAGCCACGACAGCTCGATCGATCCGGTCGGCGCCTGCGTCGGCATGAAGGGTTCGCGCGTCCAGGCGGTGGTCCAGGAGCTGCAGGGCGAGAAGATCGACATCATCCCCTGGTCGCCGGACCTTGCGACCTTCGTCGTCAACGCGCTGCAGCCGGCGACGGTCAGCCGCGTCGTCATCGACGAGGAGGAGAACAGGATCGAAGTGGTGGTGCCGGACGACCAGCTCAGCCTGGCGATCGGCCGGCGCGGGCAGAACGTCCGCCTCGCGTCGCAGCTCACCGGCTCGGCGATCGACATCATGACCGAGGCCGACGCCAGCGAGAAGCGCCAGCGCGAGTTCGTCGAGCGCTCCGAGCTGTTCCAGAAGGAGCTCGACGTCGACGAGACGCTGGCCCAGCTGCTGGTCGCGGAAGGGTTCGGAGCGCTCGAAGAGGTGGCTTACGTCCAGCTCGACGAGCTCGCCTCGATCGAGGGCTTCGACGACGACCTCGCCACCGAGCTGCAGAGCCGCGCCGCCGAGGCGCTCGAACGGCGCGAGGATGCGTCGCGCGAGGAGCGCCGAGCGATCGGAGTCTCCGACGAGCTCGCCGAAATGCCCTATCTCATCGAGCAGATGCTGGTGACCTTGGGCAAGGCCGGCATCAGGACGCTCGACGACCTCGCCGACCTCGCCACCGACGAGCTGGTCGCCAAGAAGCGCCCCGAGCAGCGCCGCCAGCGCGAATCGAACCGTCCGGAGGACAAAGGCGGGCTGCTCGCCGATTACGGGCTCACCGACGAGCAGGGCAATGAGATCATCATGGCGGCGCGCGCCCACTGGTTCGAGGACGAGGCGCCCGCCGACAAGGGGGAGGACGCCGTTGCGGACCCCTCCCAATGAGATTCTTCTCGGCCTAGCCGAATCCGTTCGCTCGAGCCGAACGGCTGGGAGTTGGCATGACTGAGCCATCCAGCCACGTTCCCGAGCGGACCTGCATTCTTTCGCGGGCAACAGGTGCGCGCGGCGATCTTATCCGGCTCGCGCTCGGGCCGGACGGCGAGGTGCAGCCCGACGTGCGTGCCAAGGCGCCGGGGCGGGGCGCGTGGATCGGGGTGGACCGCGCCGCCCTCGACAAGGCGCAGGCGAACGGCAGGCTGAAGGGCGCGCTGGCGCGGGCGTTCAAGTCCGGCGAGGCGCGCGCGCCCGCCGATCTCGGCGAGCGGATCGAGCGCGCGCTGCGTCAGCAGGCGCTCGACCGGCTCGGGCTCGAGGCGCGGGCGGGGACGCTGCTGACCGGCGCCGAGAAGATCGACGCCGCAGCCCGGAAAGGCGAGGTCGCGCTGCTGATCCATGCCGCCGACGCAGGCGAGGACGGCAACCGGAAGCTCGACCAGGCCTGGCGAATGGGCCGCCCCGAAGGAGCCGAGCCGGCCCAAGGGCTGGTTTTTCCTTTGGACCGAGCCATATTGTCGTTGGCGCTCGGGCGCCAGAATGTGGTACATATCGCGTTGACTGATCGCGCGGCCGCCGCGCGTGTGCGCCATGCGCTCCAGCGTTGGCGCGCTTTTATCGGATCCGAGGCAGGGCTGAGCGCCGCATCGGCCGGTTCGCCGGATGCGTTCGCTGTGGATGAAACACGAAGGAAGTTATGAGCGACACGACCGACAAGCCGAAGCTGGGAGCGCGCGCGCCGCTCGGCATCAAGCGTACCGTCGAGACGGGCAAGGTGAAGCAGAGCTTCAGCCACGGCCGCTCGAACACGGTCGTCGTCGAGGTGAAGAAGCGCCGCATCCTCGGGCCCGCGCCCGTCCAGGAGGCGCCCGCGCCCGAGCCCGCTCCGGCGCCCGCCCCCGCTCCGGCCGCGCGCGCTCCGCAGCCCGCCCCATCGGCGCCGCAGCGCCCGGTCGCCGACGCGACCAGCCGCCGCGAGCTCCAGGACAAGCTGCTGCGCGAGGCCGAGGAGGCCCGCCTCTCCTCGCTCGAGGAGGCCCGCCGCCGCGAGCATCGCGAGGCGAAGGAAGCGACCGAGGACGAGAAGCGTCGCGCCGAGGACAATCGCCGGGCCGACGAAGACGCCCGCGTGGTCGCCGAGGAGGAAGCCAAGCGCGCCGCAGAGGCGCCGGCGCCCGAGGCGGCGCCCGCCGCCGCTCCCGCGGCCGGCGCCGAGGAAGAGGACGAGCGCCGTCCCGGCCAGGCCCGGCCCAAGCATCACGCGCCGGGCGCCAAGCGTCCCGAGCCCGCCCGCCCCGGCCGCGGCGCGCCGCGCGGCGACGACCGCCGCCATTCCGGCAAGCTCACCGTCACCCGCGCCCTTTCCGGCGACGACGACCGCGCCCGCTCGCTGGCTGCGTTGCGCCGCGCCCGCGAAAAGGAAAAGCGACACCACCAGCAATCCGGTCCCTCGGCCAAGCAGGTCCGCGACGTCGTCGTGCCGGAGGCGATCACCGTCCAGGAGCTCGCCAACCGCATGGCCGAGCGCGGCTCCGACCTGGTCAAGTCGCTGTTCAAGATGGGCACGCCGGTCACCATCACCGAGACGATCGACCAGGATACGGCTGAGCTTCTGATCGAGGAATTCGGCCACCGCATGGTGCGGGTCTCCGAATCCGACGTCGACATCCAGACCGACGCCGACGTCGATGCCGCCGAGAGCCTCCAGCCGCGGCCGCCGGTGGTCACGATCATGGGCCATGTCGACCATGGCAAGACCAGCTTGCTCGACGCGATCCGCGGCGCCAACGTCGTCTCCGGAGAGGCCGGCGGAATCACCCAGCATATCGGCGCCTACCAGGTCAGCCTGCCCGACAAGTCGAAGATCACCTTCCTCGACACGCCGGGCCACGAGGCGTTCACCGAGATGCGCCAGCGCGGCGCCAACGTCACCGACATCGTCGTTTTGGTGGTCGCGGCGGACGACGGCCTGAAGCCGCAGACGGTGGAGGCGATCAACCACACCAAGGCGGCGGGCGTGCCGATGATCGTCGCGATCAACAAGATCGACAAGCCCGGCGCCAATGCCCAGAAGGTCCGCGAGGAGCTGCTCCAGCACGAGATCGTCGTCGAGGATTTGGGCGGCGACGTCCAGGACGTCGAGGTCTCGGCGCTGAAGAAGACCAATCTCGACGGCCTGCTCGAAGCGCTCGCGCTCCAGGCCGAGATCCTCGAATTGAAGGCGAACCCGGAGCGCGCGGCCGAAGGCGCGGTGGTCGAGGCCAGGCTCGACAAGGGTCGCGGCCCGCTCGCCACCGTGCTCGTCCAGCGCGGGACGCTTCGCGTCGGCGACATCTTCGTGGTCGGCGCGATCTCCGGCAAGGTCCGCGCGATGATCGACGACAAGGGCAAGCAGGTGAAGGAAGCCGGACCCTCGGTCCCGGTCGAAGTGCTCGGCCTGTCCGGCGTCCCGTCGGCCGGCGACACTCTGACCGTGGTCGAGAACGAGGCGCGCGCGCGCGAGGTCGGCGCCTACCGCCAGACCCTGCTCGACCGGAAGCGGACGACGACCGCGCCGGTCAGCATCGAGAACATGTTCGCGTCCAAGTCGAGCACGACCATGGCATTCCCGCTGGTGGTCAAGGCCGACGTCCAGGGCTCGGCGGAAGCGATCTCCAGCGCGGTCAACCGCATCTCGACTGAGGACATCAAGGCGCGGATCCTCCATTCGGGCGTCGGCGCGATCACCGAGAGCGACGTCGTGCTGGCGAGCGCGTCCAACGCGCCGATCATCGGCTTCAACGTCCGCCCGAACGCCAAGGCGCGCGAGATCGCGGCCCGTACCGGCGTCGAGTTCCGCTATTACGACGTCATCTACCACCTCACCGACTGGGTGAAGCAGGCGATGGCGGGCGAGCTCGGCCCCGAGATCATCGAGACGGTGATGGGCCGCGCCGAGGTCAAGGAAGTGTTCCCGGCCGGCAAGAAGGACAAGGCGGCCGGCCTGCTTGTGGTCGAGGGCGTCATCCGCAAGGGCGTCCACGCGCGGCTTACGCGCGACGACGTCATCGTCTCCAAGACGACGATCTCGTCGCTGCGCCGGTTCAAGGACGACGTCGCCGAGGTCCGCGCCGGGCTGGAGTGCGGCGTCCTGCTCGCCGACACCAACGACATCAAGCCGGGCGACCATCTCGAGGTGTTCGAGGTCGAGGAGCGCGCGCGGACGCTTTGAGAGACGAGGACGATCAGGAAGAAGAACGGAAGCGGGAGGACCGCCGCGCTTGGCTCGGCGAACCGATCGAGCATGGCGGCGAGTATCGCGCTTCGAAAGGCCCTCGCTGGGCCGCCGATGCCGGCTGCTGCCTCTTCGAGGCGGCCGGCGCCGTCGGCGTCCTCATCGCTCTCGTCCTCCTTCCGGCCTGGTTTTTGCTGAGCTAAGAGCCAGTCATGCCTTCATCCATTTTCGACAGCCTGCCGATGCCGCCCGTGGCGAAGACGCTGGGCTGGACGCTGCGGGCGATCGATCCCGACGCCGGCACGATCGAAATCGGCTTCACCGCCGGCGAGGCGTTCACGAACCCGACCGGCGCCGTCCAGGGCGGCTTCGTCGCCGCGATGCTCGACGACACGATGGGTCCGGCCGTGTTCGCGATGGGCAAGGGCGAGATTTTCGCGCCGACGCTCGACCTCCACGTCTCCTTCATCCGCCCCGCGCTGCCCGGGGCCTTCGTCGGCAAGGGCCGCGTCGTCAGCCTCGGCAAATCGATCGCATTCCTTGAGGCCGAGCTCTATGACGCCGACGGCGCCCTCGTCGCCCGCTCGACCGCAACCGCGCGGGTCCTCCCCGCCTCATCTTTGCTGCAGGGATCATGAAGAAAAGCAATGAAACCGCCGAAGGGCGCTCCGTCCGGCTGCTGCGCGTCGGCGAGCAGGTGCGGCATGCTTTGTCGGACATCTTGATGCGCGGCGAGGTGCATGACGAGGTGCTGGCCAGCCACTTGGTCTCGGTCACCGAGGTGCGGATGTCGCCGGACCTGCGCCACGCCACCGCCTTCGTGAAGCCTTTGCTCGGCCAGAACGAGGAGACGGTGCTCAAGGCGCTCAGGACCCACACCGCCTACCTCCAGCGCGCCGTCGCGAGCCGGGTGAACACCAAATATGCCGCCAAGCTCAAATTCCTTCCCGACGAGAGCTTCGACGAGGGCTCGCACATCGACCGGCTGCTGCGCGACCCGAAAGTAAGGCAGGATCTGGACGGCGATGAGGAATGAAGCCTGCGTCATCGGCGTGCTGCTGTGCGCTTCGTCCCCGGCCGCGAGCCAGGAATTCGATCTCCCGACTGTCCGATATCCGGCGCTGCCGGCCGCCGCCGCGAGCGCGGATGGCCTCGTACCGCGCGGCTGGACGATCGTCGGCCGCAAAAGCGGCGACCTGAACGGCGACGGCAGGGCCGATCTCGTCCTGCTGATGCGGATGCGCGACCCGGCGAACATCATCACGATCCCGTGGGCCGACGGCACGGAGCGGTTCGACACCAATCCGCATTTGCTCGCAATCGCGTTCGGCGAGGCCGGTGGCCGCTACCGTCTCGCGGCGAGCAATCGCGGCCTCTTCCTTCGCCCATCCCGGCCTTACACCGGGGACGGTCCGCCGGGCGAAGACTCGATCGCGATCGAGCGGGGCGGGCTGCTCGTGTCGTTCGAATTCCTCCGCGGTGGGGCGAGCTACCGCTTCCGCTGGCAAAGCGGCTCGTTCCGGCTGATCGGCTACGAAGGCAGGGGCGTTTCCGGCGGCTGCATCGAGACGATCAGCATCAATTATCTGACCCGCCGCGCGCGAGTCACGAAGGGCCTCATCGAGAGCGACCGCACCCGCGTCGCGCACCGCAGGCTGGCCGGCACCCCGCCGCCGACGCTCGACCGCATCGACCTCGACACGTTTCACCCCGAAGAGGCGATCGCCGGGCCGCCTTTGCTCTGTCCCTATCCCGCCGATGAGTGAGGAAAAGGGGGGCCTGACCGCACCGATGGCGGA
>DASQKE010000142.1:0-2283 GCA_035630675.1 Allosphingosinicella sp.
CTATGCCTATACGGGGCTCGACCCGGAAAACGAGAACCAGCGGAAGTTCATCGACTTCCTTGCCAAGAACGGCTACAAGCCGGTGGTCAAGGACATCCGCAAGTTCGGCGACGGCCGAATGAAGGCCAACCTCGACATCGAGCTCGTGGTCGACCTGTTCAGGCTGGCCGACCGGATGGACATCGCCGTGATCGTGTCCGGCGACGGGGACTTCGCCCCGGCCATCCGCGCGCTCCAGGACACGGGTGTTCGCTGCGAGGTCGTCAGCTTCAAGCCGAACACGTCGTCCGACCTCATCGCAGTCGCCGATGAGTTCATGGACATCATGAAAATCGCCTCGATCAGCCGGAAAGAGCGGGCGACTTCGGGGCGCGCCACCGGCATGAGCGCGCCGGAGATGCCGGCCAAGGAAGTTACTCCCGAGTTCGGCTTCCGCGAGGCCTCGCCCGCGGTGGCCGCGGCAGCGCTGGCCGCCATCAAGACTGGGGGCCCAACCAACGGGCGCCCCACCCGCGGCGGGAGCCGGCGCGGAGCGGCCCCGTCGGAGGAACCGCCGGGAGAGAAGCTGCCGGCAGCGACCGCCACTGACCCATCGGCCGCCTCCGCGGAGGAGGGACGGCGTCGACGCCGACGCCGTGGCGGGCGCGGCCGTGGACGTTCGCACCGTGACGAAGCCCCGGTCACCGAGGCTGGCGGCGAGGCCGCTACCGAGGCGGTCGGCTGGGAAGAGTTCGACGACCTGAGCCAGCTCGATGGCACCGAAGCCGAGCGCGAGTACACCTTCGAGGAGGCCGATGCGGCCACCCTCGCCGAGCTCGGGATCGACCCCGCAGAGGTCGCTGCGACCGAGCCCCAGGCGGAGGAGAAGCCGAAGCGGCGTACGCGTTCGACGACCAAGGCCGACGGCGACGCCGCCGCGAAGCCGAAGTCCCGCTCGCGGAGCTCGACGGCCAAGGTCGCCGACGACGCGACGGCTGAGCCCCAGGCGGAGGAGAAGCCGAAGCGGCGTACGCGTTCGACGACGAAGGCCGACGGCGACGCCGCCGCGAAGCCGAAGTCCCGCTCGCGGAGCTCGACGGGCAAGGTGACGACGAATGCCGCGGAGTCACCTGAGACGACCTCGGATTCGAGCGCCCAGCCGGCGGCCGATGGGGAGGAGCCGCAGGGGATCTGGGGACGCTTCCGGTCGGCGCGCGGGCCTCGGCCCACGCCGACCAGCTGAGACGACAGAGCCGGCCCATTGGGCCGGCTCTTCGGTACGTCTCCGGAACGGAGGCTAGGCGGGTGACTCCCGGTCGGCCGCGTCGAACGCGTCGTTGATCGCCTCGGCCGTCTCCGACGCGGCCTGGTCGCCAGCATCTCCGGCGGCCTCACCGGCATCCGCGGCACCCTCCTGGATCGAGGAAACCGCGTCCGCCGCACTCGTCTCGATCGCTGCCTCACCGGGGATTTCGTCACCGGCTCCATTCGTCGCGCGCTCGAAGATCGGAACCCAGTCGTCCTTGGCCTTGGTGGCCAGCTCCTCGGCGCGTGAGCCGAGCTCGTCGCGCATCTCGCTCCCGCGCTTGGGCGTCGTGAGCATCGCCGCAATCGCTCCCGCGGCCGCGCCGACCAGCAGGCCGAAGAAGAACGCGCCCCAGTGTCGTCGCTCGCGCTTGACGCCAAGGCGAATCGCGGCGTCGTCGATGACGGCTCCAGCGGCCGGAACCGCGGCGCCGGCGGCGCTCATGGCCACGGTTCGCCGCTTCCAGAGGTCCTTCAGCGCGGGCCGCAGCGTCTTGCGCCAGGTGCGATCCGCCGCCTTCGAGGCGTCGGCGATCGTCTGCTCGAGCTGCTTGCGAGCGTCGCGGCGCATCGGCTTCGATTCGCGCCATGCCTCTTCGGCGAATGAGCCGACCTCTTCGGCGACGTCGTGACCGCGCTTGGCCAGTTCCTGGGTGAGCTTCGCGTCGGCCAGGCGGTCGACGAGCGTGCGAATGGACTCGGTGATGTCGTCGGCCGTTCGTGCCGTGCTGGTCGGCATGTCGTTCTCCTCTGGGTTCGGCCGGTGGCTGGGTGCACGAAGTATGCCACTGCCGATGGGAATCGCCCAATCGGACGATCGGCCGAGTCGCCGGCCGAAACCTATACTCCGAACGCATGATCGAGACGGCCGCCGCCGGCTTCCTGAGCGTTGGGCAGCCAGCGGCGCGGAGGCTCGCGCTGCGCGCCGGTCGCGGGGGCCGGGCAGCCGGCACGCTCCTCGTCCATGGCCCGCGAGGGTCCGGCAAGGCGGCGTTCGTC
>DASQKE010000143.1:0-11739 GCA_035630675.1 Allosphingosinicella sp.
ATCACCGCGCGGCGGTTGAGGTCGTGTCCGAGCGCGAGGATGAGGACGCCTGCCACCGCATAGACGGTTCCGCCGCCCTCGTGACCGAGGGTGAGCGCGCCGGCCATCATGCCGAGCCCGAGGCTGCCGATCGCCGCCGGCATCATGAAGCCATGTTCGAGAACGCCGCGGCCGAGACCGAAAATGCCGAGCAGAAGCGCGAGCATCAGCCCGACTTCGTGGACCATCGGATCGAGCAGCACCCCGCCCGCCGAAGCCAGCACCGCCACCCAGACCGCGCTGGCGACGCAGTGGACGACGCAAAGGCCGGAAAGGGCAATGCCCACCCGGTCGATCGCTCCGCTCCTGACGTTGCTTGCCAGCACCCGATTTGTCTCCTGTTCCACCGCCTATAATCGCGATCGACGGAAGATACAACATATCATCCCAGAAAAGGTTTCATTGGCAAAGGAGCGGCGCGCGGCCATATCGCGCGGCGATGCTGAAGCGACCTTTGCAGGCGAGCCCCCGTCCTGCCGCACTCTTCTGGTGGCTCGTCGCCGTCTCCGTCCTGGTCTTTGCGATGATCGTCGTCGGCGGGATCACGCGGCTCACCGAATCGGGCCTGTCGATCACGCGCTGGGACGTCGTCACCGGGACGCTGCCGCCGCTCGGCGAGGCGCAGTGGCAGGCCGAGTTCGAGGCTTATCGTGCGACGCCGCAATATCAGCAGGTCAATCGCGGCATGACCCTCGAGGACTTCAAGTCGATCTATTTCTGGGAATATGTCCATCGCCTGCTCGGGCGCGTGATCGGCCTCGCCTTCGCGCTTCCGCTCGCCTTCTTCGGGTGGCGCCGCGCGGTCCCGGAGGGGCAAAAGTGGAGGCTCGCGGCCCTGCTCGTGCTGGGTGGGCTGCAGGGCGCGATCGGCTGGTGGATGGTCGCCTCGGGGCTGGTCGACAGGCCGGAGGTGAGCCACATCCGGCTCGCCGTCCACCTGCTGATGGCGCTCGCCATCTTCGGCCTGCTGATCTGGGTCGCGCTCGACATGCGGCGGCTGGCCCACATGCCGGACGCCGCGCCGGTGCGCATGCCGACGCTCGCGATCTGGACGCTGTGCCTGCTCTTCCTCCAATTCCTGTTCGGCGCCTATGTCGCGGGCCTCGAGGCCGGCTATGCGTTCAACACCTGGCCGAAGATGGGCGAGGAATGGTTCCCGTCGGGGACGCCGATGGTGTCGCCGTTCCTCGCCAATTTCGCCGACAATCCGGTGGTGGTGCAGTTCGTCCACCGCTGGCTCGCCTTCGTCGTGGCGGGAGTCGCGGCGGCGCTGGCGCTGGCGGCGTGGAGCGCGGGGGCGCGCCTGGCGGCGACGGCTTTGCTCGCCGCCCTCCTGATCCAGATCCAGCTCGGCGTGCTCACTTTGATCTCGGGCGTCGAGATCCACGTCGCGGCCGCGCACCAGGCGATGGCGGCGCTGCTGCTCGGCGCGATCGTTCTCGCCGCGCACAGGATCGGCGGCCGGCCCGCTGTCGAACTGGCAAAGCCATGAGCGCGATCGTCACCGTCTACGCCAGCTTCCCCAGCGATGAGGAGGCGCGGCGGATCGGCCGGCAGTGCGTCGAGGAGCGGCTCGCCGCCTGCGTCAATGTGCTCGGCCCGGTGCATTCCATTTACCGCTGGGAGGGCAAGATCGAGGAAGCCGGGGAGATCGCCGCTCTGTTCAAGACGACGGCCGACGGCGCCGCCGCGCTCATTGCGCGCATCGCCGAGTTCCACAGCTACGACGTCCCGGCCGTCGTCGCCTGGCCGATCGTGGACGCGCTCGAACCTTACCGGGAGTGGGTGCAAAACGAGATCGAGACCGAAAGGTAATATATTACCTCTCACGAATGCCGCGATTTCGTTGACATTTTGCCCCCTCGCTGTCATTTGGCCGCTCGCAGCGCCGCGCCTTCGGGGGCGGCGCGCTCCTTTTATGCAAGAGGTCCGGGCCATGAAGGCGCTGATGAAGACCACCAAGGCGGCCAAGCCCGCCGAGGTCGAGAAGAAATGGCATCTGATCGATGCCGACGGGCTGGTGGTCGGGCGGCTCGCCTCGATCGTCGCCAATCTGCTGCGCGGCAAGCACAAGCCGAGCTACACCCCGCATGTCGATTGCGGCGACCATGTCGTGATCGTCAATGCCGGCAAGGTGCGCTTCACCGGTAAGAAGCTCAGCGACAAAATCTATTACAAGCATACCGGCTATGTCGGCGGCCTCAAGGAAACGACCGCCGCCAAGGTGCTCGAAGGCCGCTTCCCGGAGCGCGTGATCGAAAAAGCGATCGAGCGGATGATTCCGCGCGGGCCGCTCGGCCGCGACCAGATGCGCAACCTTCACCTCTATGCCGGCACCGAGCATCCGCACGCCGGCCAGAGCCCCGAAACTCTCGACGTCGCGGGCATGAACCGCAAGAACAAGGTGGGTGCCTGATGTCCGACAATCGCCAGTCCCTTTCCGATCTCGCCAACCTCACCGGCGCCCCGGTTCCGCCGCCGGAGCCGGAAGCGCCTGCCGCTGCCGCCGCCGCGGAGGGCGCCGAGGGTGCCGAGGGCATCGAGTCTTCCGCCCCGGCCGAACCCGATCTGCACGGCGTCTCGACCCAGGGCCCGCAGATCCAGGCGGTGCTTCGCGAGCAGCAGCTCGACAAGCAGGGCCGCGCTTACGCGACCGGCCGCCGCAAGGACGCCGTCGCCCGCGTCTGGCTCAAGCCCGGCTCGGGCACGATCATCGTCAACGGCCGCGACCAGACGGTTTATTTCGCCCGGCCGACCTTGCGCCTGATCATCAACCAGGTGTTCGACATCACCGAGCGCCGCGGCCAGTATGACGTGATCGCGAGCGTCAAGGGCGGCGGCCTTTCCGGCCAGGCCGGCGCGGTCCGGCACGGCATCTCGACCGCTCTGACCCGCTACGAGCCGGGACTGCGCACCACGGTCAAGCAGGCCGGCTTCCTGACCCGCGATCCGCGCGTCGTCGAGCGCAAGAAGTACGGCCGCGCCAAGGCCCGCCGCAGCTTCCAGTTCTCGAAGCGCTAGGACTTCCTCGCGAAGCATGACTTCGCGCCGGGCAGGGAGAAGAACGAGGGCGGTCCTGTAGGGCCGCCCTCTTTCATATCCGCGACAGTCCGAACGTCGCGCGGAACGCGAGGCCGCCGATGAGGCCGGAGCCGGCGAAGAGGATGGTGGGACCAGGCTCGGCGGCGGACAGGATGAAGGCCGGAAGCCCGCCGCAGACCAGGCCGAGTGCGGCTGCGCTCCACCAGGACAGGTCCCGCTCGCGCGTCGCAACGAAATAAGCGGGCAGCCACAGTAGGAGCACATGCAGACCGGCGATCGGGGTGCCGAACACGAGCACCACTGCGAAGGCGCCGAAGAAGTCGGCCAGCCCGTTCGTCGATACCGCGAACAGGGCCGCCACCGCGAGCAGCGGCACGAAGATCGCGCTGAGGATCGCACAGCCGAGCAATCCGGCGGTGCGAGGCTCCTCCCTCATGCGGCGGCCTCGACTGCCGCGCGGCCCATGGCGGGGTCGCCGGGCAGTGGGGCGCCCGTGATCTCGGCCAGCGCGCCGTCGAGCGTCGGATAGTCGAAGCGGAAGCCGGCGGCCTGCGCCTTGGCAGGGAGGACGCGCTGGCCGCCGAGCAGGAGCTCGTCCGCGAAGTCGCCGAGGGCGAGGCGCAGCGGTGCGGCGGGAACCGGCAGGATCGCGGGACGGCGGAGTGCCCGGCCGAGCGCGCGGGTGAAGTCGGCATTGGCCGCCGGCTCCGGCGCGGTGCCGTTGACCGGGCCTGATAAGGCCGGATCCGCTATCGCTCGGACGATCAGCCGGACGAGATCGTCGCGGTGGATCCAGCTCATCTGCTGCCGCCCGCTGCCGAAGCGGCCGCCGAGCCCGAATTCGAACGGCGCCAGCATGCGGCTCAGCACGCCGCCTTCGCGCCCAAGCACCAGGCCGGTGCGCAGCAGCACGAGCCGCGTTTGGCGCCCTGCGGCCAGGCGGGCGGCATATTCCCAGGCGCTGCAGACGCGGTGGCTGAAACAGTCGCGGCCGTCGCGATCCTCCCCGAGCGGCTCGTCGCCGCGAAGGCCGTACCAGCCGATCGCGGAGCCGCTGACCAGGACGAGCGGCTTCGTCTCGAGCCGCTCGATCAATTGCCCGACGGCCCAAGTGATTCCGAGGCGCGACTCGACGATCTTCCCACGCTTGCGCCGGGTCCAAAGGCCGTTGGCGATCGGCTCGCCGGCGAGGTTGACGATCGCATCGATCCTCGCCGCGGCCGCGATCTGCGCGAGGTCGGTGACGATACGGATCGGAGCGGGCAGAGCGAGAGCGTTTTCGCGGCGGCGTGTGAGGATGGTGACCTCGTGGCCGGCGGCGGCCAGCGCGGCGACGAGGCGCGCGCCGATGAAGCCGGTTCCGCCCGTGACCAGGATCGCGCTGCAGGGCGGCAGCCCGGCGGCCAGGCGGGCGGGATCGCCGTCGCGCAATCTTGCGGTGCGCGCGGCGGCAACCAAGTCCCGTACGCCCGCGACGAAGGTCCCCGCCGCCGCGGCCGCGCAGAGCCAGCTCCAGGGGCCGTGCCACGAGGCGCCGACGCCGGTCGGCAGCGCCGTCCAGCCGAGCAGGACCGGTACGAGCAGCGCCAGGATCGCCCCGTAATTGAGCGTCAGCAGCGTATGGGTGACGCGCTCGCTGGCCGGGAGCTTGCGCGTGCGATCCTCTTCGACGAAGTCCCAAAGCGTGATGAAGAGCTCGGCGGCGAGCAGGGCTATGAGCGCCCATGCGAGCGATCCGCGCGGCTCGGCGAAGCCCAAAGTGCCGAACATGATCGCATAGAAGAGGTTGCGGACGCCGTGGAGCTTCAGCTCGCGGCGCTGCGACGGCCGCCAGGCGAGCCGCTCCGTGCCCTCGTGGTGGAACAGGGTGTCGAATGCCCCCATCGCGATCTGGAGGGCGAGGAGGGTCCAGAAGATGGGGGTCATGACTTTGCTCCCGTGTAGGCTTCCGGGCGCTCGTCGAACATCGCAGTCTGGCTGACGAGCGGACCGAGAAGGGGGTGAATGAGATCGAGCACGAAGGCGAACCGCCCTCCGCCGCACTCGATATGGCCGACCCGCATCCGTCCGGGCGACAGCCAGGCCGGGATGCGCAGGCGCAACCGGCCGAACCTCAGGAAATAATGATCGGAGTGGAAATGCAGCGCGCCGTTCTCGACGCGAGCGACGAGGGCGATACCGAATCCGCGCCCGAGATATTCCTCGAGCCCGGTCGGACCGCAGAAGCGCTTGGCGCTATGGATGGCCTGCGGGAAGCCGCGGCGGCGGCCGTAGATGCGGGTCCAGAGCTGACCGCCCGAGGCGCAATCCTCGGTCACGGTGACCGTCGCCGGGACCCAGCAGTCGCGCGATAAGGGAAGTGGTCCGCCGATTATGCGCGCGAGCTGCGCCAGCGCCCGGCCCGCTTGGCTCATTCGGCACGCGACGACCTCGCCGGCATAGACGATCGTCCGGCCGCCGCCGAGACGTTTCGAGAAACGCGATCGGACCGCCGGCGGCAGCTGCGACCATGCCGCTTCGCCGACAAGTCGGCGAAAGCGGATGTCGCCGATATCGGAGACTTTCGTGCGCCGGCGGAACGGGATGATTTCGGCACGCTGCAGCTCCATCCTGGCCTCCTGTCCTTGCTGCCGTTTCTGCATAGAGAGAAACGAAAGCGCAAAAAAACTCAGTCGTCCGCCGTCCCCTCCCGGCGCCGCCGGCGGCCGAGGCCGACGAGGCTGGCGATCCTCGATCCCATCCTCACCAAGGCCATCAGCTTGGGCGGCGGAACGCCGAGCATCTGGTCGTACCAACGGCTCATCGTCGTCAGGAAATCGTCCATCTCGGCGAGGCGCTTCTTGGCGGTCGGCGATACGCGCGCGTCCCCCTCCGCCTCGGCGCGGCAGGCCTTGAGCGCGGCCGCGGCGGGATCGATCTCGCGCTCCTTGCGCCCCTGGGCGATCCGCGTGACCATTTCCCAAAGGTCGCTCTCGGCCTCGAAATGGTCACGGCGGTCGCCGAGCATGGGGACGCGGCGGACGAGCTTCCAGGTCTGCAGCTCCTTGAGGCTGGTCGAGACGTTCGAGCGTGCGATGCCGAGCGTGTCGGCGATCTCCTCGGCGGTCAGCGGCCGTTCGGAGAGATAGAGCAAGGCGTGGATCTGGGCGACCGAGCGATTGACGCCCCATTGCCCGCCCATGTCGCCCCACTGCAGGACGAAGCGCTCGACGGCTGCGGGCATGCGACTCGTGACGGCTGTTTCTGTCATGACAGAAACTTGAGACACAATTGTGGACGTGTCAAGCGCCCTCTTATCGCGCGATGGTTTGGCCGCAAGAAACTGGTGGCGGCGCCGACCGTGGCGCGCGATGGGCGGCGTATGAGCGAAGACGGCGATTACGTGCTCGGCACCGAGGCCGATGAGATCGAGCGGCTCGGGCTGCAGCACCGGGTGTGGCGCGAGCGCGTTCTCGATGCCTGGGCGCGGGCGGGGATCGGGCCGGGACAGACCGTGGTCGATATCGGCGCGGGGCCGGGTTGGGCGAGCGCGGACCTGGCCCGGATCGTCGGCCCGGCGGGGCGGGTGATTGCGCTCGAACGGTCGGAGAGCTTTCTCGCCGCGCTCCGGAAGCGCGGGCTCGCCAATGTCGAGACGCGGGCGCACGATGTGAGCGAGGCGCCGTTCGGCGAAGCCGTCGCGGATGCGGCTTGGTGCCGCTGGCTGTTGTCGTTTGTCGAAGGGCCGGAGCGGACGGTGGGGCACATAGCACAGGCGCTGAAGCCCGGCGGCGTCGCGATCTTCCACGAATATGCGGATTACGGCGCCTGGCAGATGATGCCGCCCGACCCGGATCTCGACCGCTTCCGTAGCCTCGTCATGCAAAGCTGGCGCGACGCGGGCGGCGAGCCCGACATCGCGCTGCGGCTCCCGCTCTGGCTCGAGTCGGCGGGGCTCGAGATGGTCGAGGTCCGGCCGCTGGTCGAGATCGTCGGGCCGGATCATTTCACTTGGCAGTGGCCGGCGTCGTTCATGGCGGTCGGCGCACGCCGGCTCGCCGCTTTGGGCTATGTCGGCGATGGGGAAGCGGACCGTCTCGGCACCGTCCTCGACCGCGCGCCGCCGCACGCGCGAATGATCACGCCGCTGGTCGCCGAGGTGATCGCGCGCAAGGCATAGAGACCTAGCGGTCGCGGGTGACGGTGCCGCCGCCGTTGATCGAGACGGTGGTGCGCGGGTTGCCGGTATAGGTGATGGCTCCGCCGCCGTGGACCGCCGCCGCGAGGGTGCGGACCGGCGCGGTCCTGATCCGGCCGCCGCCGGTGATTGCAGCGGCGACCGTGTCGGCGGGCATGGTCCGCGCGTCGAGGCTGCCGCCGCCATTGATCGCCAGCGCCACCGTCCCGCGCGGCGCGAAGCCCGCTTCGGTGCGGACCTGGCCGCCGCCGTCGATCGCGATCGCGTCGAGCCGCGGCGTCACCACCTCGACCCTGAGGCGCTGGTTGCGGCACGAGGTGCGGCACGGGCGGATCACGAGGTCCCCCTCGGAATCGACCATGATCGAGGCGAGGTTCGGGTCGCCGCCGGTGATCGTGACGCTCTGCACGCGGCCAAAGCGGACGATCACCTCGCCGCCGCCGCGAAGCTCCAGCGAATCGAACGCGCCGACCCGCACGGGGGTCTGGGCGGAGGCGGGCACGGACGCTGCGAGAAGAACGGCGGCGGCGAAGAATGTCTTGGTCATCGAAAGGTCTCCCTGGGATCAGAAGCGGCCGCGGATCGAGAAGGAAAAGATCGGGCCGATGGTGCGGTTGCGGTCTTCGAAGAAGGCGACCGGGCCGGTGCGGCGTCCGACATAGACGGTGCGCTCCCACATCGAGCGGGCGCCGGTGAGGTTGGTGACGGTGGCGCGGACGGTGAGGCCGAGCACGTCCTTGTGCTCGACGAACAGGCTGGTCCAGACCGGTCCTTCCCACTGCCGGCCGACCTCGGTCAGTCGATATTCCCGCGCTCCGATCACGTTCGACAGGTTGCCGCCCCAGGCCCAATCGCTGTCCGGGACGTCGTGGCGCAGGCCGATCTCGACGAGATGCTGGAGGAAATTGCTGACCTCGCGATTCTCGCCGGTGAGCGGGTCGCGGACGCTGCTGGTCTGGAGCTGGAAGCGCGCGTCGAGCCGGGCCCCGCGCCAGCCCATCGGATCGAAGTTGAAGGTCGTCGCCCATTCGACGCCGTAGGCCGTTGCGTGGGGAATGTTGCCCGGCGATTCTCCGGTCGCGCCGATCGGGATCGTGTCGACGATGTCGTCGTACCAGCGGCCGTAGAGCTTGAGGCGCGTCGTGCCGTAGCGGCCGAGATTGCGGATCCCCTCGACATCGAGGTCCCAGGCCTGGGTTGGCACCAGATCGGCATTGCCCGCATTCTCGCGGTCGTCCGCGAGGTTCACCACGGCGAGAAAGTCGAGGAAATTCAGCTGGAGGACGCGGCGCTGGGCGCGCAGGTTGAACGTCGTGCGCGGATCCGGGCGCCAGACGAGGTTGAGCTGGCCCTTCGGGCGCCAGAAGCTGCGGGTGAGCCCGCCGGGCCCGACCTGCCTCAATTGCGAATATTCGCCGCCTGCCGAGAGCTGCATGTTGAGGTTCGAGGCGAGCGGTCGGCCGTAGCTCGCCATCAGCTCGTAGCGGTCCTCCTCGACCCGGCCGGTGCCGCCCGGGAAAGCGACCGGGGCGAAGACGCCGTCGGGCTGCAGCGAGAACAGATCGGTGGTGACGTCGAGGCTGTTGAACGCGCCCTCGCCGGAGAGCTGCCATTCCGCGCCTCCGCCGCGCCAGCGATATTCGGCGCGTCCGATCCGCTCGACCTCGTCGCTGATCCGAAGGAAGCGGCTGCCGACATCGGGCCGGCCGTCGGCGAAGGCCGTCACGACGGTCGAATCGACCGGCTCGCGCTCGACCTGGTTGAGGCCGATCAGCTTCAGCCGGCCCGGGCCGAGCGCGAACTCGAAATCGCCGCCGATCTCATATTCCCAGCCGTGGACCTCCTGGACGACGGTACGCGAGCGGTCGGCCAGGCCCGTGGTCGTGCGCAGGCTCTCCTCGTTGAAATCGTGCCAGAAGCGGCGGTAGGACAGGTTGAGGTTGCCGACCGAGCTGCCCGGACCGTCATAGACGAAGCGGCCGCTCAGCCGCGGCTGCTCGCTGTTCTGGGTCCAATGATCGTCGCGCAGCTCGATGAAGTCGCGCGTAGGCCCGAGAATCTCGGTGAAGCCGCCGGCGCCGCTGTGGTTGGACTGGTTTTCCAGGCCCAATGTCCACTCGACCGGACCGGTCTGGCCGCTCAGCGAGAGCTCGTAGCGAGTGAGGTTCGGCTCGGTATGGCGGATGCGGAAATCGGGGCGCCAGGCGAACTGGCCGTTGGTCCGGGTGGCGCGGGTGACGACGTTGGCGACTTCGCCGCTGAGGCCCGGCACGTCGAGCGTCGCGCCGTCGACGATGTCGATGCGGACCACGTTCGCGGCCGGGATGCGGCCCAATTGCGTGGCGATGTCGTCGGATTTGCCGCCGATCCGCCGGGCGTTCATCAGCACGTTGGCGGTGGCCTGGCCGAGGCCGCGCTCCTGCGGCGCGTCGCGGATGGTGAAGCCCGGCAGCTGGCGGACCATGTCGAGCGCCGTCCTCGGCGCGAAGCGGGCGAAGTCTGCGGGCGTGAAGCTGCGCGGGCCGGTGCCCGGCGCCACCGCCACCGCCGCCGGATCGGTGGCGCCTTCCCCTGGGGCGGCGGCCGTCGTCGCTTGCTCATCCGCGGGCGGCGCGGGGGCGGGGGCCGGAGTCGGGGCAGGCGGCGCCGCTTGCGCAAAGGCGGGCGCGGCGGCGAGAGCAAGTCCGCAGGTGAGCGCCGCGCGCGATGCCGTCCGGGTCAAAACATGGAACGCTGTCATTTGTCTCTCCTGCTACAAACGTAGCATGCCACATTTGTAGCAGGTTGCAAGCCCTTCCCGGGTCTCAGGCGATTGGGGCGAGGGTGGCGACGGTCAGCAGGCCGGCGAGGCCGGCAACGAAACTGAATGCAATGGATTCGAACCTGGACATGATGTGCTCCCTGGTGAGTGGCGTGATGCCCTGAGCAGGACGCGTGCCAAATGACGCCGCTTGCGGATTTGCCTTTGCGACCGGGCGACGGCTCGCTTCCGGGTTGGGAAGGTGTTCGTTTTTGAACGCGAGAGCGTCCGGAAGCGAACATGGCGCGTCCCGGCGGCGAAAAATTAATGTAAATAAATCAGACGAATGGAAATGATCTGGATCAAAGCGATTCATGCTGCACTGCGGAACTTCGCGCGCGCGCCACTCGTTATCTGGACGTCAGAGAAACCGCCGAGGGTATACAGTTGATCAAGCTTTCCACCGCCTCGTCATTGGGGCAGTCTCAGTTCGCGTCCGTCGATTTCGATCATACGCTGGTCTGCTTTTCCCACCTGCGGTGGAACTTCGTCTTTCAGCGTCCCCAGCATCTGATGAGCCGCTTCGCCGCCGAACGGCGGGTGATCTTCTGGGAGGAGCCGGAGGCGGCGCTGCCCGGCTGCGTGCCGGCGCTGGGCGTGCGGACCTGCGCCGAAACCAAAGTCGTCGTCGTCACTCCCTCGCTGCCCGAAGGCATGGCAGAGGCCGAGCAGGAGGTGGAGCTGAAGCGGCTGCTCGACGGCTTCCTCGCCGGCGTCGAGGGTCCGGTGGTCCGCTGGTACTATACGCCGATGATGCTGCCCTTCTCGCGCCACATCGACGCGGCAGCGACGGTCTACGACTGCATGGACGAGCTCGCCGCCTTCCGCTTCGCGCCGCCGCGCCTGCTCGCGCTCGAGAACGAATTGTTCGACGCGGCGGACGTCGTCTTCACCGGCGGCTACAGCCTCTATGAAGCCAAGAAGAGCCGGCACCCGAACGTCCACCCCTTCCCGTCCTCGGTCGACCGCGGACATTTCGGCCGGGCGCGCGACGCGGAAACCGATCCCGCAGAGCAAGCTGCATTGCCGCGGCCTCGCTTCGGATTCTACGGCGTCATCGACGAACGCATGGATCTGGAGCTGGTCGCCGCCGCCGCCGACGCGCATCCGGAATGGTCGTTTATCATGGTCGGGCCCGTCGTGAAGATCGACCCGGCCGATCTGCCGCGGCGACCGAACATCCTCTATGCCGGCAACAGGACCTATGACGAGCTGCCGGCCTGGCTTGGCGGCTGGGACGTCGCCTTGATGCCGTTCGCGATCAACGACGCGACGCGCTTCATCTCGCCGACCAAGACCCCGGAATATCTCGCAGGCGGCCGGCCGGTCGTCTCGACCCCGGTCGTCGACGTCCGCCGCCATTATGGCGACATGGCAGCCGTGATCATCGCCGACGGCCCCGACGCCTTCATTCGCGGCTGCGAGCGCGCGCTGGCGCTGAAGCTAAGCGGCGACGAGTGGCTGAGCGAGGTCGACGCCAAGCTCGCCAATCTGAGCTGGGACATCACCTTCGCGCGCATGCGCGGCCTCGTCGGCGAGGCGGTCAGGGAGGCGAGGTCCGGCCCCAATTACATCTCCGCCGTCGAGGGGCGCAGCTACGACTATCTCGTCGTCGGCGCGGGCTTCGCCGGATCGGTGGTCGCCGAGCGGCTGGCCAGCCAGCACGACGCCCGGGTGCTGG
>DASQKE010000144.1:0-7251 GCA_035630675.1 Allosphingosinicella sp.
CGCCGATCGCGACTGCGGCGACGACCATGTAGATCAGCACGCAAAGCAGCATCGACCCGACAATTCCGATGGCGAGATCGCGGTCGGGGTTCTTGGCCTCCTCGGCCGCCGTCGCGATCGCGTCGAACCCGTAGAAAGCGAAGAAGATGATCGCCGCTGCCGCCATGACGCCGACCTCGGCGCCGGGCGGCCCCGATTTGCCGAAGCCGTTGGGCATGAAGGGCTCGAAATTGGCGGGGTCGAAAAAAGGCAAAGCGACCGCGACGAAGACGATCAAGGCGACGATCTTGACCGCGACGAGGATGGCGTTGAGCGTCGCGCTCTCGCGGGTGCCGAGCATCAGCATTCCCGCGACCAGCGCGATGATGAACACGGCGGGCAGATTGACGATGCCCTCCAAGGCCGGCCCGGCGATGAGGGCTGCCGGCAGCGGCGCACCGAGCCAGGCCATGAAACCCGCCGCATAGCCCGACCAGCCGACCGCGACCGCGCTCACCACCAGCGAATATTCGAGGATCAGGCTCCAGCCGACGATCCAGGCGAGCAATTCGCCGATTACCACATAGGTGTAGGTGTAGGCGCTGCCCGACGCCGGGATCATCGTCGCCATCTCGGCATAAGCGAGCGCGGCGGCCGCGCAGATGATGCCGGCGATCGCGAAGGACAGGATGACCGACGGCCCGGCCTTGGCGGCGCCGACCCCGATCAGGGTCAGGATCCCGGTGCCGACGATTGCCCCGACGCCGAGCGCCACGAGGTGCGGCCAGCCGAGGCTGCGGTGGAGCCTGTGCTCGGGTGCGAGATCCTCGTCGGCGACGACCGTCTTGCGCGCGTTCCAGCTGCTCACACTGTTCCCCCTTCGTCTGGCGGCGCATCTTGGCGGCTGACCCGGGCCGCGTCGAGAGGAAAGCGCGGCTCCGGGGCGGCTTGAATGCCGGGGCCCGTGGTGCGACAACTCACCGAACCCAGCGCAGGCGCCTCGATGAAGTCACTCCTTCCGCTCGCTCTTGCGGCCGCCCTCCCGGCCTGCACCGCTTCGGTCTACCATCCGACCAAGAGCGGCGCCGAGATGCAGGCGGATATCGACCAGTGCACGACCCAGGCGAACCGGCGCTACTGGATGGACCCGGTGGCGGCGCTCTATCGCTCCTATGACTGCCTCGAAGCGCGCGGCTACCAGCGCAACCAGCGCGACATGGCGGCCCGTGTCGAGCGCGCGCTCGGCGAGCGCGGACCAGCGCCGGTCCGGGCGACGGAGCCCTGCCGCGTCCCCTGCCGAAGGTAAGCGGCCGGCGGCTTAGTAGATGAAGCCCTCGCGCTCGAGGAAGTCCGCCTCGACCGGCTCGCTCGGCGCCCGGCGCGGCGCGGGCGGCGGCGCGGCGCGGCGCATCCTGACCGGCGCGTCCGCGGCGGGGGCTGCAGCGACCCGGGCCAGCGGAGCGGGTGCGCTCGCGACCGGTTTCGCCGCCGGCGGCGCCTGCGGGGCGGGCCGGCCGATCGCGGCCCTGGCGAGGAAGTCGGCGACCTGATCGACGGGATCGCTTTCCTCGGCGACGGGAAGAACCGGCTCGGCGGGCGGCGCCACGGCGGCGGCGCGCTGCGGGACGATGCCGCCATTGTACCAATTGGCGGCGAGCGGGATGCCGGCGCCGAGCGCGACGGCGGCGGTGAGCCATGAAGCGCCGCGCACGACTCGCCGGCGGCGGACGACGCGCTGCGTCTCGGCGGCGCAGAGGCTGTGGTGGCGCGACAGCTCGCGCCGGTCGTAGCACGCACGCCGCCCGGCATCGCGCAGGACCGAATAAGCGGCGTTGATCTCGGCGGCGCGGGCGGCGGAGTCCGGGCCCGCATGGTCCGGGTGATGGCGCTTCATCAGCTTGCGGTACGCCCATTCGATCGCCGCCGGCGGGGCGTCGGGCGGGACCCTGAGGTCTGCGTAGAGGCTGAACGGCCGCTCCATGCTCGTGTCGCCATATTGCATGAACCGAAGCGGCCCGACCAGCGGGAAAATAATCTTGAGGAACAGGGGCTTGTTGCTCGCCCCGCGTCAGCCGAAAGCCTTTTTCGCGAGCTTCTTCACTTGCGGATCGATCGGCGGCGGGCCCGAAGGGACGGCGGCCTCGAGCGCGTCGGCGACGATCGTGAGGGCGGCGATGCGGGCGGCCTTCTTGTTGTTGCCGTCGACCACATGCCAGGGCGCGATCTTGCCGTTCGTTTGCTCGAACATCTCTTCGATCGCAGCGACATAGTCGTCATACTTCGCACGATTGCGGAAGTCCTCGGGCGAGAGCTTCCAACGCTTCCACGGATGCTCGACGCGCGCCTTGAGACGCTCGTCCTGGGTGGCGCGGGTGATGTGGAGGAAGAGCTTCACGATCGCAGTGCCGTCGTCGGCGAGCTGGCGCTCGAAGGCGTTGATCTCGTCATAGGCGCGCCGCCATTCGGCCTTCGAGGCGAAGCCTTCGACCCGCTCGACGAGGACGCGGCCGTACCAGCTGCGGTCGAACAAGGCGATCTCGGCGGCACCGGGAAGCCGCTTCCAGAAGCGCCAGAGGAAATGGCGCGCTTTCTCCTCCGCGGTGGGCGCGGCGACCGGCCAGACCCGGAAGTGCCGCGGGTCCCAGCCGGAGGTAAGGCGCTGGATCGCCCCGCCCTTCCCTGCCGCGTCCCAGCCTTCGAAGACGATGATCGTGCGGCGGCCGCGGACGATGTGCGCGACGAGGAGGCGCGAGAGGCGTTCCTGAAGGGCGGCGAGGTCGGCTTCGTAATCGCCTTTATATTTTGCGCCGGCTTCGTAGTCGGAGAGGATCAGTGGCATCTGGAGAGAGCGCGCAGGCTTCGCCCTCAGTTCCGTTCGGTCCGAGCGAAGTCGAGGACCGGTGCCGAGCGGAGCCGAGGCTTTCCTGTTTTCGATCGCAGAATTCTCGCTGCGCTCGAAGGCGGTCCTCGACTTCGCTCGGACCAAACGGGGGGATTGCCCGCGACTCTCTTACTCCTGAGCCACAGCCTATGCTGGATCCTTCGCAGGGGCGCTCGGGCCCTCAACGATGCGAATCCCGAGCTCGCGGAGCTGCTTGGGGCTCACCTCGCTCGGCGCGCCCATCATCAAATCCTGGGCGCGCTGGTTCATCGGGAACAGCACGACCTCGCGCAAATTGGGCTCGCCGGCGAGCAGCATGACGATGCGGTCGATGCCGGGCGCGGAGCCGCCGTGGGGCGGCGCGCCGAACTTGAAGGCATTGATCATGCCGGAGAAGTCGCGGTCGACGTCCTCGCGGCTGTAGCCGGCTATCTCGAACGCCTTGTACATGATGTCTGGGCGATGGTTGCGGATCGCGCCGGAGCTCAGCTCCACTCCATTGCAGACGATGTCGTACTGGAAAGCGAGGATGTCGAGCGGATCCTTCCTCTCCAGCGCTTCCAGCTCGCCCTGGGGCATCGAGAAGGGATTGTGGGAGAAGTCGACCTTCTTCGTCTCCTCGTCATATTCGAACATCGGAAAGTCGACGATCCAGCAGAAGCGGAATTCGTCGTCCGCGATCAGGCCGAGCTGCTCGCCGACGCGGGTTCGCGCGGCTCCCGCCAGCTTCGCCGCCTGCCCTTCCTTGCCCGCCGCGAAGAAGATCCCGTCATCGGGACCGAGGCTGAGCTCGGCGATCAAGGCGCGGGTCGCCTCCTCGCCGTGATTCTTGGCGATCGGGCCGCCCAATTCGCCGCCCTTCTGGGTGATGTAGCCCAGGCCGGCATGGCCTTCGGAGCGCGCCCAGTCGTTCATCTCGTCGAAGAATTTGCGGCTCTTCTCCGCAGTGCCCGGCGCCGGGACGGCGCGGACGACGCCGCCGCCCTCGACGATGCGCGCGAACAGGCCGAAGCCCGAGCCCTGAAAGTGACTCGACACGTCCGAGACCAGGATCGGATTGCGAAGGTCGGGCTTGTCGGAGCCGTATCTCAGCATCGACTCCTTGTAGGGGATGCGCGGGAATTCGCCCGCCGGAGTGACCTTCCTGCTCGCGGCGAACTCCTCGAAGACGCCGGCGAGCACGGGCTCGATCGCCTGGAAGACGTCTTCCTGCGTGACGAAGCTCATCTCGAAATCGAGCTGGTAGAATTCGCCGGGCGAACGGTCGGCGCGTGCGTCCTCGTCGCGGAAGCAGGGCGCGATCTGGAAATAGCGGTCGAAGCCGGCGACCATGATCAATTGCTTGAACATCTGCGGCGCCTGCGGGAGCGCGTAGAATTTGCCGGGGTGGACGCGGCTCGGGACGAGATAGTCGCGCGCGCCCTCGGGGCTGGAGGCGGTGAGGATCGGCGTCTGGAACTCGATGAAGCCCTGCTCGACCATCCGCCGGCGGATCGATGCGATCACGTTCGAGCGCAGCACGATGTTGGCGTGGATGCGCTCGCGGCGCAAATCGAGGAAGCGATATCTTAGGCGTATCTCCTCCGGATAATCGGCCTCGCCGGCGACAGGCAGCGGCAGCTCGTCGGCGGCGGACTGGATCGCGACCTCGTCGGCCGCGACCTCGATCTCGCCGGTCGGAAGGTTCGGATTGGCCGCATCGGGCCCGCGCGAGACGACCTGTCCGGTCACGGTCACGACCGATTCCAGCCGCAGGCGGTCGAGGATGCGGAGCGGCTCGCTGTCCGCCTTGGCGACGATCTGGGTGATGCCGTGATGGTCGCGCAGATCGACGAACAACACCCCGCCATGGTCGCGCTTGCGGTGGACCCAGCCCGAGAGCCTGACCCGCTCGCCGACCTGGGCGGCGCGGAGCCGCCCGCAATCGTGGGTCCTGTATGCGTGCATCCTGCCGCGCCTCGTGAGAGTTATCTTGCAAGTGAATGGAGAGGCGTGCGCTTCGCGGCGCGGCCTCGCTTTGTCAAGGCGGGAGGCCGCGCTATAGGCGCCGCAACATGCACATCCATCCCCTCATCACCGACAGCGAATCGCTCGCCTCTTTGTGCGAGCGACTCGCCCGCTCGCCGTTCGTCGCGGTCGATACCGAATTCATGCGCGAGAACACCTATTGGCCGGACCTGTGCCTGTTCCAGATCGCCAGCGCCGAGGAGGCGGCGGCGATCGACCCCAAGGCCGAGGGGATCAATCTGACGCCGCTGCTGAACCTGCTCGTCAATAACGAGCATGTCATCAAGGTCTTCCACGCCGGCGGGCAGGACATCGAGATCATCTTCAACCTGACCGGCGGCACCCCGCACCCGATCTTCGACACCCAGATCGCGGCCATGGCCCTGGGGCTGGGCGAGCAGATCGGCTATTCGAACCTGTGCGAGAGCCTGCTCGGCAAGACGCTCGACAAGGGCGCGCGCTTCACCGACTGGGGCCGCCGTCCGCTCGAGGAGCGCCAGATCGACTATGCGATCGGCGACGTCACCCATCTCGCCGTCCTGTTCACCAAGATGCTCGAGCGGCTGCGGCGGACCGGCCGCGGCGCCTGGCTCGACCAGGAGATGGAGCGCATCGCCGACCCCGCCAATTATCTCAACGACCCCGCTCTGGCCTGGAGGAAGGTGCGCGTGCAGAGCCGCAAGCCCGAGGTGCTCGGGCGCCTCAAGGCGGCGGCGGCATGGCGGGAGATCGAGGCGCGGTCGAAGAATCTGCCGCGCGGCCGGATCATGAAGGATGAGACGCTCGCCGACGTCGCCCTCCAGCCGCCGACCAGCCAGGAGAAACTGGCGCAGGTACGCGGCCTCTCGCCCTCCTGGCGGACCAACGACATCGGCGCCCGCCTGATGGAGGCGATGGCCAATGCCGACCCCCTCCCCGCCTCCGAGCTGCCGCCGCGCGACGACAAGTCGCCGGGCATGGGCAAGGAGGGCGCGCTGATCGCCGATTTGTTGAAGCTCCTGCTCAAGATCCGGGCGCGCGAGTCGAACGTGGCGCCGCGGCTGATCGCGCGCTCGGAGGAATTGGAGCTGCTCGCCGCCGGTCGGCGCGAGGGCCTCCAGATCCTCGAGGGCTGGCGCTTCGAGGAGTTCGGACGCGACGCGCTCGATCTGGTCGAGGGCCGGCTCGCCTTCGCGGTGCGCGGCGGCAAGATGGTGATGACCCGTGCGGAGGCGGACGTATGAGGGCCCTGGTCGCGGCGGCTTTGCTCGCGGGCTGCGCGACCCCAGCGCCCGAGCCCGAGGGCCAGACGGTCGAGCATGGCGCGGGCGAATGCGATGCGACACGCGTCCAGGATTTGATCGGACGGCAGCGGTCCGAGGCGGTCGGCGCCGAGGCGATCCGGCGCAGCAAGGCGCAATATGTGCGCTGGATCGCGCCCGATTCGATGATCACCCAGGATTTGCGCGAAGACCGGATCAACATCGACGTCGACGCGAGGGGCCGCATTACCGGCCTGCGCTGCTTCTAGCGGATCGCGCGCTCGGGCTTGAGGCCGAGGGCCGACGCTAGCGTCTTCAGGCGGCGATCGACCGCTTCACCACCCAAACCCGCCTGCTTGCGGTCCAATGTGAGCACGAGGCGGTCCTCGGTGCGGAGGAGCGCACTGCGCTCGAGGCCGGTGGCAGCGCCGCCGCTGAGCCGCTGGCCGAGACGCATCGCGAGGCCCCACAGGGATGCGCGGCGCAGACTATCCGCGCTGCACAGGGCCGAAAGAGCGCCGTCGGGGAGGTCGCGGCCGCCGCCGAAGCTGCAATAGAGCGCCTGGGCGAGCAGCACCCGCCCGCCTGGGTCGATCCCGACCCAATTGCCGTGCAGCGCCAGATCGAGCCCACGCTCGGCGCGGAAATCGGGGTGCGCCTGCCAGGCGACGTCGGCGAGGAAGCAGGCGGCGAGCCGCAGCCGCGCCAGCGCCGGCGGATCGTCGAATATCGGGGCGATCCAGGCGTCGAGCAATTCGCCATGCTGGGCGAAGCGGCCGAGGCCCGTTCCGGCGTCGCGCGCCGCCTCGATCAAAGGGTCGCGCGCCTGGGTCGCCTCGGGAAGGTCGGCGTAGAGCAGGCCCTCGCGGATGCCGAAGCTGGAGACGATCAGCGATCCGGGCCGCAGCCGCTCCGCGAGAGCCCGCAGCAGCCGCGTGGCGGCGGACAGCGTCGGCAGGCGCGACATCGACAGAGACGGGATCTTCGCGGCGCTCGCCCGGTCGAGCGCGTCAATCGCCGGGAGAAGCTCGCGCGGGCGGCCGGGCGCCATCTCGTGCTGGTGGACGATCGGCAGCGGGTGCCCGAGGATGTGCATGTCGACCCGCGCCAAAGTGCGCCACGAGCCGCCGACCATGTAGAAGG
>DASQKE010000145.1:0-2079 GCA_035630675.1 Allosphingosinicella sp.
GCCTGAATCGGTCGCACCGCAAACCATATTTTGCAGGTGCAGGCGTGATCACCCGCTTTCGCCTCGCTTGTGAGATGACGTTGGAATGATATCGGACCGCGTAAACGGGCGGCTCAGCGCTACTGCGTCAGCTGCTATTCGTTCATGAACCGTCTGGCGACTCCGGACTCTCCGAGCTCGATGAGTTGCCGACGGTCCTGAACCGCTGGTCTTGCCTTTTCGGTGGAGACAAACTGCGCGAAGAAGAGAGGGCGTTTAAAGTGAGCCTGCCCATCGACGATGTGGTGTTGAACCATTGAACCTGCCGACTGGTCGCCTTCGGGATTGCTTCATCCCGCTGCTAGTTAATTTGCGACGAGGTGAAGACGGCAAAATTGGTGATGCCGCGCAAGCGCGGTCTCTGCGAAATGGCTGGGTGGCCTGCGGTCTTTGGGTGTCGGGCTCGCCGAACAGGCCGTGTCCTGGTGCGCCGCTAATCCTGCCCTTGCGGCGCAGAGAAAAGTTCGCCGACGACTGCCTCCACCGCCATCCCTTCCTGTCCGGCTAGGGGGTCTCGTGCCGGGTCTTGCCGCGCTCTTCCTTGTCACCGCCTTGCTCTACGGGGCGGCCGGATTCGGCGGGGGATCGACCTACAATGCGCTGTTGGTGCTGGCCGGGACGGATTATCGCGCGGTGCCGGTCGTCGCGCTCGCCTGCAACATCCTCGTCGTGACGGTCGGGAGCTGGCGCTTCGCGCGTTCGGGCCATGTCGACTGGCGGCGGATCTGGCCGTTGTTCGTCCTCTCCATACCGTGCGCCTGGCTGGGCGGACGCATGGTCGTTGCGGAAACCGTCTTCATCGGCCTGCTGGCGGCATCCTTGCTCGCGTCCGGACTGCTGATGCTCTGGCCGCCTTTGTGGGAGAAAGAGGCGCCGGCCGGGCCCCGCTCCCGGTGGCTCGAACCCGTGGCGGGGGGCGCGCTCGGCTTCCTCGCCGGGATCGTCGGGATCGGCGGCGGGATCTTTCTCGCGCCCTTGCTCTACATGCTGCGCTGGGGGCCGCCCAAGGCGATCGCGGGGACCTGCGCGGTCTTCATCCTCGCCAATTCGCTCTCCGGCCTCGCGGGGCAGCTCGCCAAGGGGGGCGCGGGCGCCGAGGCGCTCACGACCTTCTGGCCGCTGTTTCCCGCGGTGCTCGCCGGCGGCCTGATCGGATCGACCCTGGGCAGCGGCCGGCTCGACCCGAAATATGTCCGGCTGCTCACTGCCCTCCTGATTTTATATGTGGCGGTCAGGCTGGCGATCCGCTTCTATGGCGAGATGATGGGAAGCGGCGGATGATCGACCCGTTCGGGCGGACGATAAGCTATTTGCGCCTGTCGGTGACGGACCGCTGCGACCTCCGCTGCACTTATTGCATGCCCAAGCGCATGACGTTCCACCCGCGCGCCGGGCTGCTGGGGCTCGACGAGCTCGACAGGCTCGCGGCCGCGTTCATCCGAAAGGGCGTGCGCAAGCTCCGGCTGACCGGCGGCGAGCCCCTGGTCCGCAAAGGCGTGATGACGCTCGTCGGCGGCCTCTCCCGCTTCGTGGCGAGCGGCGAGCTGGACGAGCTCACTTTGACCACCAACGGCACCCGGCTGGCCGGGCATGCCGCCGGCCTGGCCCGCTGCGGCGTCAGGCGGGTGAACGTCTCGCTCGACAGCCTGAAGCCCGAAACCTACGCCCGGATCACCCGCGGCGGGCGGCTCGAGCATGTCGTCGACGGGATCGACGCCGCCCTCGCGGCAGGCCTCGAGGTCAAGATCAACGCGGTCGCGCTGCGCGACGACAATCTGGGCGATCTCGTCGGCCTCGCCGAATGGGCGCACGCGCGCGGTGCCGCACTGACCGTGATCGAGGTGATGCCGATGGGATCGGTCGAGGTGGAGCGCATCGCCCAGCATGTGCCGATGACGGAGGTCCGGCGGCGCTTCGAGCGGCGCTGGACGCTGACCGATCTGGCGCGGCGCACCGGCGGGCCCGCCCGCTACGTGCGCACCGGCGAGGGCGGGACGATCGGCTTCATCGCGCCTTTGAGCCGCAACTTTTGCGACGGCT
>DASQKE010000146.1:0-18862 GCA_035630675.1 Allosphingosinicella sp.
CAGCCGGTCGGCCACCGCGTCCGCGGTCTCGGGCGAGCCGATCATTCCGATTTTGACCGCGTCAACGCCGATGTCGGCGATCACCGATTCGATCTGCGCGATCACCATCTCGGTCGGCACCGGCATCACCGCTTGCACGCCCAGTGTGTTCTGCGCGGTAATCGCGGTGATCGCGGTCAGCGCGTGGCCTTGGAGCATGGTGACGGTCTTGATGTCCGCCTGGATGCCCGCGCCGCCGCCGGAATCGGAGCCGGCGATGATCAGGATGCGGGGGGTGGTCATCACGTTGGAGCCGAAACCGAGGAACCCGTTCGTGCCGAGCGAAGTCGAGGCGCGCCGCACAGGCGGCCGAGAAGCGCCCCTCGACTTCGCTCGGGACGAGCGGAGGCTGCGGCGCTGCCCTTCACGCCGCCTTCACGGCCTCGCAGATGCTGTCGACCACGTCCTCGACCAATGCTGCGTCCTCGCCTTCGGCCATGACGCGGATCAGGGGCTCGGTGCCCGAATTGCGGATGACGAGGCGGCCCGTGCCCTCGAGACGTCGCTCGGCGGCGGCAATCGCGGCCTTGACGCTCTCCGCCTCAAGCGGGGCGCCGCCGGCGAAGCGGACGTTCTTCAGAAGCTGCGGCAACGGATCGAACCGGTGGAGGATCTCGCTTGCCGGCTTTCCGCTTTCGACGAGGCAGGCGAGGATCTGGAGCGCGGCGACGAGGCCGTCGCCGGTGGTGGCGTAATCGCTGAGGATGATGTGGCCGGACTGCTCGCCTCCGACATTGCAGCCGCGCGCGCGCATCTCCTCGAGCACGTAGCGATCGCCGACCCTCGTGCGGTAGAGCTCGAGGCCCCGGCCGGAGAGGAAGCGCTCGAGCCCGAGGTTCGACATCACCGTCGCGACGATGCCGCCGCCCATCAGCAGGCCGTGGCCGTGCCAGGAGGCGGCGATGGTCGCCATCAGCTGGTCGCCGTCGACGATGCGGCCGGCCTCGTCGACGATGATCAGCCGGTCGGCGTCGCCGTCGAGCGCGATGCCGATCTGGGCGCCCTCCGCGACGACCCGCGCCTGGAGCGCGGCAGGGGCGGTCGAGCCGCAGCCGTCATTGATGTTGGTGCCGTCGGGCGAGACTCCGATCGCGACCACGTCGGCGCCGAGCTCCCACAAGGCCGAAGGGGCGACCTGGTAGGCGGCGCCGTTGGCGCAATCGATCACGATCCTGAGGCCGTCGAGCCTGAGCTCCTCGGGGAAGGTCGATTTGGCGAAATGGATGTAGCGGCCGCGCGCGTCCTCGATCTTGCGCGCCCGTCCGATCAGCGCCGCCGGAACGAGCCTGGGCGGCTGCTCGAGCAGGGCCTCGATCTCCGCCTCGTCGGCGTCGGAGAGCTTGTAGCCGTCCGGGCCGAACAGCTTGATGCCGTTATCGACATAGGGGTTGTGGCTGGCCGAAATCATCACGCCCAGATCGGCGCGCATCGATCGGGTGAGCAAGGCGACCGCAGGCGTGGGGACGGGACCGACCATCACCACGTCCATGCCGACGCTGGTGAATCCGGAGATCATCGCTGTCTCCACCATATAGCCCGACAGCCGGGTATCCTTGCCGATGACGACGCGGTGGCGGTGATCTCCGCGCAGGAAGCGGGCGCCGGCGGCCTGGCCGACGCGCTGTGCGATCTCGGCGGTCATCGGCGGCTCGTTGGTCCTGCCCCTGATCCCGTCCGTGCCGAAGAACCTGCGACCCATTCCACCTCATCCCACTCGCCGAAGCCCGGCCATAGCGTCATGGGGCCCGCGTTTGAACCTGTGACCGCTTCCACGCGCCCCACTGCGGCATTAAGACCGGGTCCCATGTCCCAGCCCGTCCGCATTCTCGTCGCGCTCGCCCTCGGCCTCCTGATCGGGATCGCCGTCGCGCGCAATGCGCCGCACCTGGTCCAGGGGACCGCAGCCGTTGCCGACCCGATCGGCGGCCTCTGGCTCGATGCGCTGAGGATGACGATCGTGCCTTTGATCGTCTCGCTGCTGATCACCGGCATCGCGGCTTCCGCCGAAGCGGCGCGGGCGAGCCGGCTGGCGGGCCGCGCGGTAATCCTGTTCATGGCGATCCTGTGGTGCTCGGCGCTGATCGGGGCGGTGCTGACGCCCTTGCTGCTCGGCCTGTGGCCGCTGCCGGCCGAGTCGGCGAGCGCGCTGCGCGATGCGATGGCCGGCACCAGCGAGGAGGTCGGCGAGATCCCGACCGTCGCCCAGTTCATCCGCTCGCTGGTGCCGACCAACCCGATCTCGGCTGCCGCCAACGACCAGATCCTGCCGCTGATCTTCTTTACCGTGGTCTTCGCCTTCGCGCTGACGCGGCTGCCCGCGGGGCCGCGGGCGCAGCTCACCGGCTTCTTCCAGGCGATCGCCGACGTCATGCTGGTGATCATCAACTGGGTGCTGTGGCTGGCGCCGATCGGCGTGTTCGCGCTGGCTTACGTGGTGGGCGCGCGCGCCGGGGTGACGGCGCTCGGCGCGCTCGCCCATTATGTCGCGGTGGTGGCTTTGGTCGGCTCGGTCGTCTGGTTCCTTGCCTGGCCGCTGGCGATCGGCGGCGGGCGCCTCGGCTTCCTCCAGTTCACGCGCGGCGTCGGGCCGGCGCATGCGGTCGCGATCAGCACCCAGTCGTCGCTGGCTTCGCTGCCGGCGATGCTGAAGGGGTCCGAGCGGCTCGGCGTCCCGGTCGCGGCCTCGGGGGTGACGCTGCCGCTCGCGGTCGCACTCTTCCGCGCCACCGGGCCCGCGATGAACGTCGCCGTCGCCGTCTACGTGGCGCACTGGTTCGGCGTGCCGCTCACGCCCTGGGTGCTCGCCGCGGGAGTGGCGGTGGCGGCGACGACCACCCTGGGTTCGGTGAGCCTGCCGGGCTCGATCAGCTTCATCACCTCGATCGCGCCGATCTGCTACGCGATGGGTGTCCCGATCGAGCCGCTGGCGCTGCTGATCGCGGTCGAGACGCTGCCCGACATCGTGCGGACCACCGGCAATGTCTCGATGGACATGGCGGCAACCGCGGCGGTCGCGCGGCGCAGCGGCTTTGCGGAGGAGGCCACGCTGACCGAGCAGGACAGGCTGCTCGAGAAAGGCGCCTGATCAGCTGCGGGAGAAGACGCAAACCTGAGTTCAGTTGCGGTTTTGTGCGACGCGCAAGCAATAATCATCGAATTGCGAAACAAGTCTATGCGTTCTGGTTAATGGCTACAGAAGGATGATTTTATTTAACTACCGGCGCGAATCGCGGTATGTAATTTCATTCGACTCGAAATCACCGAAGGGGGTAATTATGTCGATTGCAAGAAGGCTTTTTGTTTCAACGGGTTGCGCCATGGCGCTTTTCTACGGCACGGCTGCGAACGCGCAGGCGACCCGGACCTGGGTGTCGGGCGTCGGCGACGACGTCAATCCGTGCAGCCGCACCGCGCCGTGCAAGACCTTTGCCGGCGCGATCTCGAAGACCGCCGCGGGCGGCGAGATCAACTGCCTTGATCCGGGCGGCTTCGGCGCGGTCAGCATCACCAAGTCGATGACCATATCCTGCCCCTATACCGAGGGCGGCGCCCTCGCCGGCGGCAACGGCATCACGGTGAACATGCCGGCCGACACCGACGTCGCCTTCATTCGCGGCCTCGACATTTTCGGCGTCAACCCGCCGACCAACGGCATCCGCTTCATCAACCGCGGCACGCTCCATATCGAGGACACCACGATCCGGCGGTTCAACGCCGCCAGCAGCGCCGGTGTCTCGGTCGCGGTGACCGGGCCGGCCCGTTTGTTCATGAACAACGTGACCGTGGCCGAGAACGGCAACGCCGCGACCGGCGGCGGCATCGTTATCGCACCGGGCATCGGCGGCAGCATTCGGGGGCAGCTGACCAATGTCAGGGCGCGCAACAATGCCAATCACGGCTTGAGGCTGGACAGCACCAACGGCTCGATCGGCCTGAACGTCGAGAATAGCGACCTGTCCGGCAATACGACGGGCATCTCCGTGCAGGGCACGACGAACGTCATCCAGTTGATGGTGAACGAATCGAGCATCGCCATGAACACCAGCTTCGGCATCAACGCCAATGGCGGCACCGCGACAATGCTGGTGGGCGATACCAGCATCACCGGCAACGCCACGGGGGTTATCGTGGCGGGTGGCGCCTCCGTCCTGAGCTATGGCGACAACAGGTTGAACGGCAACCCGACGGTTGGCGCCGCCAGCGACGGTACGTTCACCGGAGCCGTCGTCCTCACGAAGTAGGCGCTTTGCCGAGATGTCGTGCCCCGGAACCTGTTTCCGGGGCACTTCGTCGCCTTCCGGATGCGAGCACTCCCGGTGCGAGCCGGGCTCATGACAATCGAGCTCGGGCGCCACTCAGGCTTCCGTTTTGACGTCGTGTCCGGCCGCGCCTCATTCCCACTCGATCGTGCCGGGCGGCTTGGACGTGTAATCGTAGACGACCCGGTTGATGCCCTTGACCTCGTTGACGATCCGGGTCGCGACCCGCGAGAGGAATGCGGCGTCGAACGGATAGACGTCGGCGGTCATGCCGTCGGTCGAGGTGACCGCGCGCAGGGCGCAGACATTGTCGTAGGTCCGCGCGTCGCCCATCACGCCGACGGTCTTGACCGGAAGCAGCACCGCGAAAGCCTGCCAGATCGCGTCGTAGAGGCCGGCGGCGCGGATCTCCTCGAGATAGATGGCGTCGGCCTTGCGCAATATGTCGCAACGCTCCTTCGTCACCTCGCCGGGGATGCGGATAGCGAGACCCGGGCCCGGGAAGGGGTGGCGCCCGACGAACGCCTCCGGGAGGCCGAGCTCCTTGCCGAGGATGCGGACCTCGTCCTTGAACAGCTCCCTCAGCGGCTCGACCAGCCGCATGTTCATCCGCTCGGGCAGGCCGCCGACATTGTGGTGGCTCTTGATCGTCACCGAAGGTCCGCCGGTAAAGCTGACGCTCTCGATCACGTCGGGATAGAGCGTGCCCTGGGCGAGGAAGTCGGCGCCGCCGATCTTGTTCGCCTCCGCCTCGAACACGTCGATGAAGGTTCGGCCGATCAGCTTGCGCTTGGCCTCCGGCTCGTCGAGGCCCGCCAGGCCTGAGAGGAAAAGCCCCGCCGCGTCGACGTGGACGAGCGGGATGTTGTAGCTGTTGCGGAAGAGGCTGACGACCTGCTCCGCTTCGCCGTGCCGCATCAGCCCATGATCGACGAAGACGCAGGTCAATTGCTCGCCGATCGCCTCGTGGATCAGCACCGCGGCCACCGCCGAATCGACGCCGCCCGAGAGGCCGCAAATGACGCGGCCCTTGCCGATTTGGGCGCGGATCTCGGCGATCTTGGTCGCGCGGAACTCGGCCATCGTCCAATCGCCGGCGAGGCCGCAGACGTGGCGGACGAAATTGGCGATCAGCTTCGCGCCGTCGGGGGTGTGGACGACCTCCGGGTGGAACATCAGGCTGAAGAAGCGGCGCTTCTCGTCCACCGCCACCGCATAGGGCGCGCCTTCGGAGCGGGCGACAACCTCGAACCCATCGGGCAGACGTTCGACTCGGTCGCCATGGCTCATCCACACCTGGTGACGCTCGCCGGGATGCCATAGGCCGTCGAACAAAGCGGTCTCGCCGGTGATCTCGATATAGGCCCGGCCGAATTCGCGGGCCTCCGACGGCGCGACCGTCCCGCCGAGCTGGTGCGCCAGGGTTTGCTGGCCGTAGCAGATGGCAAGGATGGGCAGACCGGCGTCCAGCAGGGGCTGCGGCGCGCGCGGGCTGTCCTCCCAGGCCACCGAGGATGGCCCGCCGGAAAGGATGATCCCCTTGGGCTTGAGCCGTTCGAAGGCATCGAGGGCGGCGCTGAACGGCGCGATCTCCGAATAGACGCCCGCCTCGCGTACCCGCCGCGCGATCAGCTGCGTGACCTGGCTGCCGAAATCGACGATCAGGACGGAGTCGGCGTGGCCGGATGGCGCGTCGGTCATGGCCGGGCGATAGGAAGCGGCCCGCCAGCTGTAAAGTTAAGCACGGTCTTAAGCGATCTTGCCGGGGCGGTGCCAAGGCGTTAGTTAAGTGGATGCTTAACGATTCGGCCGCGCTCGATCTTGCCTTCCAGGCGCTCGGCGACCCGACGCGGCGGGGCATGCTGGCGCGGCTCAGCCGCGGTCCCGCCAGCGTCAGCGAGCTCGCTCGGCCGTTCGCGATGAGCCTGCCCGCCGTGTTGCAGCACCTCCAGGCGCTGGAGGCGAGCGGCCTCGTCAGGAGCGAGAAGAGAGGGCGGGTGCGCACCTGCCGGATCGCGCCGAGGGCGCTCGACGCCGCACAGGCCTGGATCGCGGAGCAGAGGGCTCTGTGGGAAGGGCGCGCGGACCGGCTCCAGGACTATGTCGAGGCGATGAAATCGAAGGAGAGTGACGATGGCCGATGAACATGACCTGGTGGTGGAGCGGACGCTCGACGCGCCGCGCGATCTCGTCTGGCGTGCCTGGACCGATCCCGAGCATCTGAAGCGCTGGTGGGCGCCCCGCCCCTATCAGACGCCGGAATGCGAGATGGAGCTGCGCCCGGGCGGCAGATTCTACACGCGGATGACGGGCCCCGACGGCTTCGATTTCCGCGGCACCGGCTGCTTTCTCGAAATCGTCGAGGGCGAGAAGATCGTCTGGACGAGCGCGCTCCTCCCCGAATTTCGCCCGGCCGCGAAGATCGAGGATTGCGGCGGCTTTCCGTTCACGGCGGTGGTGACCCTGGCCGACGCCGGCGGCGGCCGGACCCTGTACCGCGCGGTGGCGATGCACAGGAACGATGCCGATCGCGAGACCCACAGGCAGATGGGTTTCGAGGACGGGTGGGGGACCTGCGCGGACCAGCTCGGCGAGGTCGCGAACGGTCTCGCCGCGGCGGCTTGAGCGGGGACGGCAAAACGAAAACGGGCGGACCCGAAGGCCCGCCCGCTCCCGATGATCCGTCGCCCGGATGCGTCTCGCGCTTACCAGCGCGAGCGGGTCCGCGACGCGTAGCCGTCCTGCATGCGGAACTGGGCGATGCGGCCGTTGCCATAGGCGACGCAGGTGAAGCGCTCGCCATAATCGCGGCCATATTCGCGGTCGTTGTAGCGCCGGTCGTAGCTGCGGTCGTAGCGCGTGTCGTAGCCGCCATGGCTCTCGACCACGCCCTCGACCTCGTAGCGGTCGTTCGAGCGGCGATCGACGTCGGTGATGCGGACCTGGCCGCGGCCGTAGCGCTGGGCCTGGGCGCCGCAGCTGTTGACCGCGGCGCTGTAGCCGTCGCGATAGCGGGAGCGATTGTCGTAGCCGTAGCGGCCGCCGTCGCGGTCGAGGGCGCCGAGGATCGCGGCCACGCCGCCGATCACGGCCACGCCGACGGCAATGTCCTCGGCGTCGATGCCGCCGCGACGGTCGTAGCGGTCGTCGTAACGGCCATATTGGGCGGCGGCGGGCGCGGCGGAAACGATGGTGAGCGCGGCCGCGGCGCCGGCGAGCAGGAATTTCTTCATGGCGAACCTCCATGTGGAACCGCCCGAAAGACCGGGCCTATGCCGAGCCTGATAGGCGAGTCGCCCTGACCTTGCGCTGAACTCCCCGTAGCCTGAGGTTAACCTTTGCAAGCCATTGAAAAACAAAGGCGGGGCCGCGCCGCGGCCCCGCCTCTGATGGTTGCGAAGGAAAAGGCTCAGCAGCCCGAGCGTGCGATCTCGCGTCCGAGCAGCGCGCCGACGGCGCCGCCGATGATCGCGCCGGTCCCGCCATTGTCGCCGCGGCGCCAGCGGTAGCGCCGGCCGCCGCGATCCACGTCGCGGCCGATCGAAGCGCCGGTCAGGCCGCCGACGATGGCGCCGGCCGTGCCGCTGCCGCAGCGGCGGTACCCGTAATGGTCGCCGCGACGGTAGCGGCGATAGCCGCGCCGCTCATAGCCGTCGTACCGATCGTAGCCGCGGCGGCCGCGATAGCCGTCGTCGTAATAATCGTCGTCATAATAGGCATCTTCGTAGCCGCCGCGGTCGTAGGAGGGGTCGTGCCCCGCCGAGGCGGCGGAGGGGAGGGCGGCAAGGCCGGCGGCGGCGGCGGCCGCGGCGATCAGGGTCTTTTTGAGCATGGAGAGGCTCCCAGGCTGGAGGACGCGTCGCAGTCTCGCGCCCGCGACCTGAGCGGCGGATGAACGACCCGCCTGTGCCCGTTACCGCCGCGCCTGCAGCCCCGTATGCGCTGCGATGAAGGCGTACATGTCGCCATATTCCTCGATCTGCATCTCGGTCGGCTTGCCCGAGCCGTGACCGGCGCGGGTCTCGATGCGGATCAGCTTGGGCATCGGCCCGGTGTCGGCGGCCTGGAGCGCGGCGATATATTTGAAGCTGTGGCCCGGCACGACGCGGTCGTCCGTGTCCGCCGTCGTCGCCAGCACGGCCGGATAACGCTGTCCGGCGCGGATGTTGTGATAGGGCGAGTAGGCGCGCAGGATGCGGAAGTCGGCCTCGCGATCGGGGAAGCCGTAATCGTCGGTCCAGTAGCGGCCGGCGGTGAAGCGGTTGAAGCGAAGCATGTCCATCACGCCCACGCCGGGCAGCGCCGCCGCGAACAGGTCCGGCCGCTGGTTGATCACCGCGCCGACGAGGAGGCCGCCGTTGGAGCGGCCCTCTACGGCGAGCTGGCGGCTGGTCGTGATGCGCTGGGCGACCAGATATTCGGCCGCGGCGATGAAATCGTCGAACACGTTCTGCTTGTTCGCGCGGCGCCCGGCGTCGTGCCAGGCCTGGCCATATTCGCCGCCGCCGCGCAAATTGGCGACCGCGAGCACGCCGCCCATATCGACCCAGGTCAGCCAGCGCGGCTGGAAGGCGGGCTGCTGGGCGATGTTGAAGCCGCCATAGCCGTAGAGCAGGGTGGGGTGCGTCCGGCCGGTGTCGAGATCGCGCCGGTGCATGACGAACATCGGGATGCGGGTGCCGTCCTTCGATGGGTAAAAGACCTGGCGGACGACATATTGCTCGGGATCGAAGCTCAGCTCGGATTGGGCGAAGACGGAGGTCGATGCCGATCCGAGATCGTACCGGTAGATCGTCGGCGGCCGATTGTAGCTGGCGAAGGAAAAGAAGGTTTCGGTCGACGCCGGGTCGCCGGAGAAGCCGGTGGCGGTGCCGATCCCGCCGAGCTCGATCTCGTTCAGCCGCCGGCCGCCCCATTCGAACGTGCGTACCACCGTCCGCGCGTCGACCAGATAGGATGCGATGAGGCGATTGCCGACGATCCCGGCATCGACCAACGTCGCTTCGTCCTGCGGAACGATCTCGCGGATCTGCAAATCGGGCCGGGAAATGTCGGTGATGACGATACGCTGGCGCGGCGCGTCGCGGTTGGTCCGCCAGTAGAAATTGGTGCCGACATTGCCGATGAAGGTCCAGTCATGCTCCAGCCCGGTGACGAAGCGGCGCGGCTGGGCGGTCGGCTGCCTGAGGTCGATGAGCGTGATGTCGTAGCGCGCGTCGGTGCCTTCGGAGGAAGTGACGATCAGCCAGCGGCCATCGTCCGAGACCTCGCCCGAATTGCTGAGCGTGGGCCGGTCGGGCTGCGCGAAGACGAGGCGGTCCTGGCTCTGCGGCGTGCCGATGCGGTGGAAATAGATCGCCTGGTTCTGGTTGGTTGACTGGAATTCCTGGCCGGCCGCCGGCTGCGGGAAGCGGGAATAATAGAAGCCCGAGCCGTCATGCGCCCAGTCGAGCGGAGAGAATTTGACCCAGCGGACCTCATCCTCGAGCACGCGGCCCGCATCGACGTCGAGAATGCGCACCGTACGCCAGTCGGAACCGCCTTCCTGGACCGAATAGACGATCCGGCGGCCGTCCTTCGAAGGCTCCCATTCGCCCAATGCGGTGGTGCCGTCGGCCGACCAGGAATTGGGATCGATGGCGACGCGCGGCGCCCCGTTCAGCCCGTCGCGGACGTAGAGGACGGACTGGTTCTGGAGGCCGTCGTTGCGCGTGTAGAAATAGCGGCTCGCGCGCTTCACCGGCACGCCGTAGCGCTCGAAATCGTAGATCTGCCGCATCCGGTCGCGGAAGGCCTGGCGCGCCGGCAGCGTCGCGAGATAGCGCTCGGCGACCTCGTTCTGCGCCGTCACCCACTGGCGGACGGCAGGATCGTTGCGAACGTCGTTCTCGAGCCAGCGATAGGGATCGGCGACCGCCTCCCCGAACTGCGTCTCGACGACATCCTCGCGCCGCGTCTCGGGATAGACCAGCCCTCGCTCGGGCGACGGCTCGGCCATGTGGGTCCGGTGCATGGCCGGCGGCTCGCTGGGGACGGTCGAGCAGGCGACGAGCGGGAGGAGCAGGAAGGCGGCGGTGAAGCGCATCGATCTGGAACCTTCGGACGGGAGTGGGCGCCGCCGGCTTAGCGCAAAGGCCGGGATTCTCAAGGGCTCGGCACTGGTCGTTGCGGGCGGCCGTCAACCATTCCTTAACCGCTCGGCGTCAGAATCGGTCGGTTGGGCCACGGAGGAAAGGGGCATGCGGATTTCGGCAGCGCTCGATCGCGCCGTCCAGTTCGATCGTCGACGCTATATGCGTCACACCGTCCAGGTCGGCGGCGGCCTGTCGGCGAACATCCGTCCGTCGCTCTCCGTTCTCGTCACCGACCTTTCCGCCGGCGGCTGCGGGATCGAGCACGACATCGAGCTGGAGCCGGGCGCCCGCGTCTGGCTCAGGCTGCCGGGGCTGGAGAATCTCCCCGCCCGCGTCGCCTGGACCGCCGACCGCAAGGCGGGCCTCTCTTTCGACAATCCTCTCCACCCGGCCGTCGTCGAGCACGTCGTGCGGGGAGCGGCCTGAGGCCCAATTGTCCCTGGCTCAGGCCGGCGCCTCGAATTCGGGCTCGGCCTGCGGACGCGGGCGGCGCTTGAACCAGTCGGTGTAGCGACCGACGAGCAGCAGCACGGTCGGCCACAACAATGTGTTCCACAAATCCTTGACCGCGCCCTCGAGGATCCAGTCCGGGTCCTCGCCCCAATTGTAATAGACGTCGTGGCCCTCGTTCGCGAGCTCGGCGAAGAACACGATCAGCCAGGGGATTCGGCTGCGGCGGCTCTGCCGGAACAGGCCCATCGCGATCAGATAGAGGAACAAGGCGGCGTGGATGTGGAGCGCGTCGCGCTCGAGCCCGGTATAGTCTCCGATCAGGTCCTTGAAGTCGTACCAGCTCATGGTCGCGCACTGCCTACAGGCGGCCGGTCAACGACGGAAGACCAGGATCATCGGGCCGAGCGAATCATAGCCGTCGCGCCGCCCGGCGCCCGGATCCCAGAGGCTGGAGACGGTGCCGTCGAGAAACAAGGCGTTGGGGCATTTCAGCACATCGCGGAAGAAGCGGGCGAGCTTGCCGAACGAGACCGGCTCGTCGGAGACGACGAACCAGGCGCTGCGCCCGTCGGCGACGCCGACGCCGTTGCGGACCAGCCGCGATTCTCCGTCCGGCCGGATCGCCGGGTGGAGGCGGCCGCCGACGACCAGCATCGGGCCCGACTGGGTGGCCCACATCACCCGACCCGGCGGGCGGCGGCCAAAGGCGTCGCTCTCGGTCACCGACGGCCGCCCCTGCTCGTCGACGGCGAAGACTCCGTTCGGCTTCATGTGGAAATTGCCGGGGCCGTCGCGAAGGCTCAGCCGGCGCTGGCGGTCGCCCTGCTCGACATAGAGGCCGATCGGGCTTCCTTCCTCGTCATACATGCCGGCATTCATCGCGAACAGCAGCCGGCCGGCGCGCTCGCCGATATGGCGCTCGAGCGCCTCGAAGCTTCTCAGCGGCCGCCCGTCCTCGCCCCTGGACGCGAGCTCGATCCGGTGAGCGCGCGCATCGGCCCGGCAGACGGTGAAGCTCGCCCCTTCGAAGGACTGGGCGCGGCAATGGCCGGCCTCGGCCCGGTCCGGCGGCGCCGGAGCCTCCGGCTCGGCCTCGCAGGCGACGAGCGCGAGCGCCGCGGCGACGAGCAGGCTAGAGCGAATAGCCGCCGTCGCTGACCAGGCAGGCGCCGGTCATGTTCGCGGCGTCGTCCGAGAGCAGGAACGCGATCTGGCCGGCAATCTCGTCGGCCTGCGCGAAGCGGCCGATCGGGCTGACAGATCCCATCGCCTTGAACGCGCCTTCCTCGCTCCCGGTCGACTTCACGAGGTCGCCGAAGAAGGGAACGCTCGACCAGATCGGGGTCTCGACTCCGCCCGGCGCGATCGCGTTGATCCGGATTCCGTCCGCCGCCGCTTCCCTCGCGGCCACCCTGGCGAGCTGGATCACGGCCGCCTTGGAGGCGGCATAAGCGGCGATGCCCGGCTCGGCCTTGATCCCCGCGACCGAGGCGGTGAGCACGATGGCGCCCCCGCTCCCGGTCGAGCGGATCGCCTTCAGCGCAGCCTGGAGCGTCAGGAACGCGCCGTCGAGATTGACGCGCATCACGTCGCGCCACTCCTCGAAGCTCATCTCCGCGATCGGCTTGCCCGCCCCGATCCCGGCATTGACCACGGCGTGGGTGAGGCCGGTCAGGTCCGCTCTGGCCCACAATTCCTCGTCGGCCACGTCGCCCACGATCGGCTGCCGCTCGCACGGCAAGGTGAAGCCGAGATTGCTCAGCCGCTCGGTATCGCGGTCGATCAGGATGAGCTTGCGCGCCCCCGCCGCGGCGAGGCGCGACGCGACCGCCGCCCCGATCCCGGACGCGGCGCCGGTGACGAGGATGCGGGCGGCGGAAAAATCTTGCATGCGACAGGTGTAGCCGGTTTCGCCGCCGCGGGCACCCCTCCGTGGGTTCACACAGTCGTGGCACCCCACCCGTTCGCTTCGAGCGAAGTCGAGAAGCCGGTTCGATGGCAGAGAGAAAGAGCCTCGGTTCCGCTCGGCAGCGGTCCTCGACTTCGCTCGGACCGAACGGCGGTGCCATTTGGAGTGAGCCTTAAATCTGAGGCCGTGAACCCTACGGGGCCGAGACCAGCCGTTCCTCCCCGGTCGCGGCAGCGATGTCGGGATTGCGGCGAAGATGCTCCACCCACAGCCCGTGGTTGATCTCGACATGGTCGGGCCGTCGCAGCATGATGCGCTCGCAGGTCGAGCCGGGCGCCGCGATCAGCCCGGCCATCAGCCGGGCATCCTCGACCCAGCCGTCAAAATCCCTGTCCGGATGAGGCGAGCTGGGAACGATCGTCAGCGTGTTGGCGCCGATCCCGCCAAGGCCGTTGCGATGCGGTCCCCCCCGCCGGTCCATGTGAACCGACGTCATCGCCTCGCGAAAATCATGCTCGAGCGAGAGGCGCACGCCGGCCGACTCGCTCCTCGCCTCGAAGCCCAGGCCGCGGTCGGTGACTTCGAACCTGGCGTCGGGATAAGGCCGCCCGCGGGCGATGGTGACATAGGCTTGCCGCTCGTACAGCGCCTTCCCCTCGCCCAGTTCGAAATATTCCTTCCGCAGCCGGTGACGCAGCGAGTCCTGCTCCTTGACCTTGCGTCGGTACTCCCGCTCGCGGCGCATCCGCTCTTTGAGCTCGCGCCGCTTCTCCGGCGTGTTGGTCATCGAGGCAAAAGTGAGGCCGAGCACGGTTACGCCGATGCCGAGCACCGCCGTGCGCAGCAGCGGATTGATGCCGATCTCCTCGACGAGACGCTCGCGCCAATCCTTCTTCGGCATGAAGTCAGGCGGCGGCGTCGATGCCGAGCTCGCCGAGCTTCCGGTAGAGGGTGGAGCGGCCGATGCCGAGCCGGCGCGCGACCTCGGTCATGCGGCCGCGATAATGGCCGATGGCGAGGCGGATGACGTCGGCCTCGATCTCCTCCAGCGGGCGCAGATTGCCGTCGGATTCGTAGAGGGTGATGCCGGCGCCGTTGGCGAGCGCCGCATTCTGCGACTGGCCGGTCAGGCTCTTGGCGTGATAGTCGTCGGAGCGGTTGCCGAAGCGGGCCTCGGCGGCGATCTGGGGGAAATCGGCGGCGGTGAGCGCGTCGCCGTCGCACAATACGGCGGCGCGGAAGAGGGCATTCTGGAGCTGGCGGACGTTGCCCGGCCAGCCGTAGCGCATCAGCACCGCGAGCGCGTCGTCGGTGATCGAGAGATAGCGCATGCCCGGCTGCTCGGCGATGCGGACGAGCAGGTGGCGGGCCAGAGCGGGCAGGTCGCTGATCCGGTCCCGGAGCGGCGGCACGGGGACGTGGACCACGTTCAGCCGGTAATAGAGATCCTCGCGGAAGCGGCCGGCGGCGACTTCCTCGGCGAGGCGGCGGTTGGTGGCGGCGATCACGCGCACGTCGACATTGTGGGTGATGCGGCTGCCGATGCGCTGGATTTCGCCTTCCTCGAGCGCGCGCAGCAGCTTGACCTGGGTCTCGAGCGGCAGCTCGCCGACCTCGTCGAGGAACAGGGTCGAGCCGTCGGCGTCCTCGAAGCGGCCGATATGACGATCGAAAGCGCCGGTGAAAGCGCCCTTTTCGTGCCCGAACAGCACCGATTCGACGAGATTCTCGGGAATCGCGCCGCAATTGACCGTGATCAAGGGCTTCTTGCCGCGCGGCGAGGCGGCGTGGACCGCCTGGGCGACGATCTCCTTGCCGGACCCGCTCTCGCCTTCGATCAGCACCGAGACGCGGGCGCGCGCGGCCTTGGCGGCGATCGCCAAGGCGGAGCGGAATTGCGGGGCCGAGCCGACAATCTCCTCGAAACCGAGGTTGCGGCTGATCTTCTCGGAGAGCGGGCGCAGCTCGCCGGAGGCCTTGCGGCGGTCGGTGGCGCAGTCGAGCGCGGCGAGCAGCCGGTCGGGCGCGAGCGGCTTGACCAGGAAGTCGGCGGCGCCCGCCCGCATCGCCTCCACCGCGACCGCGACCGAAGTCTGGGCGGTGAGGACGAGCAAAGGGATCTCGGGCTTCAGCGCCCGGATTTGGCCGATCAGCTCGTTACCCTCGTCGCCCGCCAGCCAATGATCGAGCAGGATGGCATCGATCTTGGGCTCCTCGGGATCGGTGAGAACGGTGCGGGCGGCATCGACGTCGGAGGCGCCGCGCACCCACCAGCCGGCGCGGCCGCAAATGGCGCTGACGAGGCGGCGCTGGGCCGGCTCGTCGTCGATCAGCAACAGGCATCGCGTCGGATCCGGTCGCATTCCATAGTCCCTCTTGCCCTGGCTCGATCGGCCTAGAGCAATTGGGTAAAGGTCCGCTTAAGCGCACGCTCGCGGCTTGCCCCTAGTCGCTTGCCCTTCGGCGCCGCCCATTGGTAAGAGGCCGCGACGCGACCTGGGAGAGGAACGACATGGCGGCCGAAGGCGAAGCCCCCGAAAATATGGTGAGGGATCATCGGAGCGGCTACGAAGGCTTCGTGTCGCTGATGAAGTGGGGCGCGATCCTGAGCTTCATCACCGCGATGTTAGTCATCGTCCTCATCCGCCAATAGACCGGCGGTGAAGCTCGCAATTCTGGCGGAGACGGCCGAGGGCGAGCGCCGCGTCGCCGCGACCGCGGAAACGGTCAAAAAGTTCATCGCATTGGGCGCAAGCGTCGCGGTCGAGGCCGGCGCCGGGCTCTCCGCCTCGATCGCCGACGCCGATTACGAGACCGCCGGCGCGACGCTCGGCGCGCGAGCAGGAACGCTGGCCGGCGCCGACATCGTCCTCGGCGTACAGGGGCAGGACGCCGCCTCGCTGTCGGGTGCGAATTCCGGCGCGATGGTCGTCGCGATCCTCGATCCGTTCCGCCAGCGCGAGCGCGTCGACGGCTATGCTGCGGCCGGCCTGGAAGCGCTGGCGATGGAGTTCATGCCGCGCATCACCCGCGCCCAGTCGATGGACGTGCTCTCGAGCCAGGCCAATCTCTCGGGCTACAAAGCGGTGCTCGACGCGGCGGCGGAATATGGCCGCGCCTTCCCGATGATGATGACGGCGGCGGGCACGATTCCGGCCGCGCGCGTCTTCGTGATGGGCGTCGGCGTCGCCGGGTTGCAGGCGATCGCCACCGCCCGGCGGCTCGGCGCGATCGTCTCCGCGACAGACGTGCGCGCCGCGACCAGGGAGCAGATCGAGAGCCTCGGCGCCAAGGCGATCTTCGTCGAAAAGGTGGCGGGGATCGAGGGCGAGGGCGCCGGCGGCTACGCGACCGAGATGTCGGACGAATATAAAGCGGCGCAGGCGGAGCTGGTCTCGTCGCACATCGCCAAGCAGGATATCGTCATCACCACCGCTCTGATTCCAGGCCGTCCGGCGCCGCGCCTGGTCTCCGACGCGCAGCTCGCGACGATGCGGCCGGGGAGCGTGCTGATCGATCTCGCGGTCGAGCAGGGCGGAAACGTCGAGGGCGCTCGGCCGGGCGAGGTCGTCGAGCGCCACGGCGTCCGCATCGTCGGCCACCGCAACGTCCCGTCGCGCCTCGCCGCCGACGCCTCCGCGCTCTACGCGCGCAATCTCTACAACTTCCTCAGCGCCTTCTGGGACAAGGAAGCGGGGCGCGTGGTGCTTCCCGACGACGATGAGATCGTGAAGGGGGTGCGCCTGACGCGCGGCGGCGCGGTCGTCAACGAGAGGTTGCTCGGGTGAAAGCGGGATTGCTCTTCGGCACAGTGACAGCCCTGTTGCTCGGCTGCGCCTCGGCGGCGGTGGGCCGCGCGGTGCCGGACGACCTGCTCGAGCTGTACGACCGCGCCAGAACCTACCGCATGGTCGCGTCGTCGCGCATCTGCGCGGATCCGGCGCTTCGTCCTCGCCACGAGGCTGCAGCGTCGCGGCTGGAGGTGGCGCGGCGGGCGCTTTCGGTTCGCTATGTCGATCCGCGGCTGGATCGCGAGCCTCCGCCTCCCTTTGCCGATCGCAGCACCCTCTGCACGAACGCGGCCGCGGCGGCCACTGCCGTGAGCGGCTTCGAGGCCGCAGTGGCGGGCCTGGAAGCACGGCTGCACTGACGGGGAGCGCCATGGACTTCATCACCATCCTCTCGATCTTCGTTCTGGCCTGTTTCGTCGGCTATTTCGTCGTCTGGTCGGTGACTCCGGCGCTGCACACGCCGCTCATGTCGGTGACCAACGCGATTTCGTCGGTGATCATCGTCGGCGCCTTGATCGCTGCGGCGGCGGGGAGCGTCACGCTCGGCGGCTCGACCGCGAAATGGCTCGGCCTCGCCGCGGTGGTGATGGCCAGCGTCAACATCTTCGGCGGCTTCGCCGTGACCGCCCGGATGCTCGCCATGTACAAGAAGAAGGAGCGGCGCTGATGCATCACGCCGCCGCCCCGCCCGCCTGGGTGCTGCTCGCCTATCTTGTCGCGGGCGTCTGCTTCATCCTCGCGCTTCGCGGCCTGTCGAGCCCGGTCAGCAGCCGCACCGGCAACCGCTTCGGCATGGCCGGCATGCTGCTCGCGGTCGGCACGACGCTCATTCACTTTCGGCCGCTGTCGGACGGGCGCCTCGACACCACGACCATGATCCAGATCGGCGCCGCGATCGCGATCGGCGCCGTCATCGGCCTCGTCACCGCGCGAAGAATCGCGATGACGGCGATGCCTCAGCTCGTCGCCGCCTTCCACAGCCTCGTCGGCCTCGCCGCCGTTCTGGTCGCCGCCGCCGCTTATTTGAACCCCGAGGCGTTCGGGATCGCCGACGACGGTGTGATCAGCCCGGTCAGCCGGGTCGAGATGGGGCTCGGGGCCGCGATCGGCGCAATCACCTTCTCAGGCTCGGTGATCGCGTTCCTCAAGCTCAACGGCAATATGTCGGGCAAGCCGATCCTGCTGCCGATGCGCCACGTGATCAATCTCGGCACGCTGGCCGCAATCCTCGCGCTCATTGCTTATTTCACTCAGGACCAGAGCCCGTGGGTGTTCTGGACGCTGACCGGCCTCGCTTTCCTGATCGGCTTCCTGCTGATCGTCCCGATCGGCGGCGCGGACATGCCGGTCGTGGTCTCGATGCTGAACAGCTATTCGGGCTGGGCGGCGGCGGCGATGGGCTTCACGCTGCAGAACAGCGCGATGATCATCACCGGCGCGCTCGTCGGCTCGTCGGGCGCGATCCTCTCCTACATCATGTGCCGAGCGATGAACCGCAGCTTCATCTCGGTGATCGCCGGCGGCTTCGGCGGTGACAGCGCGGCGGCGGGCGGGGGCGAGGCGATCGACCGGCCGTGGAAGCGCGGCTCGGCCGAGGACGCCGCCTTCCTGATGAAGCAGGCCGAGCAGGTGATCATCGTCCCCGGCTACGGCATGGCCGTCGCCCAGGCCCAGCACGCGCTGCGCGAGATGGCGGATCTGCTCAAGAAGGAAGGGGTCAGCGTCAAATATGCGATCCATCCGGTCGCCGGCCGAATGCCGGGACACATGAACGTGCTGCTGGCCGAGGCGAACGTGCCCTATGACGAGGTGTTCGAGCTCGAGGACATCAATTCCGAGTTCGCGCGCACCGACATCGCCTTCGTGATCGGCGCCAACGACGTCACCAATCCGGCCGCGAAGACCGACAAGGCCTCGCCGATCTACGGCATGCCGGTGCTCGACGTGGAGAAGGCCAAGACGGTCCTGTTCATCAAGCGCTCGATGGGCGGCGTCGGCTATGCCGGCGTCGATAACGAGCTCTTCTACCGCGACAATACGATGATGCTGCTCGCCGACGCGAAGAAGATGGTCGACGAGATCGTGAAGAGCCTCGGCTAGGGCGCGAGACCGTTGTCCCGGCGAAGGCCGGGACCCCAGTGAGAATATGCGGTGCGGATATGCAGGTTGCCCTGCACTGGCGTCAGAGATTTCTTGTCCTGAGATCCCGGCCTTCGCCGGGATGACGGTGTCGCGCTCAGCCCAAAGCGCGCTCGATCATCTCTCCGACATCGAGGT
>DASQKE010000147.1:0-13766 GCA_035630675.1 Allosphingosinicella sp.
CGGCTCGACACGAACCGCAACGGCAACCTCACCTTCGAGGAGTGGGCGGCGCGCTCGATCACCAAGTTCGGCAGTGCCGACGCCAATCGCGACGGCGCCCTCAACCGCCAGGAATATGCGACGACCGCGCCCAAGGCGCGCCCGCGGCCGAAGCAGCAGAATTGCCGGTGCTGACGTTCCTCCCCATGCAAAGCATGGGGAGGGGGACCACCCGAAGGGTGGTGGAGGGGTAATTGGCTCGGCCGAAGAGACCAGTGGACAGGAACGAAGCGGTCATGCGCGCCCGCGCGCTACGCCGGACGCCGTCCCTGCCGGAGGTCCTGCTCTGGCAGGCGCTGCGCCAGCGCCCTGGAGACATCAAATTCCGCCATCAGCATCCACTGGGGGCCTACACCGTCGACTTCTACTGCGCAGCCGCAAAGCTGGTCATCGAGATCGATGGTGAAAGCCACGGCATGGGAAATCGACCGGCGAGGGATGCGCGGCGGGATGCGTGGCTCGAGGAGCAAGGGCTACGTGTGGTGAGATTTATCGCGCGCGATGTGCTGAAGGATCTCGAGTCGGTCGTGACGGCGATCCTGCTCGCCATCCGCCAAGGTCCTCCCCATCGTCAGATGGGGAGGGGGACCACCCGAAGGGTGGTGGAGGGGTAAAAGGCTCCGATTCCGAGGTGCACGCGCTCGATCCTGCGAGTCCTGCGCCCTCTACCCCTCCACCATGCTTCGCATGGTCCCCCTCCCCACGCCTTCGGCGCAGGGAGGAACCGTCGCGAGCCACTCCGCGAGGGCTTCTTTCGCGCGACCGGTGTAGAGCAATTTGCGATCGGCTTTCTTCGTGCGGCCCTCGATCGGGGGGAAGAGGCCGAAATTGACGTTCATCGGCTGATAGGCGGAGGCGTCCGCGCCGCCGGTGATGTGGCCGAGGAGGGCGCCGAGCGCCGTCTCGAGCGGGGGCGCGGCGAGCGTTTCGCCGCGCAGCTCGGCGGCGGCGAAGCGGCCGGCGAGGAGGCCGATCGCGGCCGATTCGACATAGCCCTCGCAGCCGGTGATCTGGCCGGCGAAGCGGATGTGGGGCGCCGTCCTGAGGCGCAAGGTGGCGTCGAGCAGTTGCGGCGAGTTGATGAAAGTGTTGCGGTGGAGGCCGCCCAGCCGCGCGAATTCGGCCCGCTCGAGCCCCGGGATGGTGCGGAACAGCCGGACCTGCTCGCCATGCTTCAGCTTGGTCTGGAAGCCGACCATGTTCCACAGCGTCCCCAGCGCATTGTCCTGGCGGAGCTGGACGACGGCGTAGGGCCAGCGGCCGGTCTTCGGATCGTCGAGGCCGACCGGCTTCATCGGCCCGTAGCGCAGGGTGTCGACGCCGCGCGCCGCCGCGACCTCGATCGGCATGCAGCCCTCGAAATAGGGCGTGTCCTGCTCCCATTCCTTGAACTCGGTCTTGTCGCCGTCGAGCAGGCCCTGGTGGAAGGCGAGATATTGCTCCCGGTTCATCGGGCAGTTGATGTAATCCTTGGTCTCGCCCTTGTCCCAGCGCGACGCCATCCAGCAGATGTCCATGTCGATCGTTTCGCGGTGGACGATCGGTGCGATCGCGTCGAAGAAAGCGAGCGCGTCCGCGCCCGTCGCCGCGCCGATCGATTGCGCCAGCGTCATCGCGGTGAGCGGCCCGGTCGCGACGATGGTCGGGCCGGCGGGGAGGGCGTCGACCCGCTCGCGCACCACCTCGATGTTGGGATGCGCGAGGATCCGCTCGGTCACCTCAGCCGAAAAGCCGTCGCGGTCGACCGCCAGCGCCGAGCCGGCGGGCACGCGGTGCCGGTCCGCCGCCGCCATGATCAGCGAGCCGAGCGCGCGCATCTCGGCGTGGAGCAGCCCGACCGCGTTGCGCTCCGCATCGTCCGAGCGGAAGCTGTTCGAGCAGACCAGTTCGGCGAGACTGTCGCCATGGTGCGCGGGCGTCGTCTCGCCGCCGCCGCGCATTTCGCTGAGCCGCACCTTCGCCCCTGCTTCGGCAAGCTGCCACGCCGCTTCGGAGCCGGCGAGGCCGCCGCCGATGATGTGGACCTGGTGCGTCATGGTGCGGGCTCGATAGCTGTCGCCGGCGCTGCTATCCAGCGAGGATGAGAATCTTCACGATCGGCTATGAGGGGGCGACGCAGGTGGAGCTGGTCGCGGCGCTGAGCGCGGCGGGCGTCGAGCGCGTGATCGACGTGCGGGCGGTGCCGCTGTCGCGCAAGCCCGGTTTCTCGAAGAACGCGCTCGCCGCCGGCCTCGCCGAAGCGGGGATCGGCTATGTCCACCTCAAGGCGCTGGGGACGCCGCCGGAGGGCCGCGAGGCAGCGCGCAAGGGTCGGCAAGACGTGCTCGAGCGGGTCTATGCGGCCCAGCTCGAGACGCCCGAAGCCGCGCTGCAGGCGGCGCAGATGGTGGAGCTGGCGGCGGAAAGGCCCTCGGCCTTGCTCTGCTTCGAGCGCGATCCGGCGGCGTGCCACCGGACCATGCTGCGCGAGAGCGTGATGGGGGAGTGGGAGGCGGTGGATTTGGTGCTCTAGTTCCTCCCTGCCGCGAAGCGGTGGGGAGGGGGACCAGCTGCAAGCTGGTGGAGGGGTAATTGGCTCGGTTGCAGAGGATCCCCCGAGTGATCCGCTAATTCCTGCGCCTTCTACCCCTCCACCACACTGCGTGTGGTCCCCCTCCCCATCTTTCGATGGGGAGGAACTCAGGTGCCGTCGTCGCGGACCTGGTCGGCCGCCTCCTCGCCGCCGCTTTCCGCCATTTCCTCGGCGACCAGCTCCTCGGCTTCGTTCTCCGGCTCCTCTTCCTCGTCGATGCGGGCGGCGGAGACGACATGCTCCCCGGGCGCGACGTCGAACAGCCGCACGCCGGCGCTGTTGCGGCCGATGACGCGGGTGTCGCCGACGCTCATCCGGATCAGCTTGGCCTGGTCGGTGACCAGCATCAACTGCTCGCCATTATGCGCCGGGAAGCTCGCCACGACCGGCCCGTTGCGGGCGAGGTTGTCGATGTTGGTGATGCCCTGGCCGCCGCGATTGGTGCGGCGATATTCGTAAGCCGAGCTGCGCTTGCCGTAGCCGTTGGCGCAGACGGTGAGGATGAACTCCTCGGCGTCGGCGAATTCGGCAACCCGATCGGGCGCGAGCGTCGCCTCGCGCTCGCCTTCCTTCCACGGCGCCGAGCGCAGATAGGCGTCGCGTTCCTCGGTGGTCGCCGAGAAACCGCGCAGGACCGACAGTGAGATGACCTCGTCGTCGCCGATCAGCCGGGCGCCGCGCACGCCCGTCGAATCGCGGCTCTGGAACTCGCGAACGTCGGTCGCGGCGAAGCGGATCGCGCGGCCGTTGCGGGTGGCAAGCAGCACGTCGTCATCCTCGGTCAGCAGGGACACGCCGATCAGCCGATCCCCAGCCCGTTTTGGCTCGCTCTCCTCGAAGCGCATCGCGATCTTGCCCGAGGTCCGGATGTTGGCGAACGCGTCCATCGAATTGCGCCGCACCGAACCCTTGGCGGTGGCGAACATGACATGGAGCTTGGCCCATTCGGCTTCGTCCTCGGGCAGCGGCAGAACGGTCGAGATGGTCTCGCCCTCGGCGAGCGGCAGGAGATTGACCATCGGCCGGCCGCGGGCCTGGGGGGCCCCCTCGGGGAGGCGCCAGACCTTGAGCCGGTAGACCTTGCCCGCGGTGGAGAAGAACAGGACAGGCGTGTGGGTCGAGGTGACGAAGAGGTTGGTGACCGCATCCTCGTCCTTGGTTGCCATGCCGGCCCGGCCCTTGCCGCCGCGGCGCTGGGCGCGGAACGTGTCGAGCGGGGTGCGCTTGATGTAGCCGCCGAGGGTGACGGTCACGACCATGTCCTCGCGCTCGATCAGGTCCTCGTCGTCGATGCCGTCCCAGGCCGGCGCGATCTCGGAAACGCGGGGCGTCGCGAACTGGTCGGCGATCTCGTCGAACTCGGCGCGCATCACTGCATAGAGGCGCGCGCGGTCGCCGAGGATGTCGAGCAGGTCGCCGATCGACGTCGCGAGCTCGCGCAGCTCGCCGGCGATCTCGTCGCGGCCGAGGCCGGTGAGACGATGGAGGCGCAGCTCGAGGATGGCGCGGACCTGCGTATCGGAGAGGCGGTAGCTGTCGCCCCCGACGTCGCGCTCGACCGCCTCGACCAGGGCGATATAGGGTGCGATCTCGGCCACCGGCCAGTCGCGCGCGACGAGCGCCGCCCGCGCCTCGGCGGGCGAGGCGGAGCCGCGGATGATGCGCACGACCTCGTCGAGATTGGTGACGGCGATGACGAGCCCGAGCAGGATGTGGGCGCGGTCGCGGGCCTTGGCGAGCTCGAACTTGGCGCGCCGGGTGATCACCTCCTCGCGGAACCGGACGAAGCTTTCGATGATGTCGCGCAGGTTGAGCGTTTCCGGGCGGCCGCCGCGGATGGCGAGCATGTTGGCCGGGAAGCTCGACTGGGCGGGGGTGTGGCGCCAGAGCTGGTTGAGCACGACCTCGGGCGTGGCGTCGCGCTTGAGGTCGATGACCACCCGCACGCCGAGACGGTTCGATTCGTCGCGTATGTCGGAGACGCCCTCGATCCTTTTCTCCTTGGCGGCCTCCGCGATCTTCTCGACCAGTCCGTTCTTGCCGACTTGATAAGGGATCGAGGTGAGGACGATGGACGTGCGATCTCCCCGGCCCTCCTCGATCTTGTGGCGGGCGCGCATGATGATCGAGCCGCGGCCGGTGTGGTAGGCGGAGCGGGCGCCGGCCGAGCCGAGGATGAGCGGGGCGGTCGGGAAATCGGGCCCGGGGACGATCTCGAACAGCTCTTCGATCGTGATCGCGGGATTGTCGATATAGGCTATGCAGGCGGCGATGACCTCGCCGAGATTGTGCGGCGGGATGTTGGTCGCCATGCCGACCGCGATGCCGCCGGCGCCGTTGACGAGCAGGTTCGGGAAGCGCGCCGGGAGCACGGTCGGCTCCATCCGCGAGCCGTCATAATTGGGCGTGAAGTCGGCCGTGTCCTTGTCGAGGTCGTCGAGCAAGGCGGCGGCGACCTTGGCGAGCCGCGCCTCGGTGTAGCGCATCGAGGCGGGGGGATCGGGGTCCATCGAACCGAAATTGCCCTGGCCGTCGATCAGAGGCACCCGCATCGACCAGTCCTGGGTCATGCGGGCGAGCGCGTCGTAGATCGCGCTGTCGCCGTGCGGATGGTAATTGCCCATCACGTCGCCGACGATCTTGGCCGATTTGCGATAGGGCCGCCCGGGCAGGAAGCCGCCTTCCTGGCAGGCGTAGAGGATGCGGCGGTGGACCGGCTTCAGCCCGTCGCGCACGTCGGGCAGAGCGCGGCTGACGATCACCGACATCGCGTAATCGAGATAGGAGGTCTTCATCTCCTCGACGATGGAGATGGGGGAAATGTCGTCGGGTTCGATGGTCGGCGGTGCGCTGGCCAAATCTGGTTCCTGAAGCTTGGTGCGGCGCGGCCCCTGCGGCGCCGGCGGGTGAGGGGGGACCCTAGCCGAGCCGGACCGTGGGTGAAACCCCGCGCGCACGTACGTACGCGTACGCGCGAGAGGGCCGCTGGACGGCTCCGCTGTCGCTTAGAGAGGCCGCAGCGCCCCGTCAACGCGGCGTCGATCGGCTTGAAAAGCAAGGATTTCCGCCACTTTCCGGTTCAAGCGACGTTCAGCGGCGCTCGGCTAGAAAGGCTGACCGAATGGCGCTAAGAGCCACGCGCTCGACGCCCTTCACACAGGATCAGCCGCGCCTCGCAGGAGCGGCAAAACAGGAGGCCTCCCACGTCATGATGTCGGTATCCCGGTTCGCGCTCGGCGCGGCGCTCGCATTCGGTGCCTCGGCCGTCCTTTCCACCGCCGCCGACGCGCAGCAGCGGGCCCCCCGCGGCCAGCAGCGCGCCCCACAGGTCCAGGCCCAGGGCCGGACGCTCAATCTCACCCCGGCGGAGCGCACCGCCCTCGTCGCTCTCGAGGCGGCGGAGCGCGGCACCGATGTCGCGGCGCAGGACGCCGCTCTGGCAGCGGCCCGCGCCGCCGCCCGCGGCGCCGACGCCCGCTATGCGGTCTCCGGCTTCGCCTTCAGGATCGCGCGCCAGCGCAACGACAATCGCGGGATCATCGAGGCGATCGAAGGCCTCGTCGCCAGCGGCCAGGTGCCGGCGGCGGAGCTTCCGGGCTATCTCGACGTGCAGCTCGGCCTCGCGGTGCGTGAGCAGCAGTTCGAGGTCGCGGAACGCGCCGCCACCCGGCTTCTTCAGCTTCGTCCCAACGATGCCGACACGCTCGGAACCCTCGCCTCGATCCGGATCCAGCGCGGCAACGGCGTCCAGGGCTTCCAGCTCCTCCAGCAGGCGATCGCCGCCAAGCAGTCCGCCGGCCAGCCGGTGCCGCAGGCCTGGCTTCGCTTCGCGTTGCGCAGCGCTTACGACTCGCGCGACCCGCAGCTGCGCGGCCAGGCGGTCGGCTTCGGCCGCGCTCTGGTCACCGCTTATCCGACGCCGGAGCATTGGCGCGACGCGCTGGCGATCTTCCGCGAGGTCCGCAGCCTCGACGCGGCGACCCAGCTCGACGTCTCGCGGCTGATGCTCGCGTCCGGCTCGCTCGCCGGGGAGCGCGATTATTACGAGTTCGCCAATACGCTCAACCAGGGCGGCTATCCGGCCGAGGCCAAGGCGGTGCTGGACGCCGGCGTCGCGCGGCGGATGGTCGATCTCAGCCGCTCGCCCTTCCGCGAGCTGAGCCAGGTCGCCGGCGGCCGCCTCCCGGCCGATCGTGCCGATCTGCCCGTCTCGCAGCGCGCCGCGCTCGCCGCCGCGACCGGCACGTCCGCGCTGCGCACCGGCGACGCCTTCCTGGGCTATGCCCGCTATCCCGAGGCGATCGCGCTCTATCAGGCGGCGCTGCAGAAGGGCGGCGTCGACGCCAATATCGTCAACACCCGGCTCGGGATCGCTTACGCGCTTTCGAACCAGCGTCCCTTGGCCGAGGCGGCGTTCCGCGCCGTCACCGGCCCGCGCGCCGAGCTCGCCGCCTTCTGGCTGCTCTGGCTCCAGCAGCGCGGCGCCTGACCCTAGGACATGAACGGGAACGAGGGCGTCGGCACCGTGCCGGCGCCCTTTTTCTTTGCCAGGCCGAGTCCCGATTTGCGACGCCTCGAAATGGCGCCTTCCGAATTGCCTGCCCGTTCGTTAACCCGCTGATGTCCGGCTATCCGCCGGCTCCCGTGACGCGAGGATGGCCGTGCGCTTCGACGACATGATCGCGACAGTCATGGCCCAGGCCGAGAGCGGGCCTGGCGGGCGCGCGGCCAAGTGGCGCCAGCTTGTCGACGTCATGGCCCAGCGCCGCGCCGGCGGCGGCGGGGCCGATGCCGACCGCGCCTTTTCCTTTCTCGCGGCGCATCGCGACGAGGTCGGCCTCGCCGTTCGCCAGCAGGCGGCGCGGATGCTGTCCTGGCGCCGCGTCGATCCGGGCCTGCTCGCCTTCTTCGCCGAGGATCATGCCTCGGTCGCGCAGCCGTTGATCGCGACCTGCCGGCTGGACGCGGACGAATGGATCCAAGTCCTGCCGCGCCTGACGCCGACCGCGCGCGGCCTGCTGCGCCACCGCCGCGATCTGCCGCGCGCGGTCGAGCAGGCGCTCGCCTCGTTCGGATCGAGCGACTTCGCTCTGGGTTCGCCCGAAGGCGCGGCGAGCCCGGCGGCGGAGCGCGGCGAGGCGCAGATCCGCGATCTCGTCGCCCGGATCGAGGCCTATCGCCGCCACAAAGAGGCGGCGCCGCCGTCCCCGCCCGAGCCCGCCGAGCCCGATGCGGGAGAGGCGGAGCCCGACACGTTCCGCTGGGAATGCGGCACGGACGGCATCATTCTCTGGGTCGCCGGCGCGGCGCGCGGACCTTTGGTCGGGCAGAGCATCGCCTCGATCGCGGAGCGCGGCCAGTTCGGCGTCGACGGCCAGGCGGCCGGCGCGTTCGAGAAGCGCGCGCCGTTCCGCGACGCCCGCTTCAGCGTCGCCGGGGAGGGACCGGCGTCCGGCGACTGGCGGATCGCCGGCGTGCCCTTCTTCGATCCCCATCGCGGCCATTTTCTCGGCTATCGCGGCAGCGCCCGGCGGCCGCGGCTCGACGAGGTCGCCCGCGGCGCCGGCCCGGCCGGGGGCGACGGCCTGTTCGGGACCCAGCTCCCGGCCGATTCGCTGCGCCAGCTCATCCATGAGCTGCGCACGCCATTGAACGCGATCGTCGGGTTCGCCGAGATGATCGACGGCCAGTTCATGGGCCCGGCCGAGGAGAGCTATCGCGCCCGCGCCGGCGACATCATGGAGCAGGCCGGCCGCCTCCTCACCGCCGTCGACGACCTCGACACCGCAGCGCGGATCGAGACCAGCCGGCTCGAGCTCGACGACAGCGCGATCGACGCCGTCGCCATGATCTGCCGCCTCCACGACAGCTACGAGCGCGTCGCCGGCCAGCGCCGGGCGAGCATCGCGATCGAGATCGCGCGCGATCTGCCGGCGGCGCGGGTCGAGGCCGGCGCCGCCGAGCGCATGTTCTCGCGCCTGCTCGCGGCCACGATCGGCCTGGCCCGCGAGGGCGAGACGATCGCCGCCTCGATGATGCTGCGGCCGCTCGCCGGCGAGAAGATGCTGTGCCTGTCGATCGACCGTCCGCGCGCGATCGAAGGCATAAGCGAGCGCGCTCTGCTCGACCCCGGCTACAGCCCCGACGGCGACTGGCCCGGCGCGCCCGTGCTCGGCCTCGGCTTCTCGCTCCGGCTGGTGCGCAATCTCGCCGAAGCGGTCGGCGGCGCGCTGGTCGTTGGCGAGACGCGTTTCTCGCTCTATCTTCCGCCGCACGAACCCGCCGAACGCACGGCCGGGCAGGGCGGCGAAGGCAAAGGGTGACGGGGGAAACACAGGCACAAAGCCCGGAGCACGGCCGGCTCGACCGTCCGCCGCCGCCGGGCGCCTATCTCGATCTGCCGGAGAGCTTCGGCCGCCGCTTCGCGATCTTCGTCGACACCGAGGAGGAGTTCGACTGGTCGCAGCCGACCTCGCGCGACCGCCACGGCACCAGCGCCGCCGAATCGCTTCCCAAGGTCCATTTCCGGATGCGCGAAGCGGGCGTGAAGCCGGTCTATCTGGTCGACTGGCCGATCGCGAACGACATACGCTGCGTGCCGACCCTGCGCGAGTTCGTCGAGCGCGGCGAATGCGCGGTCGGGACCCACCTCCACCCCTGGCTCAACCCGCCGCTGGAGGAAGAGCTCGATCGCGCCAACAGCTTCGCGGGCAACCTTCCCGAAGCGCTCGAGCGGGCCAAGCTGCTGCGCCTGACCGAGACGATCGAGAACGGCATCGGCCGCCGCCCGATCGTCTACCGTGCCGGCCGCTACGGCGTCGGCCCCAATACCGCGCGGCTGCTCGCCGAAGCGGGCTACGAAGCCGATTCCTCGGTGCGGCCGCTCCACGATTACAGCGGCGAGGGCGGCCCCGATTTCACCGATTTCGAGCCGCAGCCGTATCGGGTGGGACCGCTGATCGAGCTGCCGCTGACGGTCGCCTATACCGGCCGCCTGCGCCGGCAGGGCAGCCGCCTTTACGACCGCGCCGGCCGCATTCCGCGCGGCCGCGGCCTGCTCGCGCGGACCGGGCTGCTCAACCGGATCGCGCTGACGCCGGAGGGCATTCCCTTGCGCGAGGCGATGGACGCGGTCGAGCAGCTGCTCGACGACGGCCTGCGCTTTTTCAGCATCTCGTTCCACTCGCCGACGGTGGAACCTGGCCATACGCCCTACGTTCGCGATCTGGCCGACCTCGATACCTTCTACCGTTGGTTTGACGGAATGTTCAACCTCTTCGCCCGCCGCGCCGTCGCCCCCGCCGCGCTCGAGGAAATCGTCGCTGCCGCGCGGGCCGCGCCCTGACCGTCTGGCGCTCCCCGACGCGCTCGGCTATTCGCGGGCGGGGCCTGTAGCTCAACGGTAGAGCCGGCCGCTCATAACGGCTAGGTTGGGGGTTCGAATCCCTCCGGGCCCACCAATTTTGCGGCGCGCGAGGCGGCCCCAGCGTGACCCCCGTCACGGCCTCTTCCCCGCAGCTCTCCTAGGATCCGCACACTCGGTCTTACGAACGCGGACGCTCGCCTCTGGGAGAAATATGATGCCATTCGTCGCAATCGCCGGCACTTTTCACGTACGCGGTTATCAGCCCGACGGGGATTCGCTGCGCTTTCGGCCGGCCGATCCGACCCTGTTGGCGCGGCTGGCGGGTCCACCGGCCAAGATCAATCCACGCGGACATGTGCAATTGCGGATCGAGGCGATCGACACGCTGGAAACGCATTATTCGGCCGGAGGGGGCGGTACTCACCATCAGCCCGACCGCTGGGCGCACGCAGCCCGGGCGCGGCTGATCGATTTTGCCGGCATCCGCAATGTCGTGTGGGATCCCGCCGGCTCGACGGTATTGAGTGCCGACGACGGCACGCCGGGCTATATCCTCTCCCGGGCGGTCGAGAAGAACCGCCGTCCGATTTCTTTCGTCTACGCGGGCGCCCTCCCCGAGCCCGACGGTTCCGAAGTGCGCCTCGACGCTGAGCGGCTGCAGGGGAGCTTCAACCTGGCAGCCCTGTACGAGGGACTCGCTTATCCGACCTATTATACGGGGCTGTTCAGCGATCTTCGTGGCGCGCTGACTGCCGCGGTTGCCGACGCGGTCGCCGCCGGCAGCGGCGTCTGGAGCGAAGACGGCACCAGCGCCGGCTTCGACGCCGTCGATTTCGCGTCGATCACCACTGACACGCCGATCCTGCCGAAGCTCTTCAGGCGGCTCATCCAGCATATGGTAAGCTATGGCAGCGCGGTCGGATTCAAGGAGAAGATGATGCAGTCGCGGGAGCCGGTGCTCGACTTGCGCGACAACAACTTCACCCATTTCGACACCTTTATCGAGCAGGCGCCGGGATCGACCAGGATCCGGCTGAGCCGACGTCCGGAAGAACTGGTCTTCGACGAGATGCCGTTGCGTCCGGTCGAGGCATTCAGCCTGCTGATGGGCAATGAGGAACTCGTGCTCGACCGCGCGACGGAGGTTGCCTTGTCCCGCAATCTTTCGCGGCTGCCGGAGTTGGTCGGATAAGGCGGTGCCTTTGCGGTTGCGTCTGCGCGCGCCTCCGCGTTAGTTGCGGACGCTCGGGGAGTGGCGCAGCCTGGTAGCGCATCTGCTTTGGGAGCAGAGGGTCGCAGGTTCGAATCCTGTCTCCCCGACCAACCTTTTCCGGAAGCGCCGGAGATCGACCGTCGCTCGCGAACGCTCATGCGTGGACGATCGAGACCTTCGTTCCGGGGGCGGCGGCGGCGACGGTGACGGTGGCGCCGAGCTGCTTGGCCAGCGCTTCGACGATACCCGTGCCGAGACCGGGCTTCGTATCGTCGGCTGCCGGCATGCCCTTGCCGTTGTCGGAGACCGACAGCGTCCATCCGGCGGCCCCGGAGAGATAGTCGACCTCGATCCTGCCGCTCGGATCGTTCCCGGGAAAGGCGTGCTTCAGGGCGTTGATGACGAGCTCGGTCACGATCAGGCCGAGGCTGACCGAGACGTCCGCGTCGACCTTGGTCTCGTCCGCCGTCGCGGTCAGGCTGAGCCGATTATGGTCCCCGATCATCGAGGCGTCGATGCTCCGGCAGAGGTCGCGGAAATAGGGGCGCAGCTCGACCTCGCCGAGCCGCGACGCGGCGAGCTGCTTCTGCATCGTGGCGATCGACATGACGCGGTGGTGGGCGTCGTGGAGATGCGCGCGCGATTCGTCGGACTGGACCTTGCGGGCGCTCTGCATGAGGACGCTGGCGATGATCTGGAGGCTGTTGGCGACGCGGTGCTGGAGCTCCTGGAGCAGGATCTGCTTCTCGCGGACGAGGTCGTCCTTGAGCTTCTCGGCGAGACGCGCCGCGGTGACATCGAGCACCGAGAGCACGAGGCGGATATTGTCGGCGTCGAAATAATCGAGCTTCCGGACACCGACGACCAGGCGGCGGGGCTCCGCGCCGGCGCGGACAAGGTCCATCTCATAGGCGTCGATCGAGGCGATGCCGGCAATCGTCGCCTGGAGGAGGGAGTTGAGCTGCGGCACGTTCCATTCGCCCGCGCCCAGATCGGCGAGCCGGGCGCCGACCAGCCCCGGCTGGCGAATCTCGAAGGCGTTGCAGAAGGAGTTGCTCGCGGCGATGACGCGGAGATCGTCGTCGAGCAGGACGAGCGGAGCCTGCGACGACACGATCAGCGCCATTGCGAGGCTGCTCGCTGCTTCCGGTGGGACTGCCACAAAGAATTCCACGGCCGAAGCCTCGGATGACCGGAGGCTCGCGAAGCGAAAGCCATGCCCGGCAGGTCATCGGACTTCGCAGCGAAAGCTGTCGCGCAAGACACGTCCGATGTGTCTGGGTACCACGTCGGCGCCGAATAGTCCCGTAAGAAAGTCAGGGGCTTATTCGGGCTTGTCCCCGTTCAGTTCAGGCGCGTTCACTCCTGAGCCGCGACCGGCCCGAACGGCCCCGGCGCCTCCGCCGCCACCGCGAGCATCGCCGTCCAGGCGGCGACGTTCTGCCGGAGCTGCGCCGGGTCGATCTTGTCGAGCGTGTCGTCGGCATTGTGGTGGAGGTCGAAATAGTGGGTGCCGTCCTGCTGGAGCTCGATCGTCGGCACGCCCGAGGCGGAGAGCGGCCCGATGTCGGAGCCGCCGGCCTCGGTCACCGATCCGCGCACGATGCCGAGCGGGAACAGCAAGCGGGCGATCTCGTCGACGACCGGCCGCGCGGCCGGATTGAGGCGGCTGTCGAAGCGCCACACGCGGTCCGCGCCGAAATCGCTCTCGGCGATGACGGCATGATTGTCTCGGCGGTGGCGGCGCAGATAGTCGAAGCCGCCGAACAGGCCGACCTCCTCGGCGCCGAACCAGACGATCCGGATGGTCCTCAGCGGAGGCCCCGCGCGCATGATCCGGAAGGCGGCGGCGGTGACGATGCCGCAGCCGGCCGCGTCGTCGAGCGCACCGGTGCCGAGGTCCCAGCTGTCGAGGTGGCAGCCGACCAGGACGATGCCGGCGGCGGGATCGCGCCCGGGCACGTCGGCGATGACGTTGCCGGACTGGCGCTGCCCGATGTTGCGCGGGGTCAGGATCAGGGTCATCCGCACCGGCGGGTCGCCGGCATGGGCGAAGATGCGCTGGAGCTGCTCGGCGTCCGGGATCGAAAGCGCAGCCGCCGGGATCGGCCGGACGCCGTCGGCCCAGTCCTGCACGCCGGTATGCGGCGTCCGGTGATGGCCGGTGCCGATCGAGCGGATGACGATCGCGGCGGCGCCCTTGCGGCTGGCGATCGACGGGCCCTCGCGCCGCGCCCGGCCGAAATAGCCGTATCCCGAGCCGTCCTGGGTCGGGCGCATAAAGTGGCTGACGAAGACGATCCTGCCGCGGACATTGGCGTCCGGCGCGCGCTCGAGATCCTCGATCGTCTCGAACATGATCACTTCGGCGGTGAGGCCGCGCGCCGGCGTTGCGCCGCTATTGCCGAGCGCGGTGACGACGAGCCGCTGCGGGAAGGGCGAGACGATCTCGGCGCGCTCCTCGCCGCGCACCCAGACGTCCATCTCGAACGGCTCGACATGGACGTTGCTGAAGCCGAGCGCGGTCAGCCGTGCGACCGCCCACTGGCGCGCCCGCGCTTCGGCCTCGGTTCCGG
>DASQKE010000148.1:0-11252 GCA_035630675.1 Allosphingosinicella sp.
ACTTTCGTGAAGAGTAGAAAAGGCCCGATTCATTCTGCCCGGAGACCGATCATGAAGTTCGTCATTGCCGCGTTCGCGCTCGCGGTCGCGAGCCCCGCCGCCGCCCAGCCGGCCGCGCAGACCGCCGATCATTCGCAACACCGGGAGCACGGCCAGGCGGACCATGCCCGGCACGGCCAGCAGGGCCACGGCGAGCCCGGCCAGCACCGGGAAGGGCAGCGCCACGACTGTCCCTGCTGTCAGCCCGGACCAGACGGCCAGCGTCCCGCCTGCTGCGAGCGCATGAACCAGCAGCAAGGGCAGCAGAGCCGCTGAGGCCGCGCCGTTTCGGTCAGTGGCAGCCCTTGAGGTTGCGGCTGAGCAGCCAGTAATTGACCGGCCAGGCGGCTAGAAATCCAGCCGGGACGGCAAGCAGGATGCCGCGCCAGAACATCCAGCTCGTCACTGAAGGCGCAGCCATGCCCCCCATCTCATAGTCCACCCAGTTCATGACGAGCTCCATGACGCCGATCGAAACGACCTCGCCGATCCATATGATCCTGAGCGCGGCGACCATCCCGATCCGTTCGCGCCGCATCACCGGCACGAGGCCGAGACTCATGCCGGTGAGATAGGCCAGGCCGGTGGCGAGCGCGATCGTCGTGAAGGTGGAGAGGCCGAGGCTGACGCCGATCATCAGGCCGGCGACCTCGCCGATCACGCAGCCGGTGAGGCAGTGGAGGGTGGCGTGGAAGGACGTCGCCAGCGGGCCGCCGCCATGACCGCCGTGGTGGGAATTCCGGGCGTGAGCCGTCATCGCAAGGCTCCTTTCTAGCTCGTCGAATATGCCCCCACAGGGTATCTTGTCAAGTACCCCAGGAGGGTATATGTGAGCGGCAGAGGAGGCGCGAATGGAACATAATGACAAGCCCAGGCTTCTGAACCGGCTCAGCCGGGTCGAGGGTCAAGTGCGCGGCGTCGCTCGGATGGTGGAGGAGGATCGCTACTGCATCGACATCCTCACCCAGATCCAGGCGGTGCGCGCCGCCCTCGGCCGGGTCGAGACCGAGCTTCTCAAGGACCATCTCAATCACTGCATCGTCGCCGCCATCCAGGGCGGCGATCCCGAGGAGCAGCGGCGCAAGGCCGGCGAGCTCATCCAGATTCTGGAACGGAGTACCAAGTGAAGCATCTGTTCCTTGCCGCCTGCGCCACGGCCGCTTTCTCATCCGCCGCTGCCTCCGCGCAGCATGCGGACCATTCGCAGCACGGCAGACACGGACAAGCGGCGCCCGCGCCTGCTCCGGCGCCCGCTCCCGTGCCGGCTCCCGCGCCTGCCCGCCCGGAGGCGGAGCAGGCGCCCGATCCCCATGCCGCGCACCGCGCCGCGGCGGCGCCGGTCTCGGAGCCCGCCGATCCGCATGCCGGCCACGAGGTCGACGACGGCATCTATCCGACAGGGACGCCGCGCGGCGCGCACGGCACCCATCCGATGCAGCGCGAGGCCGCGGGCACGGCCTGGCAGCCCGACAGCGCGATCCACGGCGGCGTGCATCGCGCGACCGGCGACTGGCAGCTCATGGGCCACGCCTTGGTCAACGCGGTCTACGACCGGCAGCAGGTTCCGCGCGGCGACGGGATGGGCTTCGTCTCCGGCATGGTGATGGGGAACGCGCGGAGGGGCCTCGGGCGCGGCGGCATGCTCCAGCTCCGCGCCATGCTGAGCCCCGATCCGCTGATGGGCGCGCGCGGCTATCCGCTGCATCTCGCCGCCGGCGAGACCGCGGACGGCGCGACGACTCTGGTCGACCGCCAGCATCCCCACGATCTTTTCATCGAGCTGTCGGCGAGCGCGAGCATCCGCGTCGGCGCCGGTGCGAGCCTGTTCGTCTATGGCGGCCTCCCGGGCGCGCCCGCGTTCGGCCCGCCCGCTTTCATGCACCGCATGTCGGCGATGGATTCGCCCGAGGCCCCGATCAGCCACCACTGGCTCGATTCGACCCATATCGCGTTCGGCGTCGTCACGGCCGGCCTGGTGCTCGGCGACCTGATGATCGACGCCTCGCGCTTCAACGGGCGCGAGCCGAACCAGGACCGCTGGGACATCGAGACCGGCCCGCTCGATTCGACCGCCGCCCGGATCTCGATCAACCCGATTCGCGAGCTGGCGCTGCAGGCGAGCTGGACCCATCTCGTCGCGCCCGAGCAGCTCGAGCCGGACGAGAACGAAACCCGCTGGTCGGCGAGCGCGATCTGGACGCGGCGCTTCGGCGAGCGGAGCTGGATGTCGACCACGTTCGCCTGGGGACGCCGCTCGGCGGGGCACGACCGGCTCGACGCCTTCGCGCTGGAGGCCGCGGCCGGCCTCGGCGACTGGACCCTGTTCGCGCGCGCCGAGCGGATCGAAACCAACGAATTGCTCTCGGCCGGCGGGCATCACGGGCCGGTGTTCGACGTCGCCAAGGTTTCGGCGGGCGTCATCCGCGACCTGCGCGTCGCCGACCATGTCCGGCTCGGCGTCGGCGGCCTCTATGCGCTGAACTTCGTGCCGCGCGGGCTCGAGACGTCCTATGGGGGCGATCCGGACGGGGCGATGCTGTTCCTCAGGCTCCGGATCGACTAGGCTTCGGCGCCGCTCGCGAGCGCAAGGAGAATGCACAGATGATCCGTTTCCTGATCCCCGGCGCCGCCATGCTGGCGCTTGCCGCCTGCACGCAGGGCGCGGAAACGGATGCCGCGAACGAGGCCGCGGCGGCGGCGGCGGCGAACCTCGCCGAAACCCTGCCGAACGAGCTCGGCGGCGACGACGTGTCCGACGCCAATCTCAGCAACAGCGCCGATGCCGCGCCCGCGAAAGCGCCCGCGTCGGGCGATTGAGGGCGGTCAGGTCTCCGCCGGCGCCTTCGCATTGCGCCGGCGCCTCAGCCAGGCGGTGAGGCCGAGGCGGACCGGGAACAGGATGATGCCGCTGACGATCATCACCAAAGCCAGGCTGGTGGCGACGATCAGCAGCGGCGTGTTGAAATCCTCATGGTTCTCGAAGTCCATGATGTGGAGCGCCCACAGGAAATCGAAGACGCGCCACAAGGTCGAGCGGCGGGCGGTGACGGTGCCGCTGTCCCGCGCGACGTAGAGCGCGCGGTTGGCGCCGTCGTCGAAGTCGACCCGCCAGGCGGGAAGGGCGGCCCGATATTCGGGCGATTCCGCCGTGACGAGAGTGACCCGGACCGCACGCTGGTCGCCGGCATGGTCGGCCTCGGCGATCTCGGCGGCGAGCGCCGCGGAGATCGGCGAGACCCGGCGTCCTTCGGCGAGGTCGTAAAGCCGCGGTGCACCCTCGCGCGGGCTCACCAATGCGACCGGCCGGCCGAGCATCGCGCGGACCTCGATCCGTTCGCCCGGCGCCTCGCCGGCGATGCGCTGCAGCCCGGCCGCGGCGTCGGCGAGCGCGATCGGGGCCGCGGGCGCCTCCGCCTTCATATGCTCGGAGCGGACGCGCTCGATCGGCGCGATCGCGAAGAACAGGCCGCTGACGAACCAGAACAGGATCTGGATCGCCATCAGCAGCGCCAGCCATTTGTGTATCGTCGATGCGATCCGCGTCGTGCGCAATTCCGCCTCCACCCTGAAACCTCGGCAATTGCTAGCGGCGCGCTCTCTCCCGGAACAGCCCCGGCGGGCGGCGTTCGCGGGGGCGCAATTTGCTTTTTGCGGCCCGCAGGTCTACATGCCGGTCTGCTACCAGTCGCAAATTGACGGTCTTTGGCGCTTTGCGGCTCCTTTTTCCTTCTCTCTCGCCTCTCCTAGCACCGGAGGGCCGAATGGCGGCCCGCCCCAGAAGGAAAAAGCAAATGACCATCGGAACCGTGAAATTCTTCAACGAGCAAAAGGGCTACGGCTTCATCTCGCCGGAAGGCGGCGGCAATGACGCGTTCGTGCACATCAGTGCCGTCGAGCAGGCCGGCATGCGCACGCTCGATCGCGACCAGCGCGTCTCCTACGACCTCGAGACCGACCGTCGCGGCAAGACCAGCGCGGTCAACATCCAGGCGGCGTAACAGCTTCCCGCCCACGCGCGAGCGCGGGATGGACCCGGCCCCTTCGCCCATGCGGCAGAGGGGCCGGGAGCCGACTACCGGAGCGGCGGGGGCCGCGGCGGACGATCTTTGCGGGGCGTTGAGAGGAATTCCATGTCTGCCCAGTCCGACTTCTACCGCGCTCGCGCGATCGATGCCCGAGCCGACGCCGAATCCGCTCTTCTCGACAATGTCCGCGAGCGCTGCCTGCGCGCCGCCGCCGCGTGGGAGAGCATGGCCGATCGCGCCGCCCGCACCAGCACCATGCGCGACCGTCAGGACGCCGAGAAGGCCGAGCGACTCGCCGCGTTGAACGCCTTCATGGCGCCCGCCGAGCAATCGTGAGCGTTGCGCTCGGCTTCGGAAGCCGAGCGAGGCTCTCGATCTGACAATCTGAAGACCGGAAATCCGCGTGTCGCCACTCGACAGGAGTGGTGCGGAGCTCAGTCGCGAGCCGGAGTCGGCGGCTTCCCCTTCGCGTCGGCCCGGGCGGCCAGATTGTCGTAGCCGGCGGCGATCTCCTTGAGAGACGTGGCGACCTCGCCGGTGCTCGCACCGCGGGCGAGGCGGCGGCATTGCTCGGCCAGGGTCCGCAGCGTCGTCGGGCTGTCGCCGGTCATCGATCGGAGCTCAGCGGCGTCATGGGCATATCCTCTCCTCAGCTTGCAACGGCTGCGGCGTTCCAACCGGGACACGCCGCGGAAGCCGGACAGGACAGAGGGGAAATCAGCGCACCCGCAGTGCCATGGTGGGGAACGGTCTAATCTAGGTTAAGTTCCGAGCCCGGCGGGCCGCCATCGGCAGTCGCGCGATCGCCGCCCGCCCTTGGCTAACAGTCGGGAATCGTGTTCAAAATGCGGAAAGCTTGATCCAGGTAAGGGCCGCGTCCGCCATGAGCTCTATGCGCTCGTTCGACAGGGGGGAGATCGCGTGCACGCACAATCGTCCAGGGCCGGCGAGCAGATTTTGATGCCGATGGTGCGCAAGTTCGAACGGCGGGCCGGCCTCGCCGCGGACGATCGCGAGGCTCTGCTGGCTCTGCCGTACCAGGCGCGCAGCCTGCCGGCGGGCGCTCATCTGGTCCGCGACGGCGACCGGCCGCAGGCCTGCGCTTTGTTGCTGTCGGGCTTCGCTTTCCGTCACAAGATCACCGGCGAGGGCGGGCGGCAGGTGATCGCGCTGCACGTCCCCGGCGACTTCCTCGATCTCCAGAACAGCCTGCTCGAGGTCTCGGATCACAATGTCCAGACCCTGACCGAGGCCGAAATCGCCTTCATTGCGCGCGACGCGATCCGCGAGCTGGCGCTCGCCCGGCCCGCAATCGGCGTCGCGATGTGGATCGACACTCTGGTCGATTCCTCGATCTTCCGCGAATGGGTCGTCAATGTCGGCCGTCGCGACGCCTACACCCGGGTCTGCCACATCTTGTGCGAATTCTCGCTGCGGCTCGAGGAGGTCGGCCTCGCCGAGAATCACCGCTACGAGCTTCCGATGACCCAGGAGCAGCTCGCCGACGCCCTCGGGCTGACCCCGGTCCACGTCAATCGGGTGCTGCGCCAGCTCGGCGAGGACGGTCTGATCGTCCGCACGAAGCGTGTGATCCTGATCCAGGACTGGGACCGGATGCGCGACGCCGGCGACTTCACCGACCGCTATCTCCATTATGGCTCACCATTGCGGCTATCGAGTGCGGACCCTAGGGCGGCAAGGTGAGCAGGCCGGTCCTCTACGATTATTGGCGCTCCTCGGCGAGCTACCGGGCGCGGATCGCGCTCAATCTCAAGGGCGTCGACTATGATCGGGTGCCGATCGACCTTGCCTTCGGCGCGCAGGGGATGGGCGACTATAAGGCGCTGAACCCGCAGGGCTTCGTACCGATGCTGGAAATAGACGGGCACCGCATCGTCCAGAGCCTCGCCATCTGCGACTATCTCGAAGCGAGCCGGCCCGAGCCGCGCATCGTTCCCGCGGACCCGGCCGAGCGGGCACACGCGCTCGCCCTCGCCGCGACGATTGCCTGCGATATTCACCCCCTCAACAATCTCCGCGTCCTTCAGCACATCAAGAAGGAGCTCGGCGCGGACGAGGCGGCGAAGCAGGCCTGGATCGCGCGCTGGATCACGGACGGCTTCGCGGCGCTGGAGGCGATGGCGGCGCCGACGGCCGGGCGCTTCCTGATCGGCGACGCACCGAGCATCGCCGACATCTTCCTGGTCCCGCAAATCTACAATGCGCGCCGGTTCGAGGTGCCGCTCGACGACTATCCGACCTTGGTGCGCGCCGATGCCGAGGCGACGTCGCATCCCGCCTTCGCGGCCGCGCATCCGGACCGCGTCCGCTGATTTTTCGATCCCCGTTATCCTCATTATCCACAGGCAGTCCGCGCTTCCTGCGAATCGGAATCGCTGTCACCTTCGATCCGTGGCCAGAGACGCCCGGACCGGCAACGGAACGGATGCCTCCCCAGCCACAGCCGGAGCGGGACGTCCCTCGGGGCGGATCGTGCAAGGCGAGGGCGGCTGACGAAGCCGCCGCGACAGCGGCAGCTAGGTGAAAGCCAGGGCTTCGTGAACGCGGCAGCCTCGGCAGAAGCCCGGCGGGGGACGCATCGGACGGCGACGTTCGAAGCCTCACCAGCCAGACCCGAGCCGATGCTTCGGTCTCCCCCCGGGAGATCGACGAGGAAGCGAGGGAAGGGCGGCTTGAAGGAGCCGTCGCCCCTTCGGAGGACTTAAGGCGCGAGCCGAGGCCTTCCGGGACGGCAGAGCGGATGCGCAGGCGGACGCTATTGCCGGCAAGGCGGCGGGTTCTTGAGACGCCCGGCGGGACCTTCGGGCCCCGCTCCGCGGCGAACCGCCAGGGCCTCGGCCCTGACGGGGAGCCCGGGAGACTGCGGAGCTTCGGTTCCAACGTCTCGCCCGAAACCGCTCGGCGGCGGATCCGTGCCTCTCGGGGCGCGGCGAGGTTTCCGAGACAGTGGGGGCCGGTGGCGACACCGGCCCCCATTTCTGTATAGATGCCGGGCGAAACCGGGATCGCCCGATCAGCGCTCGAAAAAGGCCGACGGGCGGGCGGTGGCAGCCTGCCGGACGGTGCTGCGGCCGGGCCGCTCGACGTTGCGGCCGTGCCCCTCGACGCGTGAACAGGCGACCGCGATGCGCTCGCGGATCATCCGATGCCGAGATGCGACTTCAAAAATGCGGAGAGCACAACGCTGCCCACCGTGGTTCCCAGGCCCAGCGCCCATCCGGCGGCTTTCTTGAGGTGGCCGATCGCGCCTTTCTCGTCGCCCGCTTCCGCCTTCTTGGCGGCGGCTTCGATGACCTCGGCCTCGACCTCGGCCTCTGGGTTGCCGGACTCGCGGATCTTGGCCGCGAGGTCCTTCAGTGCCGAAATGAGCTGGGGGTCCAGAGACTGGTTGACGCTGTCGCTGACCCGCGCGCTGGAATTGCGTCCGATTGCGATGCCCTGACCGGTCGCTGTGATGTCCTCATATTTGTCGCCCATGACATAATCTCCCTGCACCAAATTTTGTATGAAGGTCTGCGCGCTTTCCACTTCCTTGAGAAAATCGAGCACCTTGGCCTTGACGTTGGGGCGCATGCCGCTGCTCACGACCTGCCGGCGCAAGCCCTCGACGCGGCCCGGATAGAGGCGCGCGAAGGCGGCGTAGCAATAATTGAACAGACCGGTCGTGTCTTCCACCTGGGCGCGCGACCGGATGATGTGGCGCGTATATTCGTTGAACACCGCCTGGACGCGGTCGTCGTCGAGGGGCGCCCCTGGGATCGCGCTTATTTGAGAGAGAGCCTCGACGTCCTGGAGCATGCGGAGCAGGTAGGTGCGCAGCGTCCGCGATGCCTGTCGATAGGGCGTTCGCCGCTGGTCAACCTGCGAAAAGGGGGGATGGATGATGAACAGCTCAAAGGGCTTGCCGGTCTGGTCGATGCGCAGTTCGACGCCCGCGGGAGCGCCGCTTGGCACCTCGCCGATGGCGGCGCTGCTCTCCGCGACCGCGAAGGCGCGGCCGGCCCGGACCTCCTTGAGGAGCGGGTTCGCGTTGCGCTTGACCGTGGCGTGCGCCCACAGCCGCGCGACCGCTCCCGATTGGCCGCCGAGGGGCCGCGGACCCTTGCCGCCGTCGAACCTGGGCACGCGCACCGGCCTGTCGAGCAGGGTGCGGGCGACCTCGCCGACCTCGGCAAAAGACGCGGGCTCGGGCGTTACCCGGAAGAGGAATTCGAAGCGGCCGTTGATCAGGCCGTCGAAATAGCAGGCCTTGCGCACCAGGGCGACGCGGGTGCCCGCCCTGCCCGGCAGCCAGCGCGGCAGGTCCAGGGCCATGGCGGGAATGCCGCACACGAGCGAAGCCTCGCCCACCCACGAATCGAACCCGGGAAGATTGCGCCGCCTGACGCCGCCGATGCCGCGCAGATGACCGGTGGCGGGGTCCGGCCAGGGCGGCCGCGCGAGCATGGCGAAGCCGGGGGTGGCCGCGCCCCTAAAATCGCAAAAGGGCAATACGGCGGTTACGAGCATTCCGGATCTCTCGGGGCCGGGGGGGCCGACGCGCGATGTCCTTTTGAGGGGATCTGGCGCCGGCCCCGGCTGTGCCTTACAGCGGACGGGCCGAAGCCAATCCTCCGCTCGGCGATTCGCCAACTTGCGTTGGCGATTCGTGCCTATCAAGCTTCCGCCCGTTGGCGGGCAGCGCAAAACCGGTCCTATGCCGGCACCTTCACCTTAGCAAAAGTGGCGGCCCGAGCCAAGCGGTCATAAGGCCGGCGCTGGCGGCGGGCGATCAGCTTGAGGCCGGACCAGGCGGCTCGAGAATCTCCGAGACTGTCCGCATCAGGACACCGCGAGTTCGTCGCCCATCAGCGCCGGGAAGAAGCTCTCGTGGGCGCGGCGCAGCTCGTCGAGGGGGATCTCGCGGCGTATGCCTTCATGGTAGAAGCACAGCACATCCGCGCCGGTCACATTGCCCATGTGACGGACCGGGACTCCGACGGCTTGCGCGCGCGCTTCTACGTCCAGCGAGGATGCGAGCGTGGTCACGAGATAGAGGCCCTGGTCCTCCGCGAACCAGTCGGCGGCCCGGCCGTCGTCGCGCGGGCCCCTCGTCAGCGCGCCGCCGAGCCTGCCCGCCAGCGCCATCTCCGCGGCGGCCACCGCAATGCCCCCGTCGGCGATGTCGTGCACGGAGAGGAAGGTGCCGTCGGCGATGCAGGCGCGGACGAACTCCCCCGCCTTGCGCTCGGCCTCGAGGTCGACGGGGGGCGGCGGACCTTCCTCGCGGCCGTGAATCTCGCGCAGCCAGAGCGACTGGCCGAGATGCCCCCCGAATCCTCCGACGAGCAGGATCGTCGCCCCGATCCGCACGCCGCCGTCGCCATAATTGGTATCGACCAGCTCGAAATCGTCGGTGAACGCGATCCTTGCCGCCTTGCGCCAGTCGGCGAGCAGGCCGACGCCGCCGATCGCGGGCGTGGGAAGGATGGCGGAGCCGCTGCCGTCCTCGTTCTTGTTCTCGTTGTAGAGCGAGACATTGCCGCTCACGATCGGGAAGTCGAGCGCGCGGCAGGCCTCGGCCATGCCCTCGATGCAGCCGACGAACTGGCCCATGATCTCGGGCCGCTGCGGGTTGCCGAAGTTCATGCAGTCGGTCGCCGCGAGTGGGCGGGCGCCGACCGCGCACAGGTTGCGCCAGGCCTCGGCGATCGCCTGCTTGCCGCCCTCGACCGGGTCCGCGTAGCAGTAACGCGGGGTGCAGTCGGTGGTGATGGCGAGGGCCTTGTCGGTGCCGTGGACGCGGACGACGGCCGCGTCGCCGCCCGGGCGCTGTACGGTATCGGCGCCGACGCCATAATCATATTGCTCCCAAATCCAGCGGCGGCTGGCGAGATCGGGCGAGGCCATCAGCTTGAGCAGGTCCCCGCCGAGGTCGGTGGATTGGGGATCGTCGGCGAGCGGCTCGCGGTTCGGCGTCGGCACCCACGGCCGCTCGTAGCAGGGCGCGTCATCGGCGAGCGGCGCGAGGGGAATATCGGCTGCGGTCTCGCCCTGCCATTTCAGGACCAGATGCCCGCTGTCGGTGACCCGCCCGATCACCGCGAAATCCAGCTCCCACTTCCTGAAGATCGCTTTCGCCTCGGCTTCGCGTCCGGGCTTGAGCACCATCAGCATCCGCTCCTGGCTTTCCGAGAGCATCATCTCATAGGGGGTCATCCCCTCCTCGCGGCAGGGAACGGCGTCCATGTCGAGCTCGAGGCCGACGCCGCCCTTCGAAGCCATCTCGACGCTCGACGAGGTAAGCCCGGCCGCGCCCATGTCCTGGATGGCGACGATCGCGTCCGAGGCCATCAGCTCGAGGCAGGCTTCGATCAGCAGCTTCTCGGTGAACGGGTCGCCGACCTGGACGGTGGGGCGCTTCTCCTCCGAATCCTCGGAGAAATCGGCCGAGGCCATGGTCGCGCCGTGAATGCCGTCGCGGCCGGTCTTCGAGCCGACATAGACCACGGGATTGCCGATGCCGGCTGCGGCCGAATAGAAGATCTTGTCCTGTTGGGCGACGCCGACGGTCATCGCGTTGACCAGGATATTGCCGTCATAGGCCGGGTGGAAGTTCACTTCGCCGCCGACGGTCGGGACTCCGACGCAATTGCCGTAGCCGCCGATCCCGGCGACGACGCCGGCGACCAGGTGGCGGGTCCTGGGATGATCCGGGCGGCCGAAGCGCAGCGCGTTCATGTTGGCGATCGGGCGCGCGCCCATCGTGAACACGTCGCGCAAGATGCCGCCGACGCCGGTCGCCGCGCCTTGATAGGGCTCGATGTAAGAGGGGTGGTTGTGGCTCTCCATCTTGAAGATGGCGGCCTGGCCGTCCCCGATGTCGATCACGCCGGCATTCTCGCCCGGGCCGCAAATCACCCAGGGGGCGGTGGTCGGCAGCTTCTTCAGATGAATGCGCGACGATTTGTAGGAGCAATGCTCGGACCACATCACCGAGAAGATGCCGAGCTCGGTCAGGTTCGGCTCGCGGCCGAGCGCTTGGAGCACGCGCTCATATTCATCAGGCGACAGCCCGTGCCCGGCAACCGTTTCCGCTGTGATCTCGCTCATCGCGAGCCCCTTAGCGGGGGGCAGGATAGCGGGCTAGGGTCCGTACTCAATATCCGCAACGGCCGTGACGGAGCG
>DASQKE010000149.1:0-8439 GCA_035630675.1 Allosphingosinicella sp.
CTGCCACAGCCAGCCGACGCCGCGATGCTCATATTCCCTGAGGAGCAAACGGATCGATTCCGCCTGGGTGCGGGTCCGGGCGATGGTCTGGAGCTGCTCGAACGTCCAGCGGGTCAGGCGCGCGACTCCGAACACGCCGACCGCGGCGACGCCGAGAAATGTGAGCGCGAGCTTGGGATCGAGCGAACGCGAGCCGAAGAAGTAAGCGACGCAGAAGGCGGCGGTCAGCGCGCTGATCCAGGCGAGCGACGCCGCCGGCACCGCGGCGAGCGCGATCGCCGAGGTGACCATCGCCGCCATCGCGCCGCCGATCACGATCTGGACCTCGGGCGCCTGGGTAGCGAAGGCATAGGTCGGGAGCGACGCCCAGACGATGGCGAGGCCGAGCGCCTCGGCGATGCACATCCAGTTGTGGCGGGGCTTGGGGCTGCCCTTCCCGCCCCAGGACGCCGCTTCGAGCGCGCGGCGGCAGACCGCCCAGTTGCCGAAAGCGACGATCGCGACCCAGCCGACGATCAGCTCGAGCCGGACCGATCCGAAGATGCCCCAGGCCGTCAGCAGAGCGGCGCTGACGCCGGTGATCGCGAAATAGGGGGCGAACAAGGCGCGCGCCTCGATCTGCCCGTGGAGCAGATGCGCCTCGTGGAGGCGCTCGCTGCCGGTCTCGGCGCCGTTCGGCTCGGGCGCGACGTCTACGCCCTCGAGCTCCTGCTCGTCGACATCCAGGGAAACCGGAGCGTGGTACATGTGGATCCAATGCCGGCAGGTCGTTGACCCGCTGGTCCTAGACGCAGAGATTTGATGCTTAGTTAAAGCGGCGGGAAGAAAAACCGCCGACACGTTTCGAGAAGAGCGAGCCGCTTCGTCTCGGCGGGCTCAAGTAAAGATAGTAAACGCGCCAGTAACCATCCCTGACCGCGGTCACCCGTCGTGGCGGGCGATCCAGCCCTCGACGACGGGAGCGATCTGCTCGCGCCACTTGCTGCCGTTGAAGATGCCGTAATGGCCGACGCCGCGGGCGAGATGGTAATGCTTCATCGCCGCCGGCAGGCCGCGCGCGATCTTGAGCGCCGCCTTGGTCTGGCCGACGCCGGAAATGTCGTCGCGCTCGCCCTCGATCGCCAGCAAGGCGATGTCGCGGATCGCCGCCGGATCGACGCGGCGGCCGCGATGGGTGAGCTTGCCCTTCGGCAGCAGATGGCGCTGGAAGACGACGTCGACCGTCTGGAGATAGAATTCCTCGGTCATGTCGCAGACGGCGCGATATTCGCCGTAAAATTCCTTGGTCGCGTCAGCGCCCTCGCCGTCGCCGTCGACGAGGTGGCGGAACATCTCCCAGTGCGAGTTGAGATGACTGCCGAGGTTCATCGTCATGAAGCCGGCGAGCTGGAGGAAGCCCGGATAGACCCGCCGGCCCGAGCCCGGATAGGGAAAGGGCACGGTCGCGATCACATTCTGCCTGAACCAGCTGTGCGGGCGCTGGGTGGCGAGCGTGTTGACGGCCGTCGGCGCCTCCCGCGTATCGACGGGGCCGCCCATCAGGGTCAGCGACCGCGGCCGCGCCGGATGGTCCGCGGCCGCCATCACCGCGGCCGCGGCAAAGGCGGGCACCGAGGGCTGGCACACGGCCAGCATATGCGCGCCCGGGCCGATCTGCTCGAGGAAGGCGATCAGATAGTCGACATAATCGTCGAGATCGAAGCGGCCGGCGTCGGTCGGCACCAGCTTCGCGTCGCGCCAGTCGGTGATGTAGACGTCGTGGCGCGGCAGCATGCGCTCGACCGTACCGCGCAGCAAAGTCGCATAATGGCCGGACATCGGCGCGACGATCAGCAGCTTCGGCCCGTCCTCGACCCCTTCGCGGCGGAAGCGCTTGAGCTGGCCGAACGGCCTGCGCAGCACGATTTCCTCGCGCACCGCCACCGTCCGGCCCTCGACGATCGTGCTTTCGAGCCCGAATTCGGGCTTGCCGCGCGACGCCGAGGCGTGGGCGAACACATCGAGCGCGGATGCGACGATCGGGCCCATGCTCGAATAAGCGAAGGGATTGACGGGATTCTGCAGCCAGCCGGCGCCGATATTGGCGAGCGTGCTGGCTCCCGCGAGCAGCGAGCGCTGCATTTCATAGGCGTCGTAAAGCATTCGCGATCCATTTGGGGGTTATCCGTGCGCCGGTCAACGCTCGCCCGCATTGCCTGTGGATAACCGGTGTCATCGCGAAGCCGCTTGCCGGCGCCATTGAGCCGCCCTGGGCCGGCTGCTAGTCAGGCGGAATGACGACAGGGGGGAGCGAGCCACCGCCGGCCAAGAGCCTCGGCAGCCTCAGGATGGTGTGGCGCTATGCGCTGCGCCACAAGGCGATGATCGCGGGGGCCGTGCTCGCCCTGCTGATCGCGGCCGGCGCGACGCTGGCGATCCCGGACGGCTTCCGCCGCGTCATCGATCGCGGTTTCGGTGGCCAGAGCGGCGACATCTCGTCTCATTTCTACTATCTGCTTTTGATCGTCGTCGTGCTGGCGCTGGCGACGGCGACGCGCTTCAGCCTGATCTCGCTGCTCGGCGAGCGCGTCGTCGCGGCGGTCAGGACCGACGTCCACGAAAATCTGCTTCGCCTCGAACCGCGTTTCTTCGAGGAAAACCGCCCTTCCGAGATCGCGTCGCGCCTGACCGCCGACACGACCATCATCGAGACCGTGGTCGGCAGCTCCGTCTCGGTGGCGCTGCGCAACTCGGTGATGGGCATTGGCGGCATCGTCTATCTGTTCACGCTCGCGCCCGCGCTCACCGTGCAACTGCTGCTCGTCATCCCGTTCGTGATCGTGCCGATCGTGTTTCTCGGCCGCCGGGTGCGCCGGATCTCGCGCTCCAACCAGGACCGGATCGCCGACGTTGGCGCGATCGCCGCCGAAACGCTGGGCGCAATGAAGATCGTCCAGGCGTTCGGCCAGGAACGGCGCGAGGCCGGGCGCTTCCAGGCCGCGGTCGCCAATGCGTACGGCACCGCGCGGCGGCGGATCCTGGTGCGCGCCGTCATGACCATGATCGTGATCACATTGGTCTTCGGTTCGATCACTCTCGTCATGTGGGAAGCCGCCGTCGGCGTCAGCCAGGGCAATGTGAGTGGCGGCACCGTCGCCGCCTTCGTGCTCACCGGCGGGATCGTCGCCGGCGCGTTCGGAGCCCTGAGCGAGGTCTATGGCGAGCTGCTGCGCGGCTCCGGCGCGGCGAGCCGGCTCGCCGAGCTGCTCGCGCAGGTTTCGCAGATCAAGGCGCCCGCCTCGCCGGCGCGCCTGCCCGAGCCTGCCCTCGGCACGCTCGCCTTCGAGGACGTCACCTTCCACTACCCGACCCGCCCGGAGGTGAGCGCGCTCGATCGCCTCAGCCTCACGGTCGCGCCCGGCGAGACGCTCGCGGTCGTCGGCCCCTCGGGCGCCGGCAAGTCGACGCTCTTCAACCTCGCCCAGCGCTTCTACGATCCCGGCGCGGGCATCGTGCGGGTCGACGGCGTCGACCTCCGCACCGCCGATCCGGCCGACGTCCGCGCGCGGATCGCGCTGGTGCCGCAGGAGATGGTGATCTTCGCCGCCTCGGCGCGCGACAATCTTCGCTACGGGCTGTGGGACGCGCCGGACGAGCGGCTGTGGGAGGTCGCCGAGGCCGCCAACGCCGCCGAGTTCCTCCGCCGGCTTCCCGAAGGCCTGGACACCTTCCTCGGCGAAGGCGGCGCGCGCCTGTCCGGCGGCCAGCGCCAGCGCATCGCCATCGCCCGCGCCTTGCTCCGCGACGCGCCTTTGCTGCTGCTCGACGAGGCGACCTCCGCGCTCGACGCCGAATCGGAGCGGCTCGTCCAGGGGTCGCTCGAACGCCTGTTCGAGGGCCGCACGACCCTGGTCATCGCCCACCGCCTCGCCACCGTCCGCGCGGCCGACCGGATCGTGGTGATGGACCATGGCCGCATCGTCGAGGAGGGCAGCCACGACGTCCTCAACGCCCGCGGCGGCCTCTACGCCCGGCTCGCCCGCATGCAGTTCGAAGGCCTCGCCGCGTGAATTCGTACGGCAGGGCGGGGCTCGCGGCACTGTTCGCGGCCTCGGCCTGCTCCCGCTCCGTGCCCCAGCAGGCCCAGGCGCCCGCGGCACAGCCCGTGGTGGTGCTCGAGATTTGGGAGGGACTGGCGGAGAACCCGCGCGCGCCGATTCAGGGAAGCGTCGCCTGCACGGATCGCTCCCCGTTCGACCCCTTGTGCACCGAGGATGACGGGCGGCTTGCCGAAGCCGTTCTTCAGTGCGGCGCCCTCGAGGTCACGATCGACCGGAGCAGCTCGCATGTCCGCTTCGTCCATTTTCCCGCCGGCCTCCACGCGCGGTTCGAGGCGATCCCGGCCGACCTCGACATCGTTCGCTGCGTCCGCGACCGGGTCGGCTTCCGTTTCGCGGCCGGCATCGCGCGCGACCGCTCCGCATTGGACGGAGCCGACCGGCAGCCGTTCGCATCGCTGCACGCGCCGGAACGCTAGGGTCGCACCGCAAAAGAAAAAGGCGGCCCGAAGACCGCCCTTTCCCCCTGTTTGCGAGACCGCTAGAGCTCAGAAGGCGTTGACGTAGGCCTCGTTGCCGACAAACCCCATCGCCGTCACCTGGGCGAACTTGGTCACCGCAAGCACCTGGTCGACGAGTTCGTAGCGCGCTTCGGGGTGCGGCTGGAGGTGGAGCTCCGGCGTCGGCTGCATCTGGGTGCTGAGCTCGAGATATTGACGCAGCGTCACGAGGTCGACCGGAACGTCGTTCCAGGTGACGATGCCGTCGGGCATGATCACGATCTTGTTCTTGATCGGGTCGATCGGCGGCGGGACCGCGTTCGGATCGTTGACCGGAAGATCGATCTTCACCGCGTGCGACTGGATCGGGATGGTGATGATGAACATGATCAGGAGGACCAGCATCACGTCGATGAGCGGCGTGGTGTTGATGTCCATCATCGGTTCGTCGCTGTCGGAGCTCGCTACCGCTGCGCCCATTTCAAGATACTCCTGGCTCTATACTATTCGAATTCGACGCCGGGCGTGGGCTCAGAGATGAACCCGACCCGCGTGAACCCCGCGCGCTGCATCGTGTAGACGGTCCCGCCGATGCACCGGTACGGCGTGTTGACGTCGCCGCGGATATGCACTTCGGGAATGTCCTCGTCGGCGATGTTGGCGCCGGGCCCGCCGAGCCGTTCGATCTCTTTCTTGAGTGCCCCGTCGGCCTTTTCGAGCAGCTTCGCCGAATCGACCTTCTCGAGGCCCCAATAGACCTCGCACTGACCCTCCGCCGCCTTGACGGAGAGACTGACGTTGTGCGGACTGGTGGTGGTCGGCTCGTACTCGACCTTGGGCAGCTCCAGAGGAACCGTCTGGATCACGATCGGGACGGTGATGAGGAAGATGATCAGGAGCACCAGCATGACGTCGACGAGCGGCGTCGTGTTGATGTCCGACATCGGGGTTTCTTCGCCTTCGTTCTGGCCGACGTTGATGGCCATATCTGCTTCCTATCGATCAGGTTCCGGGGCGTTGCGCAGGCGAGGCGGCGGGACGGGGCGATCCCCGTCCCGCCTCATTGGCTTTAGACCTTCTTGGGCCCGGAGCTGGTGGTTCCGCCGATACTGCCGGAGGAGGTGGTGCCGCCGGGGCTGACGTTGCTCGCGCCGCCGCCGCCAGTGACGGGAGGCGTGCTGCGGGCCGTGCCGCCGGCCGGTGCGCCGCCGACCGAACCGGTCGTGCTCGCGCCGGTCGCCGCGCCGGTACCGCCGGTGGTCCCGCCGATGCCGCCGCCGGTCGCGCCGCCGCTGGTGCCGGTGCCGCCGGTGGTCGTGCCGCTGGTGCCGCGGCCAGCAGCCGCGGTCGCCGTCACCGGGCGAACCGTGCCGCCCGACATCATGTAGCCGTGAAGGTCGTTGGAGAACCTCGCCAGCTCCTCGATGATCGCCTTGTTGCGGCGCATCAGCCAGTTGTAGGCCATGACCGCGGGGACCGCGACGACGAGGCCGAGCGCGGTCATGATCAGCGCTTCGCCGACCGGGCCCGCGACCGCGTCGATCGACGCCTGGCCGGCGGCGCCGATCCGGATCAGGGCGCGGTAGATGCCGACGACGGTGCCGAACAGGCCGATGAACGGAGCCGTCGAGCCAACCGTCGCGAGCAATGCGAGACCGGTCGAGAGCCGCGAGGCGATCGCGCCCTGGCTGCGCGCCAGCGAGCCCTGCATCCAGTCATGCTGGTCGATCGGATCGGTGAGCTTGTCGTGCTGCTCGAGGGCGCGGATGCCGTCGTCGACGATCTGGCGATAGGCGCTGTTCTTCTCGAGCTTCTGCGCCCCTTCCCTGAGGTTCGCCGATTGCCAGAAGGTGGTGCGCGCGCGCCGTCCCTGGTTCAGGATTTTCTGCTGCTCGAACAGCTTCACGAACAGGATGTACCAGGACGCCGCCGACATCAAAACGAGGATGCCGAACGTCGCCCAGGCAATGACGCCGCCTTCGCTAAGGGCACGGAACAGGCCATACGGGTTCTCGCCGCTCCCGGCTTCTGGTGCAGTCATGATCTCAACTTCCTCTCATCGACAAGGGTTCGCATCGGACGTCGCCGCCCGGATTACTCTTCAGGCAATTCCCACCGGACACTCCGGGTTGCGCTGCCCGCCACGTTGGTGCCGTTCGTATCCTGCGCCGGCGTGAACCGAAAGCGGCGGCTTGCGAGGCTGCAGGCCGTGCTGTCGAGCGCCGAATTGCCGCTCGACCGCGAGACCGTGCAACCGCTGACGCGGCCATCGGCGCCGACCGACATGCGGATCGTCGTGGTTCCCTGCGCTTCGGCACGGATCGCCGAGGCCGGATAGTCGTCGTTGGTGATCGTTCCGCTGCGATGGACCGGCGGCCGCGCGGCCTGCCTCGGCGGCGGCGGCGGAGGCGGAGGCGGAGGCGGTGTCGGCGCGACGGGCGCCGGCGGCGCCGGGGGCGCCGGATTGAAGGGCGCGGGCGGCGGCGGCGGAGGCGCCGACATCGGATTGCTCGTCTGGAACCGGTTGATCACCGGTGGCGCCGAGATCGGCGGCGGCTGGGTCGGCTGATCCGGCGGCGGAGGAGGCGGCTCCTCTTCGGGGGGCGGCGGCTCTTCGACGTCGAAGGTCTTGAGGTCTTCCCTCGCTTTCTCGATCACCCTCATCGCCAGTCCGCTGACGAATGCGTAACCGAGAATTGCGTGGAGCAGGGCAACGATGATGATCGACCAGATCCGGCCGGCGCTCATCCTTTGATCAGCATATGCCATTAGTCAGCCACACTCCCATTTCCCTAGACAGACCGGCACAGGCACAACGCAGCGATGCAGCTTCGGTTCACCTGCCCGCTGAGAGACTGATGAAGTTGGCTGCTCTAATGCGGCATGGAAGGCGACGCAATCCCTCGGTAGGGATGCGAAACAATGGCTGATTTCCGCGGCAATCGACCGTTAAGGCGACGTTCGCTACGCCGGGCGCGCCGGCGAGAGAGGGCTGATAATGAGTTTCACGAGCATCGGTGCAGCCCTGCTGATCGCGTCTCCGGCGACCTACGCCCTTGATTCGCAAGCCACTCCCGAGCCGGCGCCGGTCATGGCGGCCGCACCGGCGCTGACCTATGCCGACGCCGCCGACCTCGCTCTTGCCGCGCCGGTGGCCGCGCATGTTCGGGTCGTGCGCGCGGTCGCGCTGCGCGAGCGCGACGCCCCCGGAATCGCCGCCGGCCACCGTCGCTTTCTGGTCGAAGCCGATCTCGTTTCGCTGATTCGCAGTCCCGCGACCCTGCCCACGCGAGTCGGCTGGCTGGTCGATCTCCCCAACGATTCGCGCGGCCGCGCGGCGCGGCTGCCGCGGCGCAGCGAGCTCATCCTGCTCGCCGCGCCGGTCCCGGGCCGGCCGGCCGAGCTGCGTCTCGCCGCCCCCGACTCCCAGCTCCCTTACACGGTCGCACTTGCGGAGCGCCTGCGCGCGATCCTTCGCGAGGCGATCGGCCGCGACGCGCCGCCGCGCATCGTCGCCATCGGCCGTGCCTTTCATGTGCCGGGCGCGATCCCCGGCGAGAGCGAGACCCAGATCTTCCTCCAGACCGCCGAGGGCCGGCCGGTGTCGCTCTCGGTGCTTCGCCGCCCCGGCGAGCAGCCGCGCTGGGCGGTCTCGCTCGCCGAGATGGTCGACGATAGCGCCGTCGCGCCGCGGTCCGAGACCCTGCTCTGGTACCGGCTCGCCTGCGGCCTCCCGCGCGCCCTCCCGGCCCAGAGCCTGTCCGAAGCGAGCGCCGCGGAAGCCGTCTCGATCCGCGGCGACTATCGCTTGATCCTCGAGTCGCTCGGCCCCTGCGCCCGCAACCGCGGGCCGGGCTGAGACCTCAGAAGGAGGCGAGCTCGACGCCGACGCCGGCGCAGTC
>DASQKE010000150.1:0-3542 GCA_035630675.1 Allosphingosinicella sp.
CTGCCGAGATGCAGAGGCCCGGCGAAGGCTGGGAGAATCTCTATCGCGGCGCGGGGCCCGAGCAGATGATCCTCGTCGAGTTCCGCAACCCGGCGCTGCGCCAATATACCGGAAAGACCCTCGCCGAGGTCGCGCGGCTGCGCGGCAAGACCCCCGAGGAGACCGCGATGGACCTGGTCATCGAGGACCAAAGCCGCGTCGGCACCGTCTATTTCCTGATGTCCGAGGAAAATGTCCGGCGGCAGGTCGCTTTGCCCTGGATGAGCTTCGGCTCCGATGCGGGCAGCCTCGCGCCCGAAGAGCCGTTCCACCAGTCGAACCCCCATCCGCGCGCCTATGGCAATTTCGCGCGGCTGCTCGGTCGCTACGTCCGCGATGAGCAGCTGATCCCGCTTCAGGAGGCGATCCGCCGCCTCACCACCCTCCCCGCCTCCAATTTGCGGATCGCCGACCGGGGTGCGCTCCGCCCGGGCTACTTCGCCGACGTCGCGATCTTCGATCCGGCCATAATCGCCGACCGCGCGACCTTCGACCGGCCACACCAATATGCGACGGGCATGCGCCACGTCTTCGTCAACGGCAGCCAAGTCCTCGCCGACGGCGAACATACCGGCGCCACCCCCGGCCGAGTCGTCCGCGGACCCGGCTGGAACCGCTGCCCGGCGAGCGGGTCCACCGGAGAGAGCTGATGCCGAAGCATCATGAAGCCGAAGGCACGACCCGCCCGACGGCCCAGACCGCTGCAGCGGCAGATGCGACTGCGTGGCTCGCGGCGAATGCAGCAGCGATCGAGTCCTCAAATCAATGGGTCGAAAGGCACGGCCTGCCGCTGGCACGCTTTCGGCGGCTCTAGCCGCCCTCACCCGCTCGGGTGGAAGAAGTCGTAGATGCCGCGGGCCATCGTTTTCGAGATGCCCGGCGCCTTTTCGAGGTCTTCGAGCGCGGCGTTCTTGACCGCGCGGCCGGTGCCGAAATGCATCAGCAAGGCGCGCTTGCGGCTGGGGCCGATGCCGGGGACCTCGTCGAGCGGGCTCGCCGCCATCGATTTGGAGCGCTTCTGGCGGTGGGCGCCGATCGCGAAGCGGTGGGCCTCGTCGCGCAGGCGCTGGAGGTAGAAGAGCACCGGCGAATTGGGCGGCAGGCCCATCTCGCGGCCGCCGGGGAGGTGGAAGGTCTCGCGGCCGGCGTTGCGGTCCGGCCCTTTGGAGATCGCGACCACCGGAACGTCGTGGATGCCGGCGTCCTCGAGCGTCTCGACGACGGCCGAGAGCTGGCCCCTGCCGCCGTCGATCAGCAGCAGGTCCGGCCAGTCGCCGCGGCTGCGGTCCGGATCCTCCTTCTCCAGGCGAGCGAAGCGTCGGGACAGCATCTCGCGCATCATCGCGAAATCGTCGCCGGGCGCCGTTTCCGGCCGCTTGATGTTGAACTTCCTGTACGCGTTCTTGCGCAGCCCCTCCGGCCCGGCGACGATCATCGCCCCGACCGCGTTCGTCCCCATCACATGGCTGTTGTCGTAGACCTCGATCCGCTCGGGCGGCTCGGGCAGCTCGAACATCTCGGTCAGCGCGCGCAGCGTCTTCGCCTGGGTGCTGGTCTCGGCGAGGTGGCGGTCGAGCTCCTCCTCGGCGTTCCGCTTCGCCTGCGCGATCATCCGGACCTGGTCGCCGCGCCTCGGGACGCGCAGCGTCACCTTGCGCTCGGCGCGTTCCGACAGCGCCTCGCAGACCAGTTCCATCTCCGGCACCTCGCGGTCGAGCAGCACGTGGCGCGGCGGCGGCACCTCCTCATAGAATTGCATCAGGAAGGCGGCGAGCACCTCCGCCTCGGGGACGTCGGCGGTATGGGCGGGGAAGAAGCTGCGATGCCCCCAATTGTTGCCGCCGCGGATGAAGAAGGCCTGGACGCACATCGTCCCTCCCTTGCAGGCCAGAGCGAAGATGTCGGCGTCGCCGAGCCCCTCCGCGGCGATGGTCTGCGTGCCCTGGATGAAGGTCAGAGCGCGGAGGCGGTCGCGCAGGACGGCGGCGAGCTCGAAGTCCATCGCCTCGGCGGCGAGCTGCATCTGGCCGGCGAGCTTCTGCTGCACCTTGGTAGACTTGCCGGCGAGGAAGTCCTTCGCATCGGCGACCAGCTCGGCATAATCCGGCCCGGCGACGCGTCCGACGCAGGGCGCCGAGCAGCGGCGGATCTGGTAGAGCAAGCACGGCCGCTTGCGGGTGGCGAAGAAGCTGTCGGTGCAGCTTCGCAGCAGGAACAGCTTCTGCAACGCGTTCAGCGTCCGCGTCACCGATCCCGCGCTGGCGAACGGGCCGTAATATTGGCCCTTGTGCCGCCGCGCGCCGCGATGCTTGCGCACCTGCGGGAAGTCGTGGTCCTCGCGCAGCAGGATGAAGGGGAAGCTTTTGTCGTCGCGGAGCAGCACGTTGTAGGGCGGCCGGTAGCGCTTGATCAGCTGCGCCTCGAGCAGCAGCGCCTCCGCCTCGGTGTTGGTGGTGACGATCTGCATCGAGCGGGTCTGCGACACCATCCGCTGCAGCCGCTTCGAAAGCCGCGCGACCTGGGTGTAGTTGGTCACCCGGTTGCGCAGCGCCCGCGCCTTGCCGACGTAAAGCACGTCGCCTTTGGCATCGAGCATCCGGTAGACGCCCGAGCGCACGGGCAGCGTCTTCACGACGCCGCGGATCGCCGCAATGCCCGCGTCGAGGTCGGGCTGATCCGACCCGCGCACCGTGAAAGCGGATTTCTCCTCGTTGAAGCGGTCGGCGGGCGTGTCGGTCACGCGGCGGATTTAGGGTGCCGTGGCGCGATAGGCCACCCGGCTGCGCGTCGGCCGGTCATTCGAGCTCGAAGCTGACCGTCAAACTCAGGCCGAGCGATTCCTCGCCGAGGACGATGTTGGTGCCGGAGACCTCGACATTCGCCTGTCGCCCCATCATCGTCGGCCGCGTCGACATGCCCTCGCTGACAGAGAGGATCCTTCGCACCCGCATGTCGAGCGAACGCGCGTAGAGCTCGGCACGCGCCCGCGCCGCCGCGAGTGCGCGGGTACGGGCCTCGTCGAGCGCGGCGGCCGAATCGGCGATCTCGAAGCTGGGCCCGTTGATCTCGTTGGCGCCGGCCTGAACCAAAGTGTCGAGGATGCGGCCGGCATTGGCCGGGTCGCGGAAGCGGACGCTGAGCTGGTGCGAGGCGCGGTAGCCGGCGAAGGTCTGCTCGCCGTCCGGACGATGGCGCCAGTCGGCGTCGAGGTTGATCGAGCTGGTCTGGACGTCGCGGGCGGCGATCCCCGCCGTTCGCAGCGCCGCGCGCATCCGGTCCATCGCCGCCCCGTTCGCGCGGATCGCCTCGCTCGCCGTCGCCGCGCGGGTCGAGATGCCGGCATTGATCAGGACGACGTCCGGCACGCGGGTCACTTCGCCGGTCGCGACAACGTCGAGCCGCGTCCCGCTGATCGGCCGCAATTCGGCCGGTTGCGCCAGCGCGGGCGTTGCCAGCGCCACCGCGGCGGCGATCATGGTTCGTGCAAGCATGTCAAATCTCCT
>DASQKE010000151.1:0-18395 GCA_035630675.1 Allosphingosinicella sp.
GGCCGGTCAGCGCGGCTTCGCATCCGGGCGCGCGGGCTGGAATGCCCGCCATACCGCCGAATGCCACGCGCGCCTGGGTGACCATGCCGTCCGCGATGCGCAGCGCGAAGGCGCCGCAGACGCCGGTAATGTCGCTGTCGAACCGCTTGGAGAGCTTGACGACCCGGACCAGCATGTCGCTCGACGGCCGTGGGATGCGGACGCTCTCGACGAACTCGGCCGGCGCGCGGTCCTGCTTCCCATAGCTCAGGAAAAAATCCTCGAGCGCGATGGTGCGGCGCTCGGTCCCCCGCCGAAGCGTGAGCTCGGCGCCGAGCGCGATCAAGGCCGGCGGCATGTCCCCGATCGGAGAGCCGTTGGCGATGTTGCCGCCGATCGTGCCGGCGTTGCGGACCTGGACGCCGCCGATGCGGCGGACCAGCTCGCCGAGATCCGGATGCAGGCGGGCCAGCGCCTCGCGGGCCTCGGAGTAGCGGACCGCCGCCCCGAGCGTGAGCGCGTCCGGGCCCTCCTCGATCCGCCTGAGGTCGGCGATGTCGCCGATGAAGACGCTCGCGCCGAGGTCTCGAAGCTGCTTGGTGACCCACAGGCCGACGTCGGTCGCCCCGGCGACGATCCGGGTCTCAGGATTCTCCAGCAGGAGGTCGGCCAATTCGTCGGCAGTGGCGGGATGGCCGTAAGCGGGCCGAAGCGCGCGCAGCGCCTCGAGGGTGCCGTCGTCCTCTCCCGCGGTCGCCGGCACGGCTTCGCCCGCCGCGAGGATCGGGCCGTAGCCGGTGCAGCGGCACAGATTGCCGGCGATCACGTCGCCGACCGGCACGCCCTTCGTGCCCGCCGCGCCGAGGCTGCGGCCGTAGAGCGACATCACGAAGCCGGGCGTGCAGAAGCCGCATTGCGAGCCGTGGCGCTCGACCAGCTCGCGCTGGACCGGGTGCGTGCCGCCGAGGCTTTCGACCGTCCTCAGCGCCTTGCCGTCGAGCATCGGCAGGAACAGGATGCACGCATTGACCGCGCGCCACTCGACCTTTTCCCCCGCCAGCTCGCCCAGCAGAACGGTGCAGGCGCCGCAATCGCCCTCCGCGCAGCCCTCTTTCGTGCCGGTGCGGCGGAGCGTGTACCGCAGATAGTCCAGGACGGTGCTCGTCGGATCGGCGTCCTCGACCTCGATCGTCTCCCCGTCCAGGAGGAAGCGGATCATCTCGGGCTCCCCGCCGCGATCCAGGCGCCCAGAAGCTGCCGCTCGGCCGGAGTCATGCCGCTGGGATTGCCCAGCGGCATCACCTGCGTATCGACCGCCACCGCCTTGATCCGCGCCGACGCCGCCCGGACACGCTCCCATCTGTCCAGCGGCATGGCGCGCGGCGGGCGGCTCGCGCCGTGGCAGCCCGCGCAATGCATCGCCAGGATCGGCTCGACCTCGGCATAAGCGACATTCTGCGCGGGCGCGGCTGCCTCCTCCCCTCTCTCCAGCGTGACATAAGTGACGGTCGCGAGCGCGAGGATTGTCGCGACGACGATGGTCGGGCCCGTCGCCTTTCCGCGACCGCGCAGGTTGAACACATGGCGGACCGCGACGCCCGTGAGCCCGAGCAGGGCGAGCACCAGCCACGGCCGCCCGGCGCCGTAGGTCATCGGATAATGCGGGCTGATCATGATGAACAGGACCGGCAGCGTCATGTAATTGTTGTGCAGCGAGCGCTGCTTGGCGGCCGCGCCCAGCGCCGGATCGGGCGTGCGCCCGGCGATCAGGTCGGCGACGACCTTGCGCTGGTTCGGAATGATCACAATGAACACATTCCCGACCATCACCGTCCCGACAATCGCCCCGACATGCATATAGGCCGCGCGCGCGTTGAACAGAGCGTCGAGGGCGGAGGCGGCGAACAGCAGGCAGACGAACCAGAATACCCCCAAAGCGAGGTTGCTCGATCCCACAGGCGAACGGCAAAGCCCGTCATAGATCAGCCAGCCGAGCGTCAACGAACCCAGGCCGATTGCGATCGCCGCCGCCGGGCTCAGGTCCGCCTTGGCGGGATCGATAAGGAAGCTCTCAGCGCCGACATAATAGACCAGAACCAGCAGCGAGAAGCCGCTGATCCAGGTGAAATAGGCCTCCCATTTGAACCAGTGCAGCCGCTCGGGCATCGCGTTCGGCGCGACCTGGTATTTCTGGTTGTGGTAGAAGCCGCCGCCGTGGACGGACCACAATTCTCCCGAGGCGTCGCCCGCCTCCGGCTTGGTCAGATGATTGTCGAGCCAGACGAAATAGAAGCTCGAGCCGATCCAGGCGATCCCCGCCGTCAGATGCAGCCACCGGATCGCGAGGTTGAGCCATTCGGCGACATCGACGCCCACCATTCAGCTGCCCCGATAGGTCGAATAAGCGAAAGGCGAGACGAGCAAGGGGACGTGATAATGCCCGCCGTCCGGCGCGACGCCGAACTCCACGGTGACTTCGTCGAGGAAGGGCGGATCGGGCAATGCGACGCCGAGCCGGCGGAAATAGTCCGCCACCGAAAAGCGGATCGCGTACCGTCCCGGAGCGAGCGCGTCCCTCGCCAGCTCGGGGCAACGGCCATCGGCGTTCGTCGTGCCCCGCGCGATCTCGCCGTCCGGTCCGCTCAGTACCAGCGCCATGCTGGCCGCGGGGCGACCGTGGCTGGTGTCGAGGACGTGGGTGGTGAGCGTGCTCATGACGTCGCCTCCAGCCGCAGCCGGACGATCTCGCCGATCTCACCAAGCGCGGTGGCGATCTCGGTGTCGCGGTCGTTGGCGAGGCGGCGTTCCATCGCGGCGAGGATGCCCGCTTTGTCGGTCAGGCGCACGCAGATGATGAACGGAAAACCGAATTTTTGCGCGTAAGCGTCGTTGAGCGCGTGGAAACGGTCGAACTCGGCCGGCGTCAGCCGGTCCAGCCCTGCGCTGGCCTGCTCGGCGGCACTGTCTGCGGTGAGGTCGACCGCGGCCCTGCCCGCCAGCTCGGGGTGTGCGCGGATCAAAGCGAGCTGCTCCTCGGCGCTTGCGTCATACACGACGGCCATCAAATCCGCATGCCGGTCGCCGGACGATGGCCGCGCATCGGCGCGTTCCTCCACCCAAAGCGAATGTTCGAACAAAGCACTCATCGCGCGACCCGCCCGATCAGCCGCAGCCGGCTGACCCCCCCGTCGGGAACGATGTTCAGCCGTACGAAGCGGACGGCGCCGAGATCGGCCAGGCCGTCCCGGAAGACGTGGACCTTGTCCGCCTCGAGCTTCGCTTCGGCCAGCAGCACCGGCCACGCCTCTGAGGCCGACGCGATCTCGTCGGGCGAGCCGTTTGCCTGGGCCGCCGCCTGGAGGAAGCAGCGGTCCGGATAATTGCCTTTGAAATGGGCGGTGTCGACGACGACCTCCTCGATGCGACCGGAAGCCCCCAGCTCGAGCACCGCCCAGTCGTGGCCGGGCTCGCGCCGCCGCCGCGTCTCCCAGCCGTCGCCCATGTTCAGGCCGCGTCCAGGCGCGGTGAGGTTCTCGACGCGCCCATAATGCTCGTCGTTCGCGATGATGCCGCGCCCGCCATTCTCCATCGCCAGCAAATCGAGGCGCTCGTCCGCATCAAGCCTCGACCAATCCTTGGCGACCCTGCCCCAGACGCGCAGGCGCGCGACGCCGCCGTCGGGGAAGATGTGCAGGCGGACATGGGTCACGGGGTCGTCATGCTCGACGGGCACGTAGACGCGGTCGTCTCCGTTCAGCGCGAGGCGCTCGGTGACCTTCGTCCAGCCCGCCCCCTCGTCCGGGATCGCGTCGTCGCTTCGGCAGACTTCGATCTCGGCGCCGGGCGGATAATTGCCGGTGAAATGCCGGGTGTCGATCTCGAAGCCGGCGACCCGCCCCGCCGCGCCCAGGCGGACCACGCACCAATCGTGGCCGGGGATTCGTTTGCGCCGGCTCTCCCAGCCGTCCATCCACTTGCCGTTTTCGTCATATTTGTCCGGGACGAACACCGGCTCGACCGGGTCGATCAGGCGCGCCTTGTCGGCGAAGAAATCGTCCGTCGCATAGGTCACCTCGGCCCCGAGCCGCGGCTGGGCCAGATCGACATGGTGTCGGCGCAGATCCTGGAACATGTCAGCGGGCATGTGGATGCTCGGCGCGCCAGTGCCGCGCGATCTCGATGCGGCGGCAGAACCAGACGTCTTGGTGACCGAGCGCATGCTCGAGGAAGCGCTCGATCCCGGCCATCTTGCCCGGCCGACCCGCGAGCCGGCAGTGGAGCCCGACCGACATCATCTTCGGTCTTTCCTCTCCCTCGGCGTAGAGCGTGTCGAACGTGTCGCGCAGATAGGCGAAGAACTGGTCTCCGGTCTGCATGTTCGCGCTGGCGAAGCGCATGTCGTTCGTCTCCAGCGAATAAGGCACGATCAGGTGGCGCGTCCCCGCCGCCTCCGTCCAGAACGGAAGATCGTCCGAATAATCGTCTGCGTCGTAGAGGAAGCCCCCGTCCTCGGCCACGATCCGCCGCGTGTTGGGGCTGGTTCGGCCGGTGTACCAGCCGAGCGGGCGCTCGCCGGTCAATTGCCGGTGCACCTCGATCGCGCGCTCCAGGTGGGCGCGCTCCTCGGCCTCCGGCACCCACTGATAATTGATCCACCGCCAGCCGTGCGACGCGATCTCATGCCCGGCCTCGAGAAAGGCCTCCACCACCGCCGGATTGCGCTGCATCGCCAGCGCCACGCCGAACACGGTGACCGGAACATCGTAACGCTCGAACAGCCGGAGCAGCCGCCACACGCCGGCGCGCGATCCATATTCGTAGAGCTGCTCCATGCTCATATGCCGCGCGCCCGCCACCGGCGCAGCATTGGGAATGTCGGAGAGGAACACCTCGGCGCCCGCATCCCCGTCGAGGACGTTCGCCTCGGCGCCCTCCTCATAATTGAGCACGATTTGCACGGCGATGCGCGCGCCGCCCGGCCACCCCGCATGCGGCGGCGTGCGGCCGTAGCCGATGAGGTCGCGCGGGTAGCTGGTCTCAGTCAAATGCACCGCCTATCACGGCGGCAGTGATGAAACGGAGCTATCGGGTGCACAACCCTTCAAATGAGGAGGACCGATGCGCGAACTCACGCCCGAGCCGCTGACCGCCGAGGCGTTCGCCTGGTTCGGCAGCGTGATCCACGCCTCCGACGCCGCCGTTAAGCTCGATATCAACGAGGGTCACGCCACCCGCTACGACGCGCTCGCCGAGGTCGACGTCGCCGACGGCGGCGGCGTCCCCGTGATCAGCCTGTTCCGCGCCAGGCCGCTCGCCGAACTGGTTCTGCGTGCGTTCGAGCGCCACCCGCTCGGCAGCCAGACCTTCGTCCCACTGAGCGGCCGCCTTTACCTCGTCGCGGTCGCCCCCGCCGGCCCCTTCGACCCCGCCGAAATCCGCCTCTTCCGCGCCGAGCCGGACCAGGGCGTCCATTATCGCAAGGGCGTCTGGCACCATTTCCTGCTCGTCCTCGACAAAAGCGACTTCCTCGTCATCGACCGCGCCGGGCGGGGCGACAATTGCGAGGAAATCGCGCTCGATCCTGCTGATTGGATAAGGGTGCGTCGATAGACGAACGTCACTCCAGCTCTGCGGCCTGTGAACGAGCGCCCGGCCATTTTCCCGCTCGTTGTAGCGGAATTCCAGCGCTCGGCCTGACGGAGGAGCCGGAATTGTGCCGGTCTCGGGATCCCCGCCAGCGTCGGATCGCCCCATGCGGCGAAGAGCTCCGCACATCGCTACCATTCTTGACCTGATACCGCGTCATCCCTGCACGACCACTGCGGCATGTGGGTCCAACGCTACACACGCTCGCTTGTGAGCTATGGAATCTGCGTCGAGATCGCCGTTTGCTTGACAGGCGATCAGCCCGCTTACACAATCCGCGCCGGAACGCCTGCGTCTCTATTCCCGTGCCCTGCTCGAATTCATTTCCTCGGGTCGAGACAAAACGCACAATTGGCCTGTGTTTGCGAGCGAGTTAAATCTTTGAGAGAGCAGGACGCATCAGCTTAATCGACTACAGTGTTCATTCGTGGCGAGGAAAGTGAAGCGGTGGCCATTGTCGAAGACTTGAAGCGTAGAGGCTTGGTTCATACGGCGAGCGAAGGCGCGCTTGAAGCCTTGGCGAGCCGCCAAATCACGGCCTATATCGGCTTCGATCCCAGTGCCGACAGTCTGCATGTCGGGTCATTGCTGCCGATCATGGCGCTCGCACGCCTTCAGAGAGCCGGACATAGGCCCATTGCAATAGCGGGCGGAGGAACAGGGTTGATCGGCGATCCGAGCGGCAAGACCGCCGAACGCCAGCTGCTCACCGGTGATCAGATCGACGCGAACCTCGTCGGGATCAGGTCGCAGCTCGAGCGCTTCCTTGACTTCTCGGCCTCCGACCGGGCCGCACGGATAGTCAACAACGCGGAGTGGCTCTCCACCAGCAACCTGATGACCTTCCTGCGCGATGTCGGCAAACATTTCTCGATAAGCTACATGATTTCAAAGGAATCTGTGCGGCGCCGGCTGGAACAGGAAGATAGTATCTCGTTCACGGAATTCACGTATATGCTTCTGCAGGCCTATGACTTTTCTAGTTCTGCATGAGAGATATGGATGCGAATTTCAAATGGGCGGCAGTGATCAATGGGGTAACATCACAGCTGGAATTGATTTAATCCGGAAGGTCAGCAGATCGAAGGCCTATGGAGTGGTATTCCCACTTGTGACGACTTCCAGCGGGCTGAAATTCGGCAAGACTGAGGCAGGCGCAGTCTGGCTTAGTGCCAACAAGACCTCACCATTTGAATTCTATCAATTCTGGATCAACGTCGATGACCGGGATGTGGGATCCTATCTCAGGTACTTTACCTGGTTGAGCCCCGACGAAATCGACGCAATCGAGGAATCGCACGCTTGCGCACCCGAACGGCGCGAGGCTCAACGTTGTCTGGCGCGGGAAGTGACCAGCGTCGTTCACGGCGAGAGCGTCGAGCGCCAGGCCGAGAAAATCTCCGACATCCTCTTTGGCGGGCAGTTGGAGAGCCTGACCTCGGAAGAATTGTCGGCCATCGTCGACGACCTTCCCGCCTCGACGCTCGATCGCGCCGTCCTGGCAGAAGGAATGAGGCTGGTGGATGCCTGCCTGAGCTCCGGCCTGTGTGCTTCGAAAGGCGAAGCGCGACGGCTGGCCGGCGGCGGCGGGCTTTATCTCAATGGAACGAGGATCACCGACCCCGAGCGCCTGCTGACTACGGACGATTTGGTTCTGAACAGCCTGCTCGTGCTCAAGAAGGGATCGAAAGACTATCGACTGATCCGCATAGGAGGCAGCGCCTGACATGGAAACCGGCTTCACGCTCCGCAAGACCTACATGAATGACACGCCCCTCGCCCACGTGGAGAAATGGAAGGACACGGAAAGCGATTCGGTCGGATTCCTCGCCGTCCAGTCGTGGCGAAACGGGGCCGCCGGCGGGGGGACGAGGATTTGCGGCTTCGACAGCGACGACGACGCCTGCACCACCGCGATCAACCTGGCAAAGACCATGGAGCTCAAGTTCAGGGTTGCCGGTCCTGATATTGGGGGAGCCAAATCGGTCATCCGCTACGTCCCGGAACCCGAGAGTGTCACTTCCGCTGCCGGCTATGATCCGAAGCCCCATAAGGAAGGGGTGCTTCGGCGCTGGCTCACCTCGATTTGGCCCTCCCTGAAAGACCGGTATGGGACAGGCGGGGATTTGGGCGTCGACGACGCGACCATCATCAGGCTGTTCGGCGAGGTGAGCCGGACGATTGAGCCGGGCAGCGCCGCATTCACGGACCCGCAGCAGGGGATCGTCTATGGTTTCTACCGGGACCATCATGAAGAGCGGTTGAAGAGCCTGCGAAGTGGCGTTCCGCAGCCCGTCGAAGAGGTCGGTCTGCGGCTCGCCGCGGAGGCGCCGAAAATTCTCGACTTGATAACGGGCTTCGGAGTTGCCGAAGCGACTCGCCGTTTCTACGAGCTTCGCGGCCAGGACCTCTCCGGCAAGCGGGTGCTGGTCGAGGGATTCGGGAATGTCGGCGCCGCAGCCGCCTATTTCCTGGCCGAGGCGGGGGCCCGTATATGCGGCGTCATAACGCTCGACCCCGACGAGAGGCGCGGCGATAAGGACGATGACGTTCCGAAGCGCCGCCTCTGCGTCACAAGCGACAGCGGCCTGGACGTCAAGGATCTGATCCGCGCCCGGAGCGGGACCAATCTGGGCAGCGGCGAACGCCTTGATGCCGGTGACCAGTCGTTCTGGGACACGCCCGCCGATCTGTTCATACCCGCCGCGGCTTCCGGGACCATCGACGAGGCTCGACTGCGTCGCCTCCTTAAGGCGGGAGTTGGGCTGATCTCCCCCGGAGCAAACGTCCCGTTCGTATCGACGGATGTGGAGGAGGCCGCAGATTCCGAGCTTTCGGTGATACCGGATTTTATCGCCAATTGCGGCATGGCGCGAGCCTATGCGCACTTCATGGAGCGGTGGAGCGACAGCGATACTGTCAGCCGCTGGCCTTCGCTGACCGCAGACGTAGAGACAATTATCGGTGACGCGCTGTCGAGAATCCATTCCCCTCACGGCCCGCCGACGGGTTATCTGGAACGGGCGTATCGGCATTATATCGGCCAAACCCTTGGCCCCGATCGATAGCGACGGCGCGCCTTTTCAGGAGCCTCGACCCATCCCCGCCGCGCCCTCAATCTCTCCGCGACAATGAAAGGCGACAGTCACTGTGACTGTCCCCTTCTGCCTGCCTCGATGACTCTGCTAAGCGACCACCGGCTCCAGCATCCGGATCGTCCCCGCCGTTGCATCGATCTCGGCGCGGACGCCGACGGGGAGGCTGTACTGGTTGTCGATGTGGCCGAACAAGGCGCCCTGGAAGGCGGGGACGCCGAGCGGCGTCAGATGCTGGGCGAGGACTTCTGACAGCGTGAAGCCTCCCAGGGACGCCGTCCGGTTGGTGCAGTCGGTGCATTGGCCGAAGACCACGCCCGCCACGCGTCCGAGAATCCCGGCCAGAGCAAGCTGAGTCAGCATGCGATCGATGCGATATTGCGCCTCGTCGACGTCCTCCAGAAACAGGATCGCGCCGTCGAAGCTGGGCAGAAAAGGCGTGCCGACCAAGGCCGAAAGCACGGTGAGGTTGCCGCCAATCAAAGGTCCCGACGCCAGTCCCGGGCGGAACGTGCGGACCCGTCCGCTGCGCTGCGCCAGGCGGTCGTCCGTGCCCACGGGGCTGCGCCAGGTCGGCGTCTCCGCGTCGAAGGCGAGGCGGCGGAAGGAATCCCAGGACAGCCGCCCCCAGGCGCTCGCGGCATTCGGGCCGTGGATGCTGGGGCAGTCCGTGCGCGCGGCCAGCGCGAGGTGGAGCGCGGTGATATCGCTGAAGCCGATCAGCAGTTTCGGATTGGCCCGGATCAGATCGAAGTCGAGATGCGGCAGCACCCGTGCGCTGCCCCAGCCGCCGCGCACGGCGAAAATCGCGCGCACCTCCCGGTCGGCGAACATCGTGTTGATGCCCGCGGCGCGTTCTTCGTCCCGGCCGGCGAGATAGCCGTAGCGGCTGAGCAGATTGGCGGCCGGCCGCGGGACCAGCCCCATGGCGCGGATCGTCTCCAGGACCAGCTCGAGATCGAAGGCGTCGGGAGTGAGGCTGGCGGGCTCGACGAGACCGACCACGTCGCCCGGCCGCAGCCGCCTCGGCCTGCGCCTTGGCGGAAGCGGTGCCGCCAGGCCGGCGGCCGGCGCCAGCAAGGCGGCTGCGACCGCCGCCTGAATCATCGTCCGTCGACTAAGCATCCGGCCTCCTCATCCCGTCCGCTCCTTCAGCCGCCGGCGGTAGCTGTGGAGCAGCGGCTCGGTATAGCCGTTGGGCTGCGTGACGCCCTCGAACACCAAAGCGCGCGCCGCCTGGAAGGCCAAGCTGGTCGCTTCGTTGCCGCTCATCGGGCGATAGAGCGGATCGGCCGCATTCTGCGCATCGACCTTGGCCGCCATCCGGCCCAGCGCCGCATCGACCTCAGCGGCCGAGCAGATGCCGTGCAACAGCCAGTTCGCCAAATGCTGGGAAGAGATGCGCAAAGTGGCGCGATCCTCCATCAGGCCGACGTCGTGAATGTCCGGCACCTTCGAGCAGCCGACGCCCTGATCGATCCAGCGCACGACATAGCCGAGGATGCCCTGGGCATTGTTGTCGAGCTCGTCGCGTATCTCTTGCGCCGACCAGTTGCGGCCGGGCGCGAGCGGGATCGCGAGCAGTTGGTCCAGCCCGGCAATGGGCCGTGCCTTCAGCTCTTGCTGGCGCGCGAACACGTCGACCTGGTGATAGTGGAGCGCGTGCAGCACCGCCGCGGTCGGGCTCGGGACCCAGGCCGTGTTCGCGCCCGCCCGGGGATGGACAATCTTCTGCTCGAGCATGTCGGCCATGCGGTCGGGCGCGGCCCACATGCCCTTGCCGATCTGCGCCCGGCCGGCGAAGCCGCAGGCGAGGCCGATGCCGACGTTGCGCTCTTCATAGGCGCCAATCCAGGCGCTCGCCTTCATCTCGCCTTTGGGCACCATCGCGCCGGCGCGCATCGAGGTGTGGATCTCGTCGCCGGTCCGGTCGAGGAAGCCGGTATTGATGAACACCACCCGGTCCCTCACCGCCCGGATGCAGGCGGCGAGATTGGCCGAGGTTCGCCGCTCCTCGTCCATCACGCCGACCTTGACCGTGTGGCGGGCGAGCCCGAGCATGTCCTCGACGGCGTCGAACAGGCGATTGGTGAAGGCCGCCTCGTCCGGCCCGTGCATCTTGGGCTTGACGATATAGACCGAGCCGGCGCGGCTGTTGCGGAACCGCCCGAGCCCTTTCAAGTCGTGCAGCGCGATCAGGCTGGTGACGATGGCGTCCAGGATTCCTTCAGGCGCCTCGCTTCCGTCGGGAAGCAGCACGGCGGGGGTGGTCATCAGATGCCCGACGTTGCGGACGAAGAGCAGGCTGCGGCCGGGCAGGACCAGCTCGGAGCCGTCGGGCGCGGTAAAGTGGCGATCGTCGTCCAGAGACCGGCTCACGGCGCGGCCGCCTTTGTCGAAGCGGGCCTCGAGATCGCCGCGCATCAGCCCGAGCCAATTGGCATAGGCCGCGACCTTGTCCTCGGCGTCGACCGCGGCCACCGAATCCTCGAGGTCGACGATCGTGGTCAGCGCGGCCTCGAGCACGATGTCGGCGATCCCGGCCGGGTCGTCACGGCCGATCGGGTGATCGCGGTCGACGATCAGCTCGATGTGCAGGCCGTTGTTGCAGAAGAGAAGATCGGCCCCGCGCCGGCCGACGAGCTGGGCGGGATCGGCGAGCAAGGGATCGCCGCCCGCAATGTCGGCCCAGGAACCCGACGCGAGCGGCACCGCGCCGTCGAGAAACGCCTTTGCCCTGGCGACGACCATCGCGCCCCGCACGGGATCGTATCCCCCGCCGGCGGGGCCGCCGGCTATGACGTCGGTGCCGTACAGCGCGTCGTACAGGCTGCCCCAGCGCGCATTGGCGGCGTTGAGCAGGAAGCGGGCGTTGAGCACCGGCACCACCAGCTGCGGCCCGGCGAGGCGCGCGACCTCGTCGTCGACATTGTCCGGCGCGATCGTGAAGGGCTCCGGCTCGTCGACGAGATAGCCGATTTCGCGCAGATAGGCTTGGTAGGCGTCGCCCGACGCCTCGCCGGGATGCGCATCGTGCCAGGCATCGATCTTCGCCTGGAGCGCATTGCGGACCGCGAGCAGCGTTCGGTTCTCAGGCACGAAACGGGCATAAATATCGGCCATGCCGCGCCAGAAGGTCTCCGGCTCGATCCCCGTCCCGGGCAGCGCGTCCTCCTCGACGAAGCGCGCCAGCGCCACCGCCACCTGCAGCCCCGCTTTGTCGATGGTCCCGGTCATCGCCTGCTCTTGCTGCGATGGCCGGGCGTTCGTCAACCGTGCCGCTGGGTCCCTACAGACCCATGCGGCCGCGAATCTCGGTCGCCGAGATTTCGGCGAGGGCCTCGTCGAGATCGATGCGCTCGACCTGGTAGCCGACGTCGCGGCCGTAGAAGATGGCGGTGACGTTGGGCAAAGGCACGACGACGAAACGCCCGGCATGCTCCTTGAGCGCGCCCTCGATCCTCGCCTTCACATATTCGAACGCGAACGGATCCTTCTCGCCCGTGCCGGCGGTGTCGCGCACCGCGACGCAGACCTGGCCGACCCGCCGCAGGCCTTCGAGGATCAGGTTGCGGTGGCCGTCGTGGAAGGGCTGGTAGCGGCCGACGAACAACGCTGTCGGCTTCTTGTAGTCGAATGTCGGCACCAGGGTCTGCGCCACTTGCTCGGCCCAATATTCGGGCGCGCCCTCGGCGGTGACGCGGATTGCGGGCTCTTCGGGCGGCTCGAACAGCCGGTTGGTATCCTCGAAGCGGCCTTCGGCGATGCGGTCGACCCAGACGGTGAAGGCCGGGCCGAAGGCGTCGCGCGTCTCGGCGGTCGGGCAGACGAAATCGGCGATGGCGAAGCCGCCGGCCTCGACCACGCGGTCGCACAGCCAGCCCATCCGCCGCGCCTGCTCGATCCGGTCGCCGACCGTGAAGCCCAGATCCTTGTTGATGTTGGCGCGGACCTGATCGGCGTCGAAATGCACCGCGCCGAGCCGCGGCGCGAGCACCCGGGCGAGCGTCGTCTTGCCCGCGCCGGGCAGGCCCATGATGAGGATCTTGCGTTCCATCTAAAAATGCCCCCGGCCGCGGTCATCGATTGTCTAGCAGGCTGGATTCGCACCGCCAATGGTGTCCTGTTTCGAGACTCGCCAGTGCGTTCGACTTGAGCTATTCCCACAGGCGCGAGATGGCGCCGCGTTCTAGGCGACTCGACTGTGAACTGCCAGAATTGGGGGGATCGTCGATGTCCGGACTGCGCGTTTTTTCATCCGGCTTCCCCTTCGCCCGCCTCAAGCAGTCGACCGCCGCGGGCAATGCCGCGATCGCCCGGCGCGCCGTCCTGCTGCTCGGCACCAGCCTCGCCGTCTACACCGTCGCGGCCCCGAGCGCGGCGATGGCGCAGAACGAATGCGGCGCGCCCCCGCCCGGCGGCGGCACCGTCACCTGCACGCCGGCCGGCAATCCCTATCCGAGCGGCATCGACTACGACCCGCCCGCCGGCCTCGTCGCCGACCTCACGGTGGTGCTGCAGCCCGGCGTCGTCGTCACCAATGCGGGGACGCCGGCCCATCCCAACGGCGTCGAGATCGGCAGCAGCACCGCCGGCGTCGACCTCAGCCTCCAGGCGGGCACCCAGACCCAGATCACCACCACCGCCGCCAATCACGACGCGGTCGACGTCGTCGCGACCGACGGCACCGTCGCCGTCGCCGTCGACGACGTCGACACGACGCAAAGCGGCTCGCGGGGCATCGTCGCCAGCGGTCGCGGGCGGACCGTCGTCACCGCCGACACGGTCGCCACGCTCGGCGACAATGCTGACGGCATTTCCGCCGAGGAGGGCAATTTCGTCCTCCCCGGTTCGCCCCCCAGCGCCGACGGGACCAGCGTTACCGTCAATTCGGTGTCGACTCTCGGCGACAATTCCACCGGCCTGATCGCCTTCTCCGAGAATGGCGACGTCATCGTCGACGTCGGAACGGTCACCACCGGCGGCGATTTTTCGACCGCCATCCTCGCAATCTCCGCGGTCAACGACGTCCGGGTGACCAGCGACACCGTCACCACCGCCGGAACCAATTCCGTGGGCATCGAAGCCCAGATCTTCCCCTTTCCCGACGAGACGCCGGTCGGCAGGATCGTGGTCAACAGCGGCAGCGTCACGACTACGGGCGACGGCGCCACCGGAATCCTCGCGACGTCTCCCACCACCGACGTGACGGTGGTCAGCGGGGCCGTCTCGACCAGCGGCGACGACGCCGCCGGAATCCGTGCATCCGTCGACGGTCAATTTCTCGGCCCCGGCAAATATACGTTCGGCGAGGGCGACATCGTCATCCAGTCGGGGACGGTCGCCACGACCGGCGACAATTCGGACGGCATCGTCGCGGTCGGCGCCGGCGACATCTCCGTCACCAGCGCCAGCGTCTCGACCCGCGGCGACGAGAGCGGCGGCATCTACGCCGAGGCCTATTTCGACGGCGCCATCGTCATCACCAGCGGCACTGTCACGACGCTCGGCGACACCCTGCCGGTCGATTATGGCGAGTCGCACGGCATCTGGGCGCGCACCGAAGACGGCTCGATCAACATCACCAGCACCAGCGTCAGCACTTCGGGTGCCGGCGCGATCGGCATTCTCGCCGAGACCGGCGTCGACACCGGCCCGGACACGCAACTGCCGCCGTTCCCGCCGCCGTCCGACGCCCGCCCCGACTTCGCCGAGGCGGCCCCGGTCGCGGTGGCGCCCGACATCTCCATCACCAGCGGCGCGGTCGCCACCATCGGTACCAGGGCCCCCGGCATCTCCGCGAGCACGACGGTCGGCGACATCCATATCGAGAGCGCAACCGCTTCGACCCGGGGCAATGGCAGCGGCGGCATCATCGCCGAAACCGAAACCGGCACGATCACCATCGACAGCGGCACGGTGACCACCACGGGCAACACCATCCTCGGCCAGCCGGGCGTCATCGCCGCCGGCGCGCACGGCATCGAGGCGACCACCGTCAGTGGTGCGATCGATATCGGCAGCACCAGCATCACCACCGGCGGCACCAACGCGAACGGGATCAAGGCGGTGAGCGAAAGCGGCGCCATCGTCGTCGACAGCGGCACCATCAGGGTCGCCGACGGCCAGGGCATCGAGGTCCGAAACGGGACCGGGAACGTCACCGTCGACAGCGTCTCGGTCACCACTTTGGGCGGCCTGTTCAGCGACGGCATCATCGTCGAGACCGACAGCGGCGACATCGACATCACCAGCGGCACAGCATCGGTGGTGAACGGCGTCGGCCTGTTCGCCATCACCGACAGCGGCGACATCAATATCACCAGCACCGCCGTCACCGTCAGCGGCGACATCACCGCCGGCATCAGCGCCTCGGGCGATTATTATACCGGCGGCGACATCGACGTGACCAGCGGCACGGTCGCGACGACCGGCCGCTTCGCCGACGCCATCACCGTCAGCACGCCCGGAATCATCACGATCGCATCCACCGGCATCACGACCGCCGGCGAGGGAGCAAGAGGCATCGTGGCGGATTCCGGCGGCGGCGGCGTCACCATCGACAGCGGCACCATTGCCACCACCGGCGTCAGCGGGCGCGCCATCAAGGTCAACGTCTATTACGAGGCCGGCGTCGTCATCCGCTCCGGCACCATCACCACGCAGGCCGACAATGGCGACGGCATCACCGTCGCCACCCTCGCCGACAATTCGACCGGCGATTTCGATATCACCAGCACGAGCGTCTCGACCCGGGGGCATCGCGCCAACGGCATCTACGCCTACCATGCCGGCACCGGCGACATCGTGGTGACCAGCGGCTCGGTCACGACCCTGGGCAATAGCGAGGCCGTCCCCTATGGCGGCGCGCTCGGCATCGATCTCCAGGCGAACAGCGGATCGATCAGGGTCACCAGCACCAACGTCCGGACCGAAGGCACGAATTCGATCGGCATCCGCTCGACCACCAATGCCGGTTCGATCAACATCAACAGCGGCACGGTCACGAGCCTCGGCAGCGGTGCGATCGGCATCTTCGCCCAGACCGGACCGGGCTCGACCGTTCCGGAGGTCCCGCCCCAGGACGACGACATCAACGCGATGGCGCCGCCTGCGCGTCCCCCGGCCGCCGCCCCGGTCGCGGTGCCGCCCGACATCGGCATCACCAGCGCCACGGTGACGACCTCCGGCGCCAATGCCCATGGCATCGTCGCGCAGACCGTCGCCGGCGACATCTACATCGAGAGCGGCACCGTCACCACGGCCGGCTCCAACGCGGACGGCATCGTCGCGACCAGCCAGACCGGGTCGATTACGATCGATGCCAATGCGGTCAATGTCGCCGGTACCGGCGCCGACGCCATCGTCACCACGTCGGCGGCGGCCGGCACCTTCACCATCCGCGGCCTGGTCCGCTCCACCTTGGCCTTCGCGGTCCAGGCCGACGGCGGCCCGGCGACAATCGGGATCCTCGCCGGCGGCACCGTCCGCGGCCGCGTCGACCTCACCGAGGGCGTCGACCGGATCAACAATGCCGGCACGTTCGACGCGATCGGCACCAGCCTGTTCGGCGGCGGCGCCGACGTCTTCACCAACACGGGCATCACCCGCTCGGTGAACGGCGCCGCGGTGCTGACCAGCGTCGACACATTCAATTCGTCGGGCCGGATCGAGATGAACGACGGCGCCGCGGGCGACCGGCTGACCATCGGCGGCACCTTCAATGGCCTCACCGGAAGCCGGCTGGCAATCGACGTCGATTTCGCGGCGGGCACCGCCGACGTGCTGGTCACCGGCCTCGCCACCGGCACGACCGGGATCGAGGCGACCGGCATCGGCCAGAATCAGGGCGGCTTCACGTCGGGCGGTATCCTTCTCGTCGACGCGGCGGCGGGAACCCAGGCCAGCGCCTTCACCCTGGTCGGCGGCACCAGCACCAGCAACGCCTACATCAGCTCGGGCCTGATCTTCGACGCCGCCAATTTCGACTTTCTGCTCGGCAACACCCCCAACCAGCCGGTGTTCGAGACCGCGGTCTTCGCCGAGATGAACTCCGAGCTCTGGTATCGCGGCGCCGATGCGGTGTCCGCGCAGCTCGAGGCGGCGCGCGACGGCAGCGCCGGCGACCAGACCGGCGGGATGAGCCAGTTGATGCCGGGCGGCCGCCTCGGCGCCTGGGCGCAGGTGGTCGGCGCCAGCCGCGAGCGCGAAGCCTCGCAGGCGTTCGGAACCACAATCTTCGACATCAGCTACGAGCAGGATTTCCGCGGCATCCAGGCCGGCCTCGACCACCAGACCGAGGGCCTCATCTTCGGCCTCACCTTCGGCCTCGGCCGCTCCGACGTCGAGTTCGAGACCAGCCCGAGCACGCTCGAGCTGGAGACGCTGAATGCCGGCGCCTATGCCCAGATCCAGGCCGGCACCTTCTTCGCCAACGCCCTGGTCAAGGTCGACTGGATCGACGCCGAGACCGTCCCCGGCCCCGGTCTCGAGACCGATTTCGACGCGACCGCGATCGGCGCGCGGCTGACCGCCGGCTTCCGCTTCGATCTCGGCGGCCTCTGGGCCGAGCCGGCGGCGAGCCTCTCCTGGGTCAGCACCGACATCAGCGACTATGTCAGCGGAGGCGCGACCCTCGCCTTCGACGACGCGACCAGCCTGCGCGGCTCGCTCGGGGTGCGCGTCGGCGGCGACTTCGCGGCGGGCGCCGGCACGCTCTCGCCCTCGCTCGGCATCCACGCGATCGAGGAGCTCAATGGCAGCAACCGCAACGACTTCACGTTCGGGTCGGTTCTGGCGCTCGAGCAGGACGCTCCGGGGACGTTCGGCCGCGCCACCGCCGGCCTCACCTACAGCAGCGGGTCGCTCGAAGCCTTCATCCGCGGCGAGATGGACTTCGGCGGGGAGACCGAGGGGCGCGGCGGCCGCCTGGGGCTGCGGCTGCGCTTTTGAGGCGGCGGCCCGGCCTCCTCGACCGATTGCTCCCCGACGGGCCGGCGGACGAGGCCGGGCCGGGTTACGATCTGCGGCCCGCCTGGCGCCGCGGCGATGCGGACATTGAGCGCGACGCGATCGCCTTCTGGAACAGGCTCGGCATCCTGCCGCAAGGCGTGCGCCCCGAGGACCGAGCGCGCGAGCTCGTCGCCGTCGCCTACCAGGGCGACCGGCTGGTCGGCGTCGCCACCGCCGCGCTTGGCCGCATCGAGGCGCTCAAGGCGCGGTTCGCGATGCTTCGCGGCGCCGTCGAGCCCGAGCACCGGCGCAGCCGGCTCGGCTTCGATCTGGCCGTGCTCAGCCGCGAGCTGATCGAAACCTGGTCGCGCGCCCATCCCGAAGAGCGGGTGCTCGGCCTCGGCGCGATCGTCGAAAGCCCCGATCTCGCGGAGCGCGCCCGCCGGCCGCTCTGGCCCCAAACGCGCCTCAACCTGATCGGCTACACGCCTGAAGGCCGCCAGATTCGCGTCGCCTGGTTCGCCCACGCCGAGCTGGATCGGGGACAGTCACCGTAACTGTCCCCTTTTTCAGGGACAGTTACGGTGACTGTCCCCGATCCCATTCTCAGCTGGCCGGTCCGCTCGGCGGCTCTGATCGCCTTATGATCCTCGTCGTCGAGGCCGCGGTCGAGGAACGAGCGCCAGTCGTCGACCCGAACGCGCCCCGCCGCCAGGTCGGTGA
>DASQKE010000152.1:0-6404 GCA_035630675.1 Allosphingosinicella sp.
GCCCTCGGGCACCGACAGCGCGCCATATTTGGTCGCGTTGGTGCACAATTCGTGAAACGCCATCACCAGCGACACCGCCGCCTTGGGGTTGAGCCGGACCGGCGGCCCCGCCCATTCGATCCGCGCCTCGTGGCCGTTGTAAAGGCCGAGCGCCTGGGCGACGAGCTGGTCGAGCGTCGCGCCTTCCCAGCTCTCGCGGGTGAGGAGATCGTGGGCCGCGGCGAGCGCGGCCAGCCGGTGCTGGAAGGCGTCGCGCGCCTCCGCCATGTCGCGCCCGTCCTTGAAGCTTTGCAATGCGAGGCCCTGGACGAGGGCGAGAGTGTTCTTGACGCGATGATTGAGCTCGTTGACCAGCAGGCGCTGGCGCTCCTCGGCGCGGCGGCGCTCGGTGACGTCGCGGGCGATCGCGTGCAGCCCGATCGGCTTGCCGGCGGGATCGAGCGTCAGAGTCGAATTGATCTCCCAGTTGAGATGCCGGCCCGAGCGCGAGACGATGACGAGCTCGTGGCTGGTGGTGCCGCCATGTTCGAGCTTGCGGCGCAGCATGTCGCGCGCCTTGTCCATCATGCCGGGGGCGAGGAAATCCTCCATCGAGCGGCCGACGATCTCCTCGCGCGGCAGCTCGATCGCGGCCGCCGCCGCCGGATTGCAATCGGTGATGACCTGATCGAGACCGGCGAGGACGATGAGGTCGTTGGCCTGCTCGAACAGGCGGCGGTAGCGCTCCTCGCTGCGGCGCAGCTCGGCCTCGGCGCGGGCGCGGCTGACCTCGCGCCAGACGTGCTCGGTGACCTGCCGAAGCAAAGCCTCGTGATGCTCCGACCAGGTCCGCGGCTCGGGATGGTGGGCGAACATGATCGCCCGGACGCGCTCGCCGCTGACGATCGGAACCACGAGGGCGGAGGCAACCTCCAGCCCGTCGTACAGCTTCCGAACGCCGGAATCGCGGAGGCGTTCGTCGTGCGCGACATCGTCGATGCGGACGGTCCGGCCGGCGCGCAGATCCTCGTTGATGGTGCCGCCGAAATCGGGGATCGGAAAGACGCCGCTGATGTCCCTGGCCGGCGCGACCACGGCGCAGCGCAGGATGTCGATCGTCCCGCTTTCCTCGTCGAGCTCGGCATAGCCGAGCCGGGCGGCGTCGATCTCCTCGCCGACCAGCGCGAACGCCGTGGCCAGCAGCTCGTCCGGATCGGAGTGCAGCCGCAGCCGCTCGCGCATCCGCAGCATCAAGGCGTCGCGCCGCGCGCGCAGCACGAATTGCGTGCTCTCGCGCACCTGGGCGAGGATGCCCGCGATCGCACCGTCCTCGCCGGCGACCGGGAGCAGCGAATAGCTCCAATAGCTGTCGAAGACCTGGCCGCCGAGGTTGCGGACGAGCAGGGTGTCGATCATGTTGACCGCCTTGCCCTCGGCGAGGACGGTCGCGAACTGATCGGCGAGCACCGGCCAGACGTCGGCGAGCACCTCGCGCGCCGGCCGGCCCAGCGCCCAGGGGTGGCGGCCGTCGCCGAGCAGCCGGCCCCAGGCGTCGTTGTACAGGAAGAGATGGTCCGGGCCCCAGAACACCGCCGAGGCGGTGGGCGAGCGCAGCGCGATGCCGAGCGCCGAGCGCAGCGACTGCGGCCACTCCAGAATCGGGCCGAGCGGGGTCTGGTCCCAGCCGTGGCCGCGGATCAGCGCGCCGGCCTCGCCGCCGCCTTCCAGAAATGCCTTCAACTCAGGCATCAAGCCGGTCCCCTCGCCGGCCGACGCTCTACAGTCCCGCGGCGGCACGGCGCAAGCGCGGCCGTCTGGACTCGTGCCGAAATTCGAGGCAGTTTCGCCGTGAGCGGGACTCGGCGGCGGACAGAGCCGGCCCTCCCGACATCTTCGGGGGGAGACCAAAATGCCAGTTTTCATCGGCACGCCGGGCGACGACACGATCAACGGCACCAACCTGGACGATCAGATCACCGGTCTCGCCGGCAACGACTTGCTCCGCGCCAACGACGGCAATGACTCGATCGACGGCGGCGACGACGACGATTTCATGCGCGGCAATGGCGGCAACGACGTCATCCTCGGCGGCAATGGCCACGACTATCTCGACGGCGGCCTCGGCGACGACACGCTCGACGGCGGAAGCGGGCTCGACCGCGTCTCGTTCGCGGTCGGCGCGACGGTCGGCGTCACGGTCGACCTCAACATGCAGGGCGTCGCGCAGGCGACCGGCCACGGCAGCGATACGCTGATCGGGATCGAGCATGTCTCCGGCACAAGGTTCGACGACGTCATCGTCGGCGACGCGGCCGACAATTGGCTGTGGGGCGGCTCCGACAGCAGCGGCGTCACCGGCGACGACACCATCTCGGGCAATGGCGGCAACGACCTCATCACCGTCGGTACCGGCAATCACAATCTCTCCGGCGGCAGCGGCACCGACACGCTCGGCACCACCAACGACACCGACATCACCGCGGCCGGCATGACCGTGTCGCTCGCCCTGCAAGGGGCGCCGCAGGCGACCGGCCAGGGGTCATGGACATTGTCCGGCTTCGAGAATCTGTCGGGATCCCACCAGAACGACCAGCTCACGGGCGACGGCCTCGCCAATATCCTCGCCGGCCACCTCGGCAACGACACGCTCAGCGGCGGCGACGGCAACGACACCCTTTATGGCGACGGCGCGCTGACCGTCCTCACCACCAATGGCGGTTCCGGGCCGTTCATCACCTATACCGACTACAGCTCGGTCGACCCCCTGACCCTGTTTCCCGGCAACGACACGCTCGAGGGCGGCCTCGGCGACGATTTGCTCGACGGGGGCGGCGGGACCGACACGGCGAGCTACGCCAATGCGTCCGGCACGGTGCAGGTGTTCCTCAGCAACGTCGGCGCGGGCGGCTCATCGGGGGCGGACGGCGACGACACTCTGGTCTCGATCGAGAACGTCACGGGCTCGGTCCATGACGACCAGATCATCGGCAACAACGATGCCAATTTGCTCGCCGGCGGCGACGGCCACGATTATCTGCGCAGCGCCGGCGGCGACGACATTTTGCTCGGCGGCAATGGCGACGACTATCTCGGCGGCGGCTTCGGCAACGATCTGCTCGACGGCGGCGCCGGCTGGGACCGCGTCGCCTTCTTCCACAACGCGGTCGCGGGCGTCACGGTCGACCTCAACGTCCAGGGCGTCGCGCAGAATACCGGCCAGGGCATGGATACGCTCGTCGGCATCGAGCACGCCTCCGGCACCACCCTCGCCGACACTCTGATCGGCAATGGCGGCGACAATTGGCTGTGGGGCGAGGGCGGCAACGACAGCTTCACGGCGGGCGGCGGCAACGACCTCGTCCAGGTCGCCACCGGCGACGTCACCGCCGACGGCGGCAGCGGCACCGACAGCTTCTCCATGGCGAATAACGGCGTCCCGCTCGCCTCGGGCGTCGCCGCGTCGCTCGCGCTGCAGGGCGGGGCGCAGGCGACCAGCCTCGGCGCGCTGACCCTGACCGGCTTCGAGAATCTGTCGGGCACGAGCTATGACGACACACTCACCGGCGACGGTGGCAACAACGTCCTCGCCGGCGACGAGGGCAATGACAGTCTCTCGGGCGGCGACGGCAGCGACACGCTCTACGGCGACGGCCGGATCAGCATCGTCATCCACACCATCGGCACGTCCGGGCCGATCGTCACCCATCCCGATATTACCGCCGTCTTTCCCGATCTGGTCGCCGGCAACGACACGCTGAACGGCGGCAAGGGCGATGACGTGCTGGTCGGGGGCGGGGGCGACGATATCCTCACCGGCGCTCAGGGCGACGACCTCTTCCTGTTCGGAAACGGAAGCGGCGACGATATCATCACCGACATGGCCAAGAAGGACACGATCGGGATCGTCGGGGTCGCCGGCGTCGACAGCTTCATTGACCTCACGATCGTCAATGTCGGCGGCAACGCCGTGGTGAGCTGGGGGACGACCGATTCAATTACCCTCAATGGCATGAAGGCGAACAAAGTGACCGCAGCGATGTTCGTGTTCGAGGATCCGACCGCGCCCGCCGCCACCATGGCGTCCGCCAACTTCGCCGGCGGGGACATGCTGACGCCGCCCGATTACTGGGGCTGACGATCAGAGGTTGCGGGCGCTGACCACCAGCGCGGACATCGGCAGGTCGAGCGCGCCGTCTTCGCCGGCGAGCCCGCGCAGCGCCGCCGCCGCGGCGTCGGCGGCTTCCTGAAGCCGCGCCGGGTCGCGGGCCTCGATCTCGGCGCGGAGCGGCGTGCCCAAAGCGAGGCCGGTCGCGGCCTCGCCGGGGTCGGCGGCCCGGCTCCGCATCGCCACCGTCTCGATCGCCACCTCGTCGAAGCCGGCGGCGTGGAGGTCCTTCTCGATCCGGACCGGGTCGTGATAGCCGAACGGGACGCGCGCCAGGAAATTCGGCGGATCGTTCGGGAACAGGCCCGCGACCGCAGCCGCGGCGGCCGCGGAGCCCGGATTGGCCTCGAGCGAATCCCAGACGTTGAACAGGAACAGGCCGCCTTTCTTCAGCACGCGGCAGGCCTCCCGATAGGCGAGGATGCGATCGGGGAAGAACATCGCGCCGAACTGGGCGACGACGAGATCGAAGCTGCCGTCGCCGAACGGCAGCGCCTGCGCGTCGGCCTGGCGGAAGCTCACCGCCGGCGAGCGCACCCGCTCCGCCGCGACCGCCAGCATCGCCTCGTTGAGGTCGGTGGCGACGATCTCGGCGTCCGGCAGGGCGCGCACGATCGCGGCGGTGACGATGCCGGTGCCGGCGGCGGTCTCGAGGATCCGGCGCGGCGCGATCGCGGCGATGCGCTCGGCGAGGTCGCGGGCATAAGGCTCGAACAGGAGCGGCCCGAGGCAGCGGTCGTAGAGCGCCGGGATCGACCCCGAAAAGGCCGCATCGCTCGCCTGCATCCTCGTCCCCTCGTTCTGTTTCCCCCGCCTCTTTGTAGGACGGCGCGGCGATTTGGTCGAGACGGGGCGGATTGCGGCGAACCGGACAGGCGCCTAGGAACGATGAGTCGCTCCCGGTCGCTGGAGCGGCGGCCGAACAGGGGTCCTGTATGTCCGACGCTTCTCCCTCGATTCTCCTCGTCGAGGACGATCCTCTCGTCCTCGATTGCACCGCGGCGATGCTCGCCGACGGCGGCTGCGACGTGCGCCGTGCCAGCAGCGTGGCCGAGGCGATGGCCTTGCTCGACGAAGGCCCTCTTCCCGCCGTGATCGTCACCGACATAAGCCTCGCCGAGGGCGCCAGCGGGCTCGATCTCGCCCGCACCGTCGCCGAGCGCTGGCCGCAGGTGAAGCTGCTGATCGTCTCGGGCGAGCAGCGCCCGACCCACGAGGATTATCCCGAGGGCGCCCTGTTCTTCACCAAGCCCTATGCGCAAGGTGCTTTGCTGACGATGGTGAGGGAGACCGCTTGGTAGCACGGACCGAGCGACGGTCCCGATCCGGCACGCCCCGCTTCACTCGGCTTGAACGGCGGCGCGCCCGGACCTAGCCTCCGGCCGCCATGACCGCGTCCAGCTTCCTCTGCCGCCTCGGCTTCCACCGGCCCGCGCCCGGCGAGGTCTGGAACCGCGGCTATTTCTTCACGCGCTGCCGGGCCTGCGACTGCGATCTGGTGCGCACCGCCGCGGGCAAGTGGCACGTTCCCAAGGGTCGCAAGGTGGTCTGGAAGCCGAAGACGCCGCGGGGCCGCAAGCCGCGCTGAGCTCGGAAATCGGATCCTGGGACGGATTCCCGGCGTGCCGGAGGACATGTTGCGAAGGCGGAACGATCGTGTAAGCTCCCGCGCCTGACGGGTTCGGACGACCGAACCGGCGCCGCACGCGCAGCGGAGCGGCCTTGTGTGCGTTCAGGGATCAGGGGAGGGAAAGATGAAGACATGGATTCTGGGGGGCGCCTTGTTCGCCTCGGCTCTGGCGCTCGCGGCGTGCGGCGGCGGCAGCGACAATGGTTCCGCGGGAAGCAATGAAGCGGCGCCCGCCAACGCCGCCGCGCCGGCCGACGAAGGCAATGCCGCCGCCGGCGACAATGCGGGCGCCGGCGAGGAAGGGGGCGGGAGCGAAGCCGCTGCCGGCGGCGCGCAGCAGGATTTCACCCTCGTCAACAATACCGGCCGGACGCTGATGACGCTCAACGTATCGGCGAACGATCAGAACGAGTGGGGCCCGGACATTCTCGGCACCCAGACGGTCGCCAACGGGGCCAGCGGCACGGTGCAGTTCGCACGCGGCCAGGACCAGTGCCTGTGGGATATCCGGGCCACGTTCGAGGACGGCCAGGCCGGCGACTGGCGCGGCGTCAATCTGTGCGAGACGACAACCATCACCCTGACGCCGACCGGCTGAGAGAAAAGGGGACAGTCACTGTGACTGTCCCC
>DASQKE010000153.1:0-2610 GCA_035630675.1 Allosphingosinicella sp.
ACGCGGTCCGAGCTCCATGTCGAGATTTGCTCGGAGTGCCACCCGTTCTACACGGGCAAGCAGAAGCTCGTCGACACAGGCGGCCGTGTGGAGCGCTTCCAGCGCCGGCTCGAGAAGGCCGGCGGCGCCCGCAAGGGCTAACTTCTTTCTATGAGTAGTAATGCCGCGATCGGCGGCCAAGCCGTCCTCGAAGGCGTGATGATGCGCAGTCCGTCGAACTGGTCACTCGCGGTGCGCAAGCCGGACGGCGAGATCGCCGAAGTCAACCGTCCCATCCGATCGGTAATGGCGCGGCACTGGTTCTTCCGCCTGCCGATCATCCGCGGGATGATCGCGCTCGGCGAATCGCTCGCGATCGGCTTCCGCGCCCTCGCGATCTCGGCGAACTACGCGGCCCAGGAAGAGGGCGAAGACGGTGAGGTGCAGACCGAGCTCTCTCGTGGCGCGCTCATCTTCGCCTTCGCGATCGCGATCGGCTTCGCAATCATGCTCTTCAAGGTCACGCCTGCGCTGATCACGACCTGGCTTCCGTTCGACACGACCGGCTCGTTCGTGATCGTCGAGGGCCTGATCCGCGTGTCGCTGTTCATCGCCTACCTGCTCGTGATCTCGCTCTTGCCGGACCTGCGGCGGGTCTTCCAGTACCACGCCGCGGAGCACAAGGCGATCAACGCCTACGAGGCCGGTGAGGAGCTCGTGCCGGAGAAGGTGCAGCGCTTCAGCCTCATTCACCCGCGGTGCGGCACTGCGTTCTTGCTCTGGGTGATGGTGATCGCGATCTTCGTCTTCGCCTTCCTCGGGCGCCCGCCCCTGCACTGGCTGATCGCGAGCCGGATCCTGCTCCTGCCGGTGATCGCCGGAATCGCCTACGAGCTCATCCGTTTCGCGGGTAAGCACACCGGCAACCGCTACCTGATGGCCGTGCTCGCGCCCGGCCTCTGGCTCCAGCGCCTGACGACTCGCGAGCCGTCGCTCGACCAGCTCGAGGTCTCGATCAGCGCGCTGAAGGACGTGCTTCGGCTCGAAGGGCGAATCACGTCCGAGGAGCGCAAGGTCGAGGTCATGGCCTAGTTAGCACGGGGGAACCCCTGGTTCCCCCGTGGACCCCCTCTCTATGAAGGAGGGCCGTGCGTCAAGTGGCGGCTTCGAGGGCATCGCCCGGTCAAGGCGGGCGCGACGGTGGCGGTCGGCGAGCAACGCTCATCTCTCTATCGCCTCCTCGCGGGAGGACCAGGCTGGATGGGAGGTTCGCTCCGGTAGCGCATCTCCTTGCGGACCGTCAAGCGGTCAGGGGGCCTGTGGCGCCTGCCGGAGCGAAGGGCTGGTTGCGGGTGAGCATGTGCCAGATCGTCTCGGCCAACCGGCGGGCAAGCTCGACCTGGGCGACCTTGGCGCCCCGCTGGCGGCCGAGCCTGTACTTCGTCCGCTGGTAGCGCTCGCGGTAGACCGGATGCCGGCAGGCGACCGTCGCCGCCTCGACCAGCGCCCAGCGCAGGTAGCGGGGTCCGTTCTTGGCCAGCGCGCCGCGCCGGTCGGAGGCGCCCGACTGGTAGACGCGCGGACAGAGGCCGCTGTAGCCGGCCAGCTTGCCCGGCGAGGCGAAGCGCTCGATGGCGCCGATCTCGGCCGCGATCGTGTACCCGAGCACGAAGCCGATCCCGGGGACGGTCATCAGCAGCGGCACGTAGCGGTGCCCGGCGCCGAGCCGGCGCAGCTCCGCTTCGCAGGCGGCGATCTCCGCGTCGAGCTCATCGATCAGGCGCAGGCTGGCGGCGAGCGTGCCCGCCCACGGCTCCGGCAGCCCCAGCCGCTCGAGCAGCGCGCGCCCGGAGGCGCCGAACAGGTCGGAGACGGGGCAGGGCTTGCCGTGCGCGAGCAGCAGCGCGTGCACGCGCTGCTTGAGGCTCGAGCGGTGGCGGACGAGGTGGAGCCGGAAGCGGGCCCGCTCCCGTTCGGCGCGGACTGCGGGGTCGGGCAGCCAGATCGCGGGCACCAGCTCGCGCCGGGCGAGCTCGGCCAGCACCCAGGCGTCGATGCGATCGGTCTTGCAGGCCAGCGGCGCGAGTCCTTTGACGCGGACGGCGTCGGCGATCTCGACCCGCCACCCGGCCTGCTCGAGCCGGTCGTGGACGAAGCGGGCGCCGTTCATCGACTCGATCGCGGCCTGCACGGGCTCGCCGAAGCGCTCGACGTGAGCGGCGAGGCGATGCAGGCCATCGGCATCGGGCGGCGCGGCGCTGACCTCGAGCGTCGCGCCCGCCTCGTCGAGGAGGTGGACGTCGAGACGCTTGCGGCTGAGATCCAATCCGGCGTACAACATGGTTAGGGCCTCCCTTCGTCTTTCGAGGACGCGCGGAGCATTGCCCCGCGGGAGGCCCTCCTTCATCGCATTCCTTGCGGGCGTTTGCGTGATGCTGGCGTTTCAGGAGCCGCCGCTCGCGGTCGCCCTTCGGATGTTCTGGGGGTTGTGAGCCTCCCGCCGGGCTAAGCCCGGCTCCGGCGGCGCTTGGTGGGTATTTCCGAAAGCGGTTAGGCCCCCGTCATCCACTTCTTTCGACTGGCGATGATCGCTTCGAAGTCGCTTTCCTCGACGGCGCCCACTCGGCGGCC
>DASQKE010000154.1:0-13923 GCA_035630675.1 Allosphingosinicella sp.
GAGGTGAAGCTGGTCTCGTAGGACTGCATGGCGCGATAGAAATCGTAGAAGCTCGGGTCCTTGCCGAAGCTCGCCGCATAGGTTTTCGCCGCTTCGGCGTCGGCCTCGGCGCGGATGATCTGCGCCTGCTTCAGGCCCTGGGCCTGGATCGATCGCGCCTCCTGCTGGCGCGCCGTGCGCATCCGCTGATAGGCCGAATCGAGCGTCGTGCCCTCTGGAAGGTCGGCGCGCTTGATCCGGACGTTGACGACCTGAGCGCCATATTGGCGCGCGACGCGGTTCAGCGCATTCTGGATATTCTCCATCATCTGGCCGCGCTCGGGGCTCAGCAGCGCTGCGAACGGCCGTCGACCAAGCTCGTTCCTGAGCGCCGAGCCGAGGATCGGCCGCAATTGGTCGCTGACTCGATCCTCGCTGCGCGCCGAGACATACATGCGCAGCGGATCGACGATCCGGTAAAGCGCGAATGCGTCGACCTGGAGCCGGAGCTGGTCGGTCGAAAGCACCTGCTGGCGTTCGAGATCGACGCTGAGGATGCGCCGGTCGATCCAGACTATCTGTTCCAGGAACGGAATCCTGGCGACCAGTCCCGCACCCTCGCCGCCCAGGCGGTCGTTGGACTTATAAGGGTTGGCGATGCGCTGGGGCTCACCGAACCGGACGATCACTGCCTGCTTCGTCTCGGGGACGATCGCGAACGTGCTGCCGATCAGGATCAGCAGCAAAATGGCAAAGCCCGCGAGCGCGATCGGATTTTTGGCGATGCGTCCCATCAGCGGCCTCCCTGCGGCTGTTGCGGAGGCTGCGCCTGCGGCTGCGCCGGCGCTCCCTGCTGCTGCCGGCGCTGGATCTCGGGCAGCGGCAAATAGGGCGTCACCCCGGGCGCCTCGATGATCGTCGAATCGACCCGCGAGAGGATGCGCTCCATCGTCTCGTAATACATGCGGCGGCGGGTCACTTCCGGCGCCGAGCGATATTCGGTGTAGACCTTTTCGAACGCCGCCGCCTCGCCCTGGGCACGGGCGGTGAGCTGGAGGGCGTAGGCGCGCGCGTCGTTGATATAGCTCTGCGCCTGCTGCTGGGCTGCGGAGACGGCCAGGAAAGCCTCGTTGACCGCCGGCGGCGGAGCCGACTGGCTGACCGCAACGCCCTGGATGGCGATGCCGGCGCGATAGTCGTTGAGCAATTGCTGCATCGCCTGCTCGACCCTCGATTCGATATCGCTGCGGCCTGCGCCGATCGCCTCGTCGAGCGTTATCCGGGCGACGGCCGCCCGCATCGCGCTCTCGGCGACCTCGCGGATGGTATCGTCCGGTTCGGCCATCTGAAACAGATAGAGGGCGGGATCGCTGATGTTCCAACGGATCGAATAAGCGAGGTCGATGACATTCTGGTCGCCGGTCAGGATCAGATTCTCATTGTCGCCGCCGCCCGGCACCGGCGTCACCCTGATGTTCTCGACGTCGACTTTCTGGACGCGGCCGAGCGGCGAGGGCCAGGAGAATCCAATGCCGGGACCGAGCGTTCCCGTATATTTGCCGACGAAGGTCACGACGCCGCGCTCCTGCGGCCCGATCCGGTGGACGCTGGTGAACAATACCCAGATGAGCAGAAACGCGATCAGGCCGTAGAGCCAATAGGGGCGCCCGTCCTGCGGGGGAAAGCGGCCGCCGAAGCGCGCGCGGCTCTTCTTCAGGAATTCGTCGAGCGAAGCGACGTTGCCGCCGCCGCGGCCCGGCCGGCGCGGGCGCGGGGGCTGTTCCCACGGATTGCGCGGCCCGCCGCCGCCCCCGTCGCCATTGCCGCCGTCACCCCCGCCGCCGGAGCCTCCGCTCCCGCCGCGCGGCGGGCCGCCCCATGGACTTCCGCGATTTTCACTGAACAAGGCGCCGAGACGCCTGCCCCACCGGATTTTGCTGAACATGCCGTCTTTATAGGAACGGCTCCCATGGAAAAACAGTGCCAAGCCGACGCGCATTGCCTATCGGCCTTCTGCGATGAGCGAGGACACAAGCAAGCTGCTGGCGGCATTGGGCGATCTCGCCGACCGAGCGTCCGCGCCGCGCCTGCGCGACGGCGTCGCCAGCCTCGTCCTCGACGTCACCGGGCTCGACGCCACGGAGCGCGCCGGGCTCGAGCGCCGGATCCGCGCCGCTCTGGTCGCGATCCCCGAGGTGGCGGACGTCCGCATCGCCATGCACGCCGAGAAAGCGAAGCGCACGATCATCGCGATCGGCAGCGGCAAGGGCGGCGTCGGCAAGTCGACGGTCTCGGCCAACATCGCCGTCGCCCTCGCCCGCATGGGCCGCAAGGTCGGCCTCGTCGATGCCGACATTTACGGTCCCTCTCAGCCCCGCATCATGGGCAATAGCGACCGGCCCGAGCTCGTCGACCGCCAGATCGTCCCGGTCCGGGCATTCGGGGTGCGCATGCTTTCGATCGGGCAGCTGATCGAGCCCGGGACCGCCGTCGCCTGGCGCGGACCGATGACCGGCAGCGCCCTCGGCCAGCTGATGGACGGCGACTGGGGCGATTCCGAGATCCTGGTCGTCGACCTGCCGCCGGGCACGGGCGACGTCCAGATGACCCTGATGCAGAAATGGAAGCCCGCGGGGGCGGTGATCGTCTCGACGCCGCAGGACCTGGCCTTGATCGACGCCACCCGCGCGATCGACCTGTTCCGCAAGATGGACGTGCCGGTGATCGGCCTGATCGAGAACATGGCCGGCTACGAATGCCCCCATTGCGGCGAGCTCTCCGACCCGTTCGGCACCGGCGGCGCCGAGGCGGCGGCCAGAGTGATGTCGATCCCCTTCCTCGGCCGCATCCCGCTCACTTTGCCGATCCGGACGGCCTCCGACGCGGGCATTCCACCCGCGGCCGGCGACGGCGAAGAAGCCGCGATCTTCCTCCGCCTCGCCGAGCGGCTGCTCGAAGAAGTGAACCTCGCCGCCGCTTGAGGGTTGTCGCTCCATGCCGCTCACCCGCGAAGAAGACATAAGCCGGCTGCTGAGCGAGACCCGCACCATCGCGCTGGTCGGCGCTTCGGACCGGCCGGGGCGGCCGAGCTTCGGAGTGATGCGCGTCCTGCTCGACCACGGTTACCGCGTCATCCCGGTCAATCCGCAGCTCGCCGGCCAGCGCATCCACGGCCAGGAGGTGCGCGCCGCTTTGTCGCACATCGCAGAGCCGATCGACATGGTCGACATCTTCCGCCGCCCGATCGCGGCCGGCGAGGCGGTCGACGAGGCGATCGCGGCGGGCGCGAAATCGGTCTGGCTGCAGATCGGCGTCATCAACGAAGAGGCCGCGGCGCGCGCCGAGGCGGCCGGTCTCGATGTGGTGATGGACCGCTGCCCGGCGATCGACATCCCGCGGTTCAGGGTGAAGCGGGTCTCCTAGGCGGCGCACTCGCGGGAGACTGCAGGCGGACCTCGCGATTGGCGAAGTCGAGCGAGACGCGGTCGAACAATTGCAGCGCGTCCATCCCGAGCAGGATCGCCGGCCGGTCGATCAGCCCGAGCTGGCGGAACGGCTCGACGTCGGCAAAGCCGACCGGCAGGTTCGCGATCTCGGTGGTGCCGATGCGCACACGCTCGGCGACGCCGTAATCGACGATGCGCGTGCCGCCGGTGACGCTGACCACCTCCAGCGGCACCGTCGGCCCGAGCCGGCCGCGGCGCTGGAGCCGCCGCCGCAGCGCCTCGTTGGCGATGCTGATTTCCGCGCCGGTGTCGACGATCACCCACACCCGCTCGCCGTTGAACGCGGCGTCGACCAGGATGAGCCGTCCGAACCGGCTACGCGCCCGGACCACGATCGCCCCGGCGCCGTCCCAAGCGGGCGTGCGGCGGCGCGACGGGGTCACACTCATCTCGTTGGTGGTGAAGTCGAGCTCGACGCGCTGCGAGACCAGGCTGTCGACGCCGAGCAGCCCGTCCGCTCCAAGGGTGTGCTGGGAGAGGAGGGGCGCATGGATATTGTCGACACGCCTGCGCCCGAGCCGGAGCGAGGGGACGACGGCAGTCGACGTGCGCCGGACCTCGGTCATGGAGTGGACAACGACCGGAATCCCAGCCGCGAGGCCGAGCCGCTGGGCCAGCTCGCGCGACAGCACCGTTCGCTCGGAGCCGGTGTCGACGATGAAGCGATAGGGTCCGCGCCCGCCGATGCTGATCGGCACCGTCATCCGGTCGCTGCCGTTGAGGTCCCAGCCGTGCGTCTCGGTCACCGGGGCCTGCGTTTCCGGCTGCGTCGCGCCGGGCGCGGCGAAGCAGAGCGCCGCGCAGATGGCGAGCAGGCTCAGGCGTGGGTCGGCCATGTCTCGTCCTCCCGGCGGCTGCGGACCAGCCTACGCTTTATTTCAGACGAGGGCGAGCGCGCGCTCGCGCAGCCGCTCGACGGCGGCGGCGTGGATCCCGGGAGCGGCGGCCAGGACCCCGAACGCATGCCCGCTCGCGGTGTTGAAGGCGAGCGGCTGGCCGAGCGCGCCGGTCACGACCGCCCCCGCCTCCTCGGCGATCAGGGCGGCGGCGGCGATGTCCCACTCGAAGCCCCATTTGAGCGTCGCGACGAGATCGGCCTCCCCCGCGGCGACCAGCGCGATCCTGAGCGCGATCGAATTGGGCTTGGCGACAGGCACGAGGTCCGCATCTGCGTCCGGAAGCTGCTCGGCGGGGACGCGCGCGCCGGGCAAGGCGGTGCGGTCGCTCGCCTTCAGGCGCTCGCCATTGCGCCGGGCGCCGCGACCGCGCTCGGCGGTCCACAATTCGTCCCGCGCCGGCGCCGAGAGCACGCCGATCACGGGCACGCGGTCCTCGACCAGAGCCACCGACACCGACCAGCCGGGACGGCCGCGCAGATAGTCGCGGGTGCCGTCGATCGGGTCGACGACCCAGGTCCGCCGCCGCTCGTAGCGGTCGGAGACGTCGAGCGTCTCCTCGGACAGCCACCCGGCCTCCGGGTCGAGCGCGCCGAGATGCTCGCGCAGGAAGGCGTCGACCTCGAGGTCGATGTCGCAAACCAGCTCGCCGGGCTTCTTCTCCCAGCGGTTGAAGGCGGTGTCGCAGCGGCCGGCGGCGATCCGTCCGGCCTGCGCCGTGATCCTGGCGATCTCGTCAAGCACCGGCCACCATCATCCCTTCGATCCTGAGCGTGGGAACGTTCACGCTGCGGCGATGCTCCAGGTCGTTGGCCGGAATCAGCGCGCGGAACATGTCGAGCAGATTGCCCGCAATCGTGATTTCGGCGACGGGCGCGGCGATCTCGCCGTCCTCGATAATGAAGCCCGAGGCGCCGCGGCTATAGTCGCCGGTCACCGGGTTGACGCCCTGGCCGATCAGCTCGGTGACGTAGAGGCCGCGCTTCACGTCCGCGAACAATTGGGCCGGCGACAGCGGACCCGGCTCCATATGGACGTTGGTCGCCCCCGCGCCCGGCGCTCCCGAGGAACGCGTGGCGTGGCCGGTCGGCTCGCGCCCGAGCTGGCGCGCCGAGGCGCTGTCGAGCAGCCAGCCGGTCAGCACGCCGCCGGCCACGATGTCGGACGGACCGGTCGGCAGCCCCTCCCCGTCGAACGGCTTGGAGGCGAGACCGCGCGGTCGGTGCGGATCGTCGCGGATGGTGATGCCGGGGCCGAAGATGGCCTCGCCTTCGCTCCCGATCAGGAAGCTCGTCTTGCGCGCGATCGCCGAGCCGGTGATCGCGCCGGTCAGGTGGCCGAGCAGGCTGCCGCCGACTCGCCGATCGAACAGGACTGTCATGCGACCGCTCGCGAGCTTGCCCGGATTGAGCCGCGCCACCGCCCGCTCGCCGGCGCGCCGCCCGATCGCCTCCGGCCGCTCGAGATCGGCGAAGTGACGAACGCTGTGATAGGCGTAATCGCGCTGCATTTCGCCGCCGGCGCCGGCGATCACGCTGGTCATGCCGTTATAGCTGGTCGTCGCATATCCCCGGCAAAAGCCGTGACTGGTCGCGAGCGCGGCCACGCTGCGGCCCGCGCCGGCGCCCGCGCCCTCGCTGTTGGTGACGCCGGCAATGCTCCGCGCTTCATCCTCGATCGCCAGCGCCAGGCGCTTCAGCTCGGCCGGCGACGGGTCGGCGCCGTCGTCGCCGTCGACGTCCGCCCCGGGTCCGCGAAGCAGCCGCTCTTCGGGGGCGAGACCAGCAAAGGGATCCTCCGGCGCCTCGCGCGCCATCGCCGCGGCGCGCTCGACCAGCGCCCGCATCGCCTCGTCCGAAAGGTCGGAAGAAGCGACCGAAGCCGATCTGCGGCCAAGGAAGAAGCGCAGCCCGATCTCCTCTCCCTCGGAACGGGACACGTCTTCCAGCTCCCCCAGCCGCACCTGGATCCCGGTCGAGGCGTCGCCGCCATAGATCGCGTCCGCCGCGTCGGCGCCCGCCTTGCGCGCAGCCTCGACGAGAGCGGCGGCGCGCGCCTCTGCCTGTGCGATTGTCAGCATGAGGGGCGGATTAGGGCGGCCAGCGCCAAAAGCAAAGCCTCAGGCATTGCCGACCACGAGGCAGGCGAGGAACAGCAGAAAGCCGGCAAAGCGGTTCGAACGGAACTTGGCGAGGGCGTCGGCGCCGTCCTCCTGGCGCAGCGCCGCCGCCTGCCAGACGAGGTGCAAGGCGAGCGGGCCGAGGGCGGCGAGCGCGAGCGCCTCCGGCCGGACCGTGCGGATCGCCGCGAGCCAGAAGACCAGCGCCAACGCGTAGCAGATCGCGATGCCGAGCCGCGCCCGCGGGCCGAGCGCCAGCGCCGACGACTTGACGCCGACCAAAGCGTCGTCCTCCTTGTCCTGGAGCGCGTAGATGGTGTCGTAGCCGATCACCCAGAAGATCGCGCCGGCGTAGAGCAGCAAGGCCGGCGGCTCGATCCGCCCGGTCACAGCCGGCCACCCGACCAGCGCCCCCCAGGAAAAGACCAGGCCGAGCCAGGCCTGCGGCCACCAGGTGATGCGCTTCATGAACGGATAGGCCGCGACCGGTGCGAGGCTGGCGAGGGCGACCAGTTGCGCTGTCCGATCGAGCTGGAGGAGGACGAGAAGGCCGATCAGGCTCATGCCCACGAGCAGTGCGACCGCCCCGCCGAGCGACACCCGTCCGCTTGCGAGCGGCCGCAGCCGCGTCCGCTCCACTTCTGCATCGAGGTCGCGATCGACGATGTCGTTCCAGACGCAGCCGGCGCTGCGCATCGCGAACGCGCCGAGCGCGAACCACAAAAGCAGCCACCACTGCCCGCCCCGCGGCCCGGCCAGCACCACGCTCCACGCGCACGGCCAGTAGAGCAGCCATGCTCCGATCGGCCGGTCGAGGCGGACGAGGGACGCAAAGGGTCTCGCCGGCCGCGGGAGCGAACCGATGAGCCCTCGCCGCTCGGAATCGGGGACGATGTGGTCGTCCGAAGTCGGTTCATGCCTCACCAGACCCCATTGCCGTTCGGTCCGAGCGAAGTCGAGGACCGCTGCCGAGCAAAGCCGAGGCCGGGCGCAGAGGAAGGGTCTCGGCTTCGCTCGACGGCGTGTCTCGACTTCGCTCGACACGAACGGTTAGTGCGGGTGAATGCCCGCCACCCCCGCCTGGCCGCCAGCGAGCCTTCCCCGGCTTTTCGTAGACCAGATGCTCTTGGCCGACGCCGCGCTGCCCCTCGAAGGCCCGCCGGCCAACTATCTCGCCAACGTCCTCCGCCTTGGCCTCGGCGCACAGGTGAAGCTGTTCGACGATCGCACGGGGGAATGGCTGGCGGAGATCGTTGAAGCGAGCCGCAAGCGCGTGTCGCTCCACGTCGTCGCGCATCTCCGCCCGCGCGAAGCGGTCCCCGACCTCTGGCTGCTGTTCGCGCCGATCAAGCGCGGGCGAATCGACTGGCTCGTCGAAAAGGCGACCGAGCTCGGCGCCGCGCGGCTGGTGCCGGTGCTGACGCAACGCACAATCGTCGAGCGCCTCAATCTCGATCGCCTGCGCGCCCACGCGGTCGAGGCCGCAGAGCAATGCGAGCGGACGGCGCTGCCTGAGCTTGCCGAGCCGGCGAAGCTCGCCGCTTTGCTCGCGGGCTGGCCGCCGGAGCGCATCCTCTATTTCGCCGACGAAGGCGGCGGCGAGCCGCTGCTCGCGGCGGCGGCGCCCGGCCCAGCCGCCATCCTGATCGGCCCCGAAGGCGGCTTCACGGACCAGGAGCGGGCCGCGATCCGCGCGCTCCCGCAGGCCAAGCCGGTCTCCCTCGGTCCCCGCATCCTGCGCGCCGACACCGCCGCCATCGCCGCCCTCGCGCTGTGGATGGCGGCAGCGGGAGATTGGGAGGTTCCGGTAGCGCGATGAAACCGGCTGGCGGCGCGTGCCGCCGCCGATTAGAGGGGCGGCGATGACGACCCGTACCGAAAGCGATCGCTTCGATCCGCCGATCGAGAGCCGCGACGACCTCCTGCGGCCGTTCGCCAAAGGCGAGAAGCCGCCCGGGGACTGGCGGATCGGCACCGAGCACGAGAAGTTCGTCTTCCGCCGCGACGATCATAGCGCGCCTTCCTATGACGAGCCCGGCGGGATTCGCGATCTGCTGATGGCGATGACCGAGTTCGGCTGGCAGCCGGTCGAGGAGGACGGCAAGGTCATCGCGCTCACCGGCAAGGACGGCGCGATCAGCCTCGAGCCCGCCGGCCAGCTCGAGCTTTCCGGAGCCCCGCTCGACAATTTGCACGACACCTGCGCCGAAGCGGGCCGTCATTTGCGGCAGGTCAAGGAGATTGGCGACCGGCTCGGCATCGGCTTCCTCGGCCTCGGCATGTGGCCCGACAAGAGGCGCGACGAGCTGCCGGTCATGCCCAAGGGCCGCTACGCGATCATGCTCAGGCACATGCCCCGCGTCGGCACGCTCGGCCTCGACATGATGCTCAGGACCTGCACCATCCAGGTCAATCTCGACTATGAATCCGAGGCCGACATGGCCCGCAAGTTCCGGGTCGGCCTCGCGCTCCAGCCGCTCGCCACCGCTTTGTTCGCCAACTCGCCCTTCACCGAGGGCCGCCCGAACGGTTTCCTCTCGTACCGCAGCCACATCTGGTCCGACACCGATCCGGCGCGGACCGGCATGCTGCCCTTCGTGTTCGAGGACGGCTTCGGCTATGAGCGCTATCTCGATTACGCGCTCGACGTGCCGATGTACTTCGTCTTCCGCGACGGCCGCTACATCGACGCCGCCGGCCTGTCCTTCCGGGACTTCATCGAGGGCAAGCTGGCGGCGCTGCCGGGGCAGCGGCCTTTGCTCTCCGACTGGGTCGACCACCTCTCGACCGCCTTCCCCGAAGTGCGGCTCAAGAGCTTCCTCGAAATGCGTGGCGCCGACGGCGGACCGTGGAGCCGGATCTGCGCCTTGCCCGCTCTGTGGGTCGGCCTGCTCTATGACCAAAATGCGCTCGACGCCGCCTGGGACGAGGTCAAGGACTGGTCGCTCGAGGAACGGCAGCGGCTGCGCGACGATGTGCCGAAGCTCGGCCTTTCCGCCACCACGCCCGCCGGAGAACCGCTCGTGGCGCTCGGCCGCCGCATCCTCGCCATCGCCGAGGGCGGCCTCGCCGCCCGCAAGCGGCTCAACCTTGCCGGCGACAGCGAAAGCGGCTTCCTCGATCCGCTGCGCGAAATCCTCGCCGGCGGCCGCACTCCCGCCGAACGGCTGCTCGATCGATATCGCGGCGAGTGGGCGGGCGACCTCTCGCGCATCTACGCCGAGGAAAGCTTCTGAAGGCCGCGCTGGCGCGAGGAGATTTCCCGCATTATCGTCCTGCTTTGCGCTGCGGCGGCGCTGGGAGGGACGTGCGATGATGAGAGCGGCAGCTTTGGTCGGCCTTCTATTGAGCGCGTCCGCGCTCGCGCAGGGTCCGATCTGGATCGTCGACGGGCCAGCGGTCCAGGGGCGGATCGAGGCGACCGACAGCGAACTTGGCGACGACGAGCATTATGACGACCACCGGATCGAATTGCGCGCCAACCAGCGCGTGCTGCTGACGCTCGATTCCGACGATTTCGACCCGGTTTTGATGGTCTATCGCGCCGACGACATGCACGAGCCGGTCGCCGAGAACGACGACGGCAACGAGGGCTTCAACTCCCGGCTCGCCTTCGCCGCGCCCGCCGACGGGACCTATGTGATGCGGGTGTTGAGCTACGAGCCGGGGACGCTCGGCGCCTATGCGCTGCGCGCCCGCGCGCTGCCGCCGCTGCCGGCCCCCGTCACCGCGCACGGCGACACGGCCACCACCATTTGGCGCATGTTCCGGGGCGAGCTCGGCGCGCAGGACCCGGACAATGACGGCCAGCGCTTCGACGATTATCAGGTCAGCCTGCGCCAGGGCGAGCAATTGCTCGTCCGCCTCGACGCCGAGGGCTTCGATCCGGTCGTCCAGGTGCTGGCCGCAGACAGCCGCAACGGGCCGTTTCTGGAAAGCGACGACGACAGCGGACCCGGCGCGAACGCGATGCTCGGCTTCGACGTGCCGCAATCGGGCGATTACATCGTCCGGGTAACCTCGTTCGCCGCCGGCGAGGCCGGCGCCTACACGTTGCGCGTCGCCAACTGATCGGCGCCGGGAATCGAAAGGGCCGCGGCGGTCAGCCAGCTGCGGCCCTCGTCGGCTCCGGAAGAAATCCCGCTTCGGCGTCAGCCGCGGCAGGGGAATTTGCGCGCCATCAGCTGCATATAGGCATCTTCCACGGTCGTCGTCTGTGCCTCGGCGGCCGGGATCGAGCGCAGGTGCGCGAAAATCTCCCACTGAGTGGTGGCGCGAATGCCCGCCCGCAGGCAGGCGCGCGGCGCGCGATTCTGGCGCCGGGCGATGCGCCGCTCGTTGCGGGCGAGCTTCGCGGTCTCGTTGAGCTGGCGCTGGAGGCGCAGATATTCAGGCGTGTTCGGGCCGTTCCGGTCCATTGAAATCGCGTCGCTGCGCCGCAGGAAATCCGCCACGAGCATGTTCTGAGCCTGTGCCGCCGCCGGCGCGAAGGCGAGCACGCCCGCCGCGACGATGAGAAACTTCTTCATTCTTGCCACCCCTTCGATTTGGTCGGTGGATTACATGCCTAACTCACCTGAACCCATTGTGAATGATGGATCTTGCGGATCTTCGCAGCCGCGACGGCTTCTTTCCGCCGCCGCGCGAAGCCGAGCTGAAGCACCGGAACCCGCCCGATCTGCCGCCTTGCAAGGCTGGTGCCCAGGAGAGGACTCGAACCTCCACGCCCTTGCGAGCGCCAGCACCTGAAGCTGGTGCGTCTACCAATTCCGCCACCTGGGCCCAGAGAGGAGATCAGTCGGTAGGCGGCGCGAGTTAGGGGGGCGGCCGGCGCTTGTCAATGAACCGGCCAGCGGGCAATGGGGGCGCGATTTCACGGGCAGGCGCGATGGTTCAGAAGACGGATCGGCTGGTGACTCTGATCGGCGGCGGCGGCTTCATCGGCCGCTACGTCGCCCAGGCTTTGTTCGCCCGCGGCCAGCGCGTCCGCATCGTCCAGCGCGACCCGCGCCGGGCCTTTTTCCTGAAGCCGCTCGCCGGGCTCGGCCAGGTCCAGTTCGTGGCCGCCGACGTCACTGCGCCCGACATGATCGCCCGCGCCGTCCATGGCAGCGATGCAATCGTCAACCTCGTCGGTATCCTCAAGGGCGACTTCGACGCGGTCCATCGCCAGGGCGCCGCCAACGTCGCCGCGGCCGCCGCCGCCGCGGGCGCCGCGGCGCTGGTCCACGTCTCGGCGATCGGCGCCGACCCCGAAAGCGAGTCCCGCTACGGCCGCTCGAAGGGCGAAGGCGAGGCCGCGGTCCGCGCCGCTTTCCCCAATGCGACGATTCTGCGCCCCTCGGTCGCGTTCGGCCGGGAGGATAATTTCGTCAACCGCCTCGCGGTGCTGGCGCGGCTGCTGCCGGTGATCCCGGTGATCCGCGGCGGTTGGCGGCTGCAGCCGGTCCACGCCGCCGACGTCGCCCGCGCGGCCGCGCTCGCCGCGCTCGACCCACGCAGCCATGGCGGCAAGACCTACGAGCTCGGCGGGCCGCAGGTGCTGACCATGCTGGAGCTCAACCGCTGGATCGCGGAGACGACGGGCCGCGGCGCCAAGCCGCTCGCGCCGATCCCCGACGCCGCCGGCCGCGTGCTCGCGCGCGGCACGGGCTGGCTCCCCGGCGCCCCGATCACCCGGGACCAGTGGCTGATGATGCAGAACGACAATGTCGTCGCCGATGGCGCGAGCGGGTTCGAGGCGTTCGGCATCTCGCCCTCGCCGCTCGCCACGATCGCCGAGGGCTGGCTCACCTCCTACCGCCGCTCCGGCCGCTTCGCCGCCAAATCGCCCTACTGACGCCGCGCGCGAATTCGACCCATGGACGCGACTTTGCTCACCATCATCCTGCTCGGCATCGTCGAGGGCGTCACCGAGTTCATTCCGGTGTCGTCGACCGGCCACCTGATCCTCGCCGCCGAGCTGCTCGGCTACGACGCGGAGCAATGGGCGGTGTTCAACGTCGTCATCCAGCTCGGCGCGATCCTCGCCGTCATCGTCCTCTACTGGCGGACCTTCTGGGCGGTCCTCACCGGGCTTCTCCAGCTCCAGCCCGAATCCCTGCGCTTCGTCCGCAACATCCTGGTCGCGTTCCTGCCCTCCGCGATTCTCGGCTTTCTGCTGATCGACCGGATCGAGTCGATGCTCGGCAGCGCGACCATCGTCGCCTGGGCGCTGATCGCGGGCGGCGTCGCCATCCTGGTCATCGAGCGCAACGCGCCTCAGGGGACCGAGAAAGGCGTCGCCGACATCTCGCTCGGCAAGGCGGTCGGCGTCGGGCTGATCCAGTGCCTGTCGATGATCCCGGGCGTCAGCCGGTCAGGGGCGACGATCCTGGGCGCGCTCTCGCTCGGCGTCGAGCGCCGCACCGCCGCCGAGTTCAGCTTCTTCCTCGCCGTGCCGACGATGATGGGCGCGACCACCCTGCAGCTCGCCAAGCATCACGCCGATCTCGGCGAGGCCGGCGCCGGCGGCATCGCATTGGGCTTCCTGGTGTCGTTCCTGGTCGCGATCGTGGTGATCAAATGGTTCATCGGTATCGTCTCGCGCCGCGGCTTCGCGCCGTTCGCCTGGTACCGGATCGTCGCCGGAGCCGCCGCTTTGGTCTGGCTGACGCTACGCTGAAGCGGTTTGTCTTTCCGAGACCGCTAGGGCCGAGCCTGTCGAAGCCCGAGTTCGGAGCATTGCAACGCGCCCTTCGACAGGCTCAGGGCTAGCGGATTAGCGGATCAGCGGGTCACGGGTGCCGGCGGGGCGACCGGGGAGTCGGTGCGCCACTGGCCGGAATTGCGATATTCCTCGCGAACTTGAGTCGGCGGCGGCGGAGGAAGAACGGCGAGGTCCTGCGCCTCGACGCGCGGCGCGCGCCGGCCTGCGGCGACGCCCAATGCCGGCACGGCCGCCTCGCCGAACGTGGCGGGCAGGGTCGAGCCGAACGCGGGGACCAGGGCCCGGCGCATCATGATCGTCGACCCGCGCGGGAAGGGCTCGGTGCCGGCATAGGCGTCCGAGAAAGCCCGGGTCTCGCCGAGGCCGCCCGGCAGCCGATAGAAGATGTGCGCGCCGATCGCATTGGTCTTGGCGAGCCGCGGCGCCCAGGCCGGGAAGACGTAGTTGGCGTGATAATGGGTGGCGAGGCCGACCGGCGCGAAGGAGCGGCCGCCGAGCGCTTCCGCCGCCAGCCGCCGCGCCCGCGCCCAGGGCTCGCCGCCGGGCCGCCGCGCCAGCGAGCCGTCGCAGGTGAAGGTGAACTGGCAGCCGCCGCCGGCCCGCATCGGCCCCTGATAGACGACGCCGCAGACGCTGTTCGGCCAGGCCGGGTGGCGGACACGGTTGAGCACCACCTGCGCCACCGCCCGCTGCCCCTCCTCGCTTTCGGTGGCG
>DASQKE010000155.1:0-2679 GCA_035630675.1 Allosphingosinicella sp.
CATAGGTCGAGGTGCCGCGGCCGACCTCGTCGAGGATCACGAAGCTGCTCGGCGTCGCCTGGGCGATTATCGCCGCGGTCTCGACCATCTCGACCATGAAGGTGGAACGGCCACGGGCGAGATTGTCGGACGCGCCGACCCGGCTGAACAGGCGGTCGACCAGGCCGAGCCTGACTCGGGCGGCGGGTACGTAGGACCCCGCCTGGGCCAGGACGGCGATGAGCGCGTTCTGGCGCAGGAAGGTCGACTTGCCGCCCATATTGGGGCCGGTCACCAGCCACAGCCGTTCGTCCTCGGCGAGCGCGCAATCGTTGGCGACGAAGCGGGCGCCCGACGCCCTCAGCGCGTCCTCGACCACCGGGTGCCTCCCGCCCTCGACCTCGAAGCAATTGCCCTCGGCGAAGGACGGGCGGGTCCAGCCGCCCTCGGCCGCCCGCTCGGCGAGCGCGGCGGCGACGTCGAGCCGGGCGAGCGCGTCGGCGGTGGCGGCGATCGGCTCCGCCCGGGCCAGCGCCGTCTCGGTCAGCTCCTCGAGATGGGCAGCCTCGGCGGCGAGCGCATGATTCTGCGCATTGCCGACATGCATCGCCTGCTCGTGCAGCTCGGGCGCGTTGAAGCGGACGACGCCGGCCAGCGTCTGGCGGTGGGTGAAGCCCGACTCGGCGCCCATCAGCCGGTCGGCATTCTTCGCCGGCACCTCGATATGGAAGCCGAGCACATTGTTGTGACGGATTTTGAGCGAGGCGATCCCGGTCTGCTGGCGGTAGCGCGCCTCGAGGGCGGCGATCGCTCGGCGCCCCTCGCCGCCGGCGCTGCGCAGAGCGTCGAGCGCCGCGTCATAGCCTTCGGCGATATAACCGCCCTGCGCCGCGTCGATCGGCGGCGAGGGGACCAGCGCGCGGGCCAGCAGATCGGTAAGGGCGCCGTGGCCGACGAGAGCAGGCAGCAGCTCGTCGAGCAGAGGCGGTCGCTCCTCGACCCGCTTTAGCCGGTCGTGGAGCCGCCGCGCCTCCTCGAGCCCGTCGCGGAGCTGGCCGAGGTCGCGCGGGCCGCCGCGTCCGGCGACGATGCGTCCGAGCGCGCGGCCGGCGTCGGGAAGCGCCTTGAGCTGGCGCCGGGCCAAGTCCCGCAGCCCGGCATCGCGCTCGAAGGCGGCGACGAGATCGAGCCGCGCCTCGATTCGCCCCCGCTCGAGCAGAGGCGCGCCGATGTCGGCGGCGAGCAGGCGCGCGCCGGCGCCGGTCACGGTGCGGTCGACGGCGCCGAGCAGGCTCCCGGCGCGGCCTCCGGTCGCGGCGGCGGTGAGCTCGAGGCTCTCGCGCGTCGCCGCGTCGATCATCATGTGGTCGCCCGAAGCGAGCGCGACCGGGGGGCGCAGGAAAGGCAGCGAGTCGCGCGCCACCTCTTCGAGATAGGCAAGGAGGCCGCCCGCGGCGGCCAAAGCGGCACGGTCGAAGCGCCCGAAGCCGTCGAGCGTCGCGACCTCGAACCTTTCCTTGAGCCTGCGCTCCGCGGCGATGCTGTCGAACCCGGCCTTGCGGAGCTGCGCTTCCGGGGCGGCGGCGAGCGGCTCGCAGGCGATGATCTCCGCCGCCGCGAGCCGCGCCAGCTCGGCGTCGAGCGCCCCCGGGGCGATCGAGGACAGCTCGAAGCGGCCGGTCGAGACGTCGGCGGCGGCGATGCCGAAGCGCTCGGCGACCCGCGACACCGCCACCAGCCAGTTGGCCGCGCGCGCGTCGAGCAGGGCCTCCTCGGTCAGCGTGCCCGCGGTGACGACGCGGACGATCGCCCGGTTGACCACCGATTTGGAGCCGCGCTTCTTCGCCTCGATCGGGCTCTCGGTCTGCTCGGCGATGGCGACGCGGTGGCCGGCGCGGATCAGCCGGGCGAGATAAGCTTCGCCGGCATGGATCGGCACTCCGCACATCGGGATCGGCGCGCCCTCATGCTCGCCGCGCGCGGTCAAAGCGATGTCGAGCGAGGCCGCTGCCGTCTTGGCGTCATCGAAGAACAATTCGAAGAAATCGCCCATCCGGTAGAAGAGCAGGCAATCGGGCGCCTCCGCCTTCAGCGCAAGATATTGCGCCATCATCGGCGTCGGGCCGTCCGTCTTCGCCTTGGTCGCCATGGACACAGACTAGAGGCGGACGGCGCGCGGCGGAAGCGCTGCGCGGGCGAAAGCTGTGGAGGACCGCGCTTGCCCCGTCACCCGTTCCCACCCTAGAGCGGCGGGCAAAACAGGAGAGGCCCCGCAATGAGCGAAGGCAGCAACGTCAAATTCTCGGAGGCCGAGGCGCTCGAATTCCATGCAATGGGGCGGCCGGGGAAGATCGAGATCATCGCGTCGAAGCCGATGGCGACGCAGCGCGATTTGAGCCTCGCTTATTCGCCCGGCGTCGCCGTGCCCGTCCGCGCGATCGCCGAGGATCCCGACAAGGCCTATGATTATACCGCCAAGGGCAATCTCGTCGCCGTCATCTCGAACGGAACGGCCATTCTCGGCCTCGGAAATCTCGGCGCGCTCGCGTCGAAGCCGGTGATGGAAGGCAAAGCGGTCCTCTTCAAGCGTTTCGCAGATGTCGATTCGATCGACATTGAGCTCGCCACCGAGGACGCGCAGCGCTTCATCGAGGCGGTCGAGCTGATGGAGCCGAGCTTCGGCGGCATCAACCTCGAGGA
>DASQKE010000156.1:0-3003 GCA_035630675.1 Allosphingosinicella sp.
CAGGCCCGCCTCGACTCCCTGCAGGCGCTCGGGCGCCAGCTCGGCATTGGCGGCGGTGGCGTCGATCCCGACCCGGAACGGACGGTAGAGCTCGTTCAGGGTCGGCAGCCGCCAGCCGAGATAGGCGGCACCGCGCAGAATGAGCCCGTCGGCGGCGCGCCAGGCGATACCGGCCCGACCGGTGGGCTCCCAGCCCGAGCGGTCACGGAACGCGGTGTCGGTCAGCACCGCGCCGGTCGCCAGCACCCGCTCGTGCAGGCGGCCGTTCGAGATCGTCCAGCGGTCGATCCGCCCGCCGCCGGTGAGCGTGAGCGGGCCCGACGTCCACGACGCCTCGGCGAATCCGCCGAGCGTCCGGCTCCGCCCGCCCGCCACCCGGCCGCGCGTTCCCGAGCCTGCGACGAAAGCGAAAAGCTCGCGCGTCTCCCCGTCGGTCAGGCGCCAGTCGCCGCCGAGCCGAAGCTCGACGCCCGGCCCGACCTTCGGCCGCGCCTCGATTCGGGCGCCGAGGCCGGTCGCCGGGACGCTATACTGCTCCGAGGTCCGGTTCGCCGCCGTCCGCCCGGCGTTGACGCTGGCGAAGCTGTTGTAGAAATCGCGCGTCTGGACGTAGCCGAGAACGCTCCATCTTCGGCCGACCACCCGGACCGAGGCGTCCGCGCCGCGCGTGCGGATGTCGGAGAAGGCCGTCCCCCGTTCGCGCGAGTCCGAAAAGACCAGCCCGCTCGCCTGCAGCTCGGCGCCGCCGGGAAGCGGTGCGATGCCGCGCACGGCCAGGCTCATCTGCTCGTAGGGCGAGGGCCGGTCGGCGGCTCCGCGTTGCTCGGGGACGATCGGTATGAACCCCTCTCCGCGCTGCCAGCCGCCAGAGACCGCGACGAATCCACCCCCCAGCGGCACTCCGAGCCCGGCGAAAGCGTCGAAGGAATCGCGGCTTCCGTAAGCGACTCGCCCTTGCGGATCGCGCAGCTCGACCGGGGTCGCGCTGGCGAGCTCGATCGTTCCGGCCAATGCCCCCGGTCCCTGGACGCCGCTGCCGCCGCCGCGGGTCACCCGGGCCTCGCCGAGCCGCTCGGGATGGTAGGCCGGCCAGCTCACCCAGCCGCCGAACGGGTCGGTCTGCGGCACTCCGTCGAGGAGGAGGAGCACCCGGCTCGACGCGTTGCCGCCGAGCGCCCTTAGGGTCGCGCCCTGGCTGGTAGGGTTGGCCGAACGGGTGTCGGAACGGCGGAAGAGCTGGAACCCGGGCACGTCTCGAAGCACCTCCTCGAGCCGGCCGGAAGCGGAGCCGGCGAGGCGGTCGCGGTCGATGACGATCGTGTCGAACACCGCCTCGCCCGCGGCGGTGCCGAGGCCTCGGCCGGTGACGACGATGTCGGGCGTCGCCTGGGCGAGCAGCAGGGGGAGGAGAAACGGCACGAGCCCGCTCTACCCCCACCCGTCATTGCCGCGAAAGCGGGAATCCAGGCAGAGGTGGAGCGGGCTCCATCCCGTCATTGCGAGCGGAGCGAAGCAATCCAGCGCGGCCTCGGATGCCCGCTGGATTGCCGCGTCGCTACGCTCCTCGCAATGACGGACTAGCGCGAAGCGTAGCGGCGGCGACCGCCGCTGCGGCTGTCGCCCTGCGGACGAGCCGGGCGGGCGCTGAAGCGCTTGGAGGGACGGCCGCGCGAGTGGCGCTCCTCGCGCTCGGGGCGCTCGACGATCTGGATCGGCGAACTGGCCCGCGCCGCCTTGATCCGCGCCGCCTCGGCATTGAAGCCTTCGGGCAGCGGCACCGGGGTCAACACCTGCTTGGTCAGCCGCTCGATGCCCTTGAGATAGGGACGCTCGTCCTCGGCGCAGTAGGCGACGGCCACGCCCGCCGCTCCGGCGCGCGCGGTGCGGCCGATGCGGTGGACATATTGCTCCGACACGTTGGGCAGGTCGAAGTTGATGACGTGGCTGACGCCCGAGACGTCGATGCCGCGGGCGGCGATGTCGGTCGCGATCAGGATCTTGACCTTGCCGTCCTTGAACTCGGCCAGCGCCCGCTCGCGCTGCGGCTGGCTCTTGTTGCCGTGGATGGCGTTGGCCGGGATCCCGGTCTGGGCGAGCTGCTTCACGATCCGGTCCGCGCCATGCTTGGTGCGGCTGAAGATCAGCACCCGGTCCATCGACCCCTTCGAGCCGAAGCCGACCCGGAGCATCATGGTCAGAAGCGCCGGCTTCTCGGCCTGGTTGACGAAGGTGACGTATTGCTCGACGCGCTCGACGGTCGACGCCACGGGCGTCACCGCCACCTGCGCCGGATCGGTCAGGAAGCGGTCGGCCAGATCGCGGATCGCTTTCGGCATCGTCGCCGAGAAGAACAGGCTCTGCCTCTTCTCCGGAAGGAAGCGGACGATCTTCTTCAGATCGTGGATGAAGCCGAGGTCGAGCATCTGGTCGGCCTCGTCGAGGACGAGGATCTCGACCTGGCGCAGATCCAGCCAGCGCTGCTCGACCAGGTCGAGCAGGCGACCGGGCGTGGCGACGAGGACGTCGACTCCGCGCGACAGATCCTGCCGGTTCTTGTTGATCGAGGTGCCGCCGAAGACGGTGGCGACGCTGATGTGGCTGAAGCGGCCGTAGGCGCGGGCGCTCTCGGCGATCTGCGAGGCGAGCTCGCGGGTCGGGGCGAGCACCAGCATCCGGCAGGCGCCGCGCTGCGGCCGCTTGGCGCTGGCGATCAGGCGGTCGATCGACGGAAGCATGAAGGCCGCGGTCTTGCCGGTGCCGGTCTGGGCGATTCCGAGCAGGTCCTTGCCCTTGAGCAGGATCGGGATCGCCTTCTCCTGGATCGGGGTCGAGGTCGAATATTCCTTCAGAGCAAGCGCCTGGAGGACGGGCTGCGACAGCCCGAGATTTTCAAAAGACATGATAACTCACTGTATTATGCGGCGCCCCCGCGCAGCCTCGAAGGCGCGCGGAAACGCGGCGGGTTTTTGCCGACCCGCGTGAAAAGGGAAGACTTGGAAATTG
>DASQKE010000157.1:0-2814 GCA_035630675.1 Allosphingosinicella sp.
TTCCTACCGCGACGTGGTCGCGAGGTTCGTGCATTGATGTTCACCGCCCTCCTCCTCCAGGCCGCCGCGCCGGCGCCAGCCGCGCCCGACATCCAGCTCGACATCAATGCGAGCGTCCGCCGCGTCGCGATCGAGCGAAGCGGCGAAGCCTCGCTCGAAGTGAGCGGCGGCGAGGGCTCGGTCGTCACTGTCGAGGCGCCGGATGCGAACGGCCGCCGGACGCTGCGCAACGTCAACGTCCGCATCCGCGCCGAGGCCCGGATCGCCGACCCGCGGGCCCCGCAGGCGCAAATCAATGCGGAGGCTGAAACCCCCCGCCCCGAGTGACGTTGAGCCCCCGTAACAGGGAGCCAGTCATGCGTCAGACCATCTTCGCGGCCGCCGCCGCGACCGCCCTTCTCGCCACCGCCGCCACCCCCGCCGCCGCCCAGCGCCGCGAGGCCCAGCCCGCGCCCCAGGGCAATTCGCAGCTCGCGCTGCAGGCCGAGAGCGGCCAGAACCCGCCCGACGTCGTGCTCGACGTGCCCAATCTGTCGGTCGAGCAGCTGACCATCGAAGTGAACAATCTTCGCGTCAACCTCGCGCTCGAAGCCCGGCTCGCCAACCTCCTCCATCTCTCCGCCGGAGCCAACGCCTCGATCGACAATGTGAAGATCGACCTGCGCGGCGTCCGCGCCCAGGCGACCTTGCTCGTGCGGCTCGACAATGTCCGCGCGATCATCGAGCGCACCCTGCAGACGCTCGACAACAATCCGCAGATCGTCACCCAATTGCTCTCGACCGTCGACAATACGGTGGGCACGGTCGGCGGCGTCGCCAACAATACGGTCAACACCGTCGGCACCCTCGCCGGCGGCTTGCTCCGCAACGGCCAGGTCCTCGACCTCGCCCGCTCCGGCCTGACCGAAATCGGGCGGACTCTGAACGGCGCCGGCCAGACCGTCCGCCGAGTCACCGACCGCAGCGGAAACCTGCTGGAGGTCGTCACCGACACTGCAAACCGCATCGTCTCCTCGCGCCGCCTCGGCAGCGCGCCGGCGACGCCGCCGCCGCAGCCGCTGCAGCCGACGCCGCCGACGCAGGAATAGCGGACGTCCGGCCCGCGTCCCCGAGCGGTCGGCGCGAGCGCCCCGATGGACTCCTCGCCCCCGGTCCCTTAGCCTTCGCCTCGGGGCACTTGCTCCGGGGGTGAGGCATGGGCGGGCTTGGTGGGCTGCTGCTGCGGTTCGAGGACCCGGCGGTGGAGGATTCCTTCCGGCGCTCGGAACGGGCCGCGCGGGGGCCGGCGATCAGGGCGCTGATCGTGGTCGGGATCGCGACCTTGCTCTGCTACATCGTGATCAACCCGATGCATTTCCCGCGCGGCGGCGTCATCGCCTACACCGCGGCGGCCTCGACCCTGATCGCGGGGTTGCTGGCATTGTTCTTCATCACGCGCACCGAATTCTACCTCAGCCGCGCCTGGATCGACCTGCCGATGTTCGTCGCTCTCGCCGCGGCGATGAAATGGCTGACCATCGTGCTCGCCGGCCAGGCCGCGGTCACCGGCTTCCCGCCGCAAGCGATGGCGACCGTCCAGATGGGGATCGTCGTCGTCTTCGCGAGCATCGGCTTCGCAGCCACCTTCCGGCTGTTCCTGCTCTGGTCGCTGGCGCTGGTGGCGATCTTCGCGGGATGGCTGGCGGCGGTGGATTCCTCGGCGATCTCGAAAATCTACTCGCTCGGCAATTTCAGCACCTTCTTCGTCTTCGCTTTGTACTTCAACTGGGACGTCGACCGGCGCGCGCGCAACGTGTTCGAGGCGACGCGCGCGCTCGCGGCCGAGCGCGAAAAGACCGAGGAGATGCTGCACAACGTGCTCCCGGAGGCGGTGGTGGCACGGCTCAAGGACGGAAAGGCGGTCGCCGACAGCTTCTCGGACTTGAGCGTGGTCTTCGCCGATCTGGTCGAATTCTCCAGCCTCTCGAAGCGGCTCTCGCCCAGGCATCTCGTCAAGCTGCTCAACGCCTTCTTCTCGGCCGCCGACCAATGCGCCGGGCGCCACGGCATGGAGAAGGTGAAGACCATCGGCGACGCCTATCTCGCCGTGTGCGGCGGCATGGGCTCGGTCGAGCAGGACGGGCGCACCGCGGTCGCCTTCGCCCACGCTTTGATCGTCGAGGTCGAGCGCCTCGCCGCGGAGACCGGGATCGACCTCATGGTGCGGATCGGCATCCATACCGGGCCGGCGGTCGGCGGCGTCATCGGCTCCACGCGTCTCGCCTACGATTATTGGGGCGACACGATGAATCTCGCCTCCCGCCTGCAGGGCGCGGCGCCGCCGAACGGGATCGCCGTCTCCGAAGCGACCTATTTCCAGGCACGCGACCTCGCCGAATGGCAGAAGCGCCGGGAGGCGCTGAAGGGAATCGGCGAGACCGACATCTATGTCGTGCAACCGCAAGGGCGCGAAGAATGACGAGGGAGTGGGAGGCGAGGGCCGAGGCGTTCGCGGGGCTGCATGTGGCGGGCGCGCCGCTGGTGCTGTTCAACGCATGGGACGCCGGCAGCGCGGCCACGGTCGCCGAAGCGGGCGCGACGGCGGTGGCGACCGGGAGCTGGTCGGTGGCGGCGGCGCAGGGCTTTGGCGACGGCGAGAAGGTGCCGCTCGACCTCGCAATCGCCAATCTCGAACGGATCGCGGCGGCGGTCGAGCTGCCGGTCACGATCGACCTCGAGGGCGGCTATGACGACCCCGCGGCGAGCGCCGCGCGGGCCAAGCGGGCGGGCGCAATCGGCTGCAACCTCGAGGACCGGGTGGTCGGCGGCGAGGGG
>DASQKE010000158.1:0-11978 GCA_035630675.1 Allosphingosinicella sp.
TCGCGCCCGCCGAGGCTTCGTCCAACCTCGCCCGCTACGACGGCGTCAAATACGGCCTCAGCGTCCGCTCCGGGCAGGGCAACCTCACCGACATGTACGAGGCGACGCGCGCCGCCGGCTTCGGCGCCGAGGTCAAGCGCCGGATCATGATCGGCACCTATGTGCTCTCGGCCGGCTATTTCGACGCTTATTTCAACCAGGCCCAGAAGGTGCGGGCGCTAATCGCCCGCGATTTCGAGCGCGTCTGGGCGGAGTGCGACTACATCCTGACCCCAACCGCCCCCTCCGCCGCCTTCGCACTCGGCGAGAAGAGCGCGGACCCGATCGCCATGTATCTCAACGACGTCTTCGCCGTCCCGGCGAGCCTCGCGGGCCTGCCTGCCATGTCGGTTCCTGCTGGCCTGAACGAACAGGGCCTGCCGCTCGGCCTCCAGATCGTCGGCAGAGCGCTCGACGAGCAGGGCGTCCTCAACGCGGCCCTGGCGCTCGAGGAGCGCGCCGGCTTCACTGCCAGGCCGGAGGCGTGGTGGTGAAGACCCTGATTTGCAGCACCGCTAGCCCTGAGCCTGTCGAAGGGCGGTTTGAAGCGCGCGGGACCCGGGCTTCGACAGGCTCAGCCCTAGCGGTTTTCTATTCGGTGCATCCATGACTGAAACTGCCTCTACCTATCGCATCCAGGGCGCCACGGGCGAGTGGGAGGTGGTGATCGGGCTCGAGGTGCACGCGCAGGTCACGTCGAAAGCCAAGCTCTTCTCGGGCGCCTCGACCGATTTCGGGGCGGAGCCGAACAGCCAGGTGAGCCTCGTCGACGCGGCGATGCCCGGCATGCTGCCGGTGCCGAACCGGGAATGCATCCGCCAAGCGGTGCGGACCGGCATGGCGCTGGAGGCCGAGATCAAACCCTGGTCGCGCTTCGACCGGAAGAATTATTTCTACGCCGATCTGCCGCAGGGCTATCAGATCAGCCAGCTCTACCATCCGATCGTCGGCGAGGGCGTGATCACCATTCTCACCGACGACAAGGACGAATCGACGGCCAAGCAGATCGGCATCGAGCGCATCCATCTCGAGCAGGATGCGGGCAAGCTGATGCACGACCAGCATCCCTCCTCCTCCTATGTCGACCTCAATCGCTGCGGCGTCGCCCTGATGGAGATCGTCTCCCGGCCCGACATGAGAAGTCCTGAGGAAGCAGGCGCTTACGTCCGCAAGCTCAGATCGATTCTGCGCTATGTCGGCTCGTGCGACGGCAATATGGAGCAGGGCTCGATGCGCGCCGACGTCAACGTCTCGGTGCGGCGCCCGGGCGCCGAGCTCGGCACCCGCACCGAGACCAAGAACGTCAATTCGGTCCGCTTCATCATGGCCGCGATCGAGCATGAGGCGAGCCGCCAGGTCGACGTCCTCGAAGGGGGCGGCGTCATCGTCCAGGAGACCCGCCTGTGGGACCCGGACAAGTCGGAAGGGCGCAGCCTGCGCTCCAAGGAGGAAGCGCACGATTATCGCTACTTCCCCGATCCGGACCTGCTGCCGGTCGAGCTGTCCGACGACTTCCTCGCCGAATGCCGCGCCTCGCTGCCCGAGCTGCCCGACGCCAAGCGCCGCCGCTACGAGGAGGGGCTCGGCTTGCCGCCCTACAACGCCGCGGTGCTCACCGCGGAGGTCGAGACCGCGCGCTGGTTCGAGGCGCTGCTGGCCGAGCTCGGCGACGGTCATGCGCAGCGTGCCTCGAACTGGGTGATCTCGGACCTGTTCGGCGCTCTCAACCGCCTCGGACATTCGATCGACGACAGCCCGGTGACGCCCCGCCAGGGCGCCGAGCTGCTTCGCCTGACCGCCGACGGCACCCTCTCCGGCACCCTCGCCAAGCAGGTGTTCGAGATCATGCTGGAGACCGGCCAGGACCCGGCCGCGATCGTCGAGGAGAGGGGGCTCCGGCAGACCTCCGACACCGGAGCGATCGAGCAGGCGATCGCCGACGTGATGGCGGCGAACCCGGACAAGGTCGCCGAATATCGCGGCGGCAAGGACAAATTGTTCGGCTTCTTCGTCGGCCAGACCATGAAGGCGATGGCCGGCAAGGCCAATCCGCAGGTCGTCAACGAGCTGCTCAAGAAGGCGCTCGGCTAGGCCGTGGGCCACGTCCTGACGCGCCACCCGGACAGCGTCGGCGACGCGGTCGCGAGCATCGCCGTCGACGTCGTCCACCCGCGCCCGGATCTGCTGGGCCTGCGCTACATCGTCAAAGGACGCATCGACGATCTCGCCTTGCCGGCTCAGGCGCGCTCGGCGCGGGCGGACGAGCTCTGGCTGCACACCTGCTTCGAGGCATTCCTGAGCGAGGACCATATCGACGGCTATTCGGAGCTCAACGTCTCGCCCTCGACCGAATGGGCGGGCTACTGGTTTTCCGGCTATCGCAGCGAGCGCCAGATCGCTCATCTCCCGGCGCCGCGGGTCGAGGTGGACGTCTCGGCGGGCGAGCTGGCGGTGCGGGTGGCGCTCAGGCTCAGGCACGCGGGGGCCCGCCGCCTCGGCCTGTCCGCGATCATCGAGGAAAGGAGCGGCGCCAGATCCTGGTGGGCGCTCGCGCATCCGCCGGGCGCGCCCGACTTCCATCATCCCGATTGCTTTGCGCTCGAACTGCCGCCACTTGGCTGAGCCATGAAGACCGGCCTCGATCGTCTCCTCGCCGACCCCGCGCTCCGCGCTCCGCTTGAGGGGAAAAGGGTGGCATTGCTTGCCCATCCCGCCTCGGTGACGCGCGATCTGACACACTCGCTCGACGCGCTCGCCGCGACCGGCCTTCGCCTCGGCGCGGCCTTCGGGCCGCAGCACGGCCTGCGCGGCGACAAGCAGGACAATATGGTCGAATCGGACGACTTCACCGACCCCGTCCACCGCATCCCCGTCTTCAGCCTCTACGGCGAGGTCCGGCGCCCGACCGGCCAGTCGATGGGCACGTTCGACACGATCCTGATCGACCTGCAGGACCTCGGCTGCCGCATCTACACCTTCATCACCAGCCTGCTCTACGTGCTGGAGGCCGCCGCCGAGCACAGGAAGCAGGTCTGGGTGCTCGACCGTCCCAACCCAGCCGGCCGCCCGATCGAGGGGCTGACCCTGCTGCCCGGCTGGGAGAGCTTCGTCGGCGCGGGTCCGATGCCGATGCGCCATGGCCTGACGCTCGGCGAGCTCGGCCGCTGGTTCGTCGAGACGATGAAGCTCGACGTCGATTATCGCGTGGTCGAGATGGAGGGTTACGATCCGGACGCCGTGCCCGGCTTCGGCTGGCCGGCGGAGCGGGTCTGGGTCAATCCCAGCCCCAACGCACCGAATCTCTCGATGGCGCGGGCCTATGCGGGTACGGTGCTGCTCGAGGGGACGACTTTGAGCGAAGGCCGCGGCACCACGCGTCCGCTGGAGATTTTCGGCGCGCCGGACATCGACGCGCGCGCGATCCTCGCCGAGATGCGGCGGCTCGCGCCGGACTGGCTGGAGGGCTGCCTGGTCCGCGAGACCTGGTTCGAGCCGACGTTCCACAAGCATGCCAAGACTTTGTGCAACGGGCTCCACTTCCACGCCGAGGGCCCGGCCTACGACCATGCGGCCTTCCGCCCGTGGCGCCTGCAGGCGCTCGCCTTCAAGGCGATCCGCCGGCTCTATCCGGACTATGAGCTCTGGCGCGACTTCGCCTACGAATATGAGTTTGGCAAGCGCGCCATCGACGTCATCAACGGCGGCCCGGGCCTGCGCCAATGGGTCGACGATCCCGCCGCCGAGCCCGGCGAGCTCGACGCGATCGCCCGACCGGACGAGGGTTCCTGGGCCGAGGAGCGGCGGCCGTATCTCATCTACTGAGAGGTGGCGGGCGGGGCGCTTTGGCGCACCCCGCCCGCCGGCATCAGATCGCGTAAGGGTCGGGACTCAGCATCGCAAATTCCGGCGATGACGATTCCATGCCGTACATGCCGTAATAGGGTGGCGAATTCGCCAGCGCGATCATCTCATCGCGGGTGACCGTCCGGTCCTTGAGAATGAGATACTCGATTCCCGCCGCGGAGGAGCCGTACATGCCTTCGAAGTGAACGCCGATAAGGCCGTCGCTTGTTCCGACGAAGACCGAATTATTGAAATATTCCCAATTGCTGAATGAAAGATCTGCGAAGTTATAGTCCATCATCATCGCAACGTCGGTGCCGCCATAGTCGCTCACGAAGCCAAAGAAGCCTGGCTCGAACAAATAATGATCGTCTCCGCCGCCGTCGTACACGGTGTCGCCCCAGACGCTGCTTCCCGGCAGGATCCAGTCATTGCCGGGCGAGCCGGTGATAATATCGTCGCCCGCCCCCGATTTGATGACATTGCCCTTGGTTGCATAGGAGAGATTGATCGTATCCGCCCCGGCGCCGCTGTCGATATAATAGCCTTTGCCCAGCGCCGACGAGGTGGTGGCGACGGAGTCGTTTTGATCCGTTAGCTGGAGGCCCGCCGGCAAGACGCCGTGTACCGAGTAGTTGGCGAGGTCCGTAATGGCGACCGCGCTCGCAACCGGCAGCGTTGCGCCGATCCGCTCGCCCGTATCCATCTCGATGAGGGCCCATTGGCCGCTTTGCGCGACGAGCTTGCTGCCGCGGCTGAACGCCTCGAAGCCGACATCGTACAGGCTGCCTGTCGTGCCATTGCTCCGCGTGAAGCCGGCAACGGCATAGATGTCGTTGCCGTTCACGGAATAGCCGCCGCCGCTTCCTTGCAGGCTGAGCGAGGTGATGCCGTGGGCGGCAAGAGTCTGCAACTCGCCGGGGTCGCTGATTCCGTTGAAGTTGGTGTCGGTCCAGAGCCGGAACAGGTTGAACGAGGCATCGCCTGCGTCGAGCGAGCCGTTGCCGTTGGAATCGAGCGCCCTGAGACCGTCAAGGTCGCTCGTCGATGTCGGCGAGTGATGCAGAAACGAGATTTCGGCGCCGTGATCGACGACGCCGTTGCCGTTGCCGTCATGGATGAGCATGGCGTCGCCGCCGTAGAACCAGCCGGTCGTCTTGATGTGACCGGTGGCGAAAAAGTCGAACCCCGGGCTCTGGAGCGCTCCCGTCAGCTCGATGCCATCGCCATCGAGATCGAGCACGACCGGCTTGATGCGCGTTGCGGTTGCCTCGACCCAGCGCCAGCCGCTGGTGGCAGGGGCGCCGCCCACCTGGACTTCCGTAAGAACCCAGCGCCCGGACGTGCCGCCGATCCATCCGCCGCCGCCGAAGCCGACGTTGGTGAAGCGGGCACCATCGAAGCCGGAACCGAATACGTGGGCGTAGGAATTGAGGGGTCCGAACGGCGTCGACTCAGACGTGTCGAAATACGACCTGAGGTCGAGTTCGCCACCCGGGGTCCAGTAGTCGCCCCACACGTAACTGGAATCGACCGTGACCTGAGGTAACCCAGCTACGAGCAGGCAGGTGTTGATGACGGCGTTCGAGTTGGCGCCGAGCGGCGCATATTGAATGTCCGCCGCGTTGATCTGCTCCGCGCACTGAACCATGCTGCTCCACTTCGAGGAAAGGTCGGCGCCGGCCGCGATTTGCTGGCTGACGGAATAATTGTTGTTGCCGGACCAGTCCCACGATCGCGGGCCCCATGGCACGACCTGCACCTGGACAGTGCCGAAGACGGGTGACATGATACTTTTATCATAGCCCGCCCAACCGGACATCGAGAAACTCTGTCCAGCGGCATTGGTATAGATTGCCCAGCTGTGGTACCCGACCCCGGTCGCGTTCTGGCTTTCACGGATATATACTGTGATTGTTTCTTGCGGCATTGCACCCTCTATTGCAGATAGTTTCTCCTCAATCCCACAACTTCGAGTCGCTCTTCCGACATCGGAGTCAGCAGGATTGTCCACACGTGGACTCTGAACAGGCCGTCGACCCCACGGGCCCGAACCCGAAACCGGCATTCGATTGGCGTTCCCCGGTCACGGAGGCCGACATCGAGCCGCTGGCCCATGTCGACGGTGACCCAATTGGCCTCGCCGGTGAGGCAGGCGCCCTCACCGTCGCGGACCAGCATCAGCATGTCGTGCCGCGATATCTCGCCGCCGCGCCCCATCTCCTGCCAGGCCGCCTGGTGGTCGGCGCGCGCGCGGGCCTCGTCGGCGACATTGTTGAAGAGTCCGCTGCGCCGTGTCGCGAGGCCGCAGGAACCGACCAAAGCGACGGCGACGAAAAGCGCGGTAACCGCGCGCCGGACAGGCTTCCACCGTCGCGGGGCCGGAGCGGAAGCGACGTCCGTCATGACCACAGCCAAGCGCAGGTTGAGGGCGACCGCGGCAACCGCGTCGGACGATGAATTGCGGAGGGGGAACGCGAACCCTGGCTGGCCCGCGGCTGCGCCGTCATGTCGACTCCAAAAGCTTCGCAGGCAGCTTCGATAATATGTTGCGACTTCTTCGCAGAAAATAACATAATCGTGGGCCACCGAAAAAAAGTATACTACGTTTCATTCTGGTTTCACTACCGGCGAAAGTATAATTTCACACGATACTATATGTTACTCGCCCGTAACAGGAATAACCCGTCCGAACGTTGGGCGTGGACTCGCTTGTGATTGTCGTTGGTCACGGAAATACACCACCAGAACCGATTCGTCCAGAGCAATTTTATGCGAACCCATTGGAAAACGACAACTTTCTCGCTCCCGGACTATGCCAACCGGCAGGAAGCCTCGTTCGTTGCGGCAGCCGGATTGTCCATCCCGCGCCGAAGTTTTTACGAATATTCGCCCGGCCATTCGAGCGGGAAGAAGTGGCGATAGGGCCGCGCCTCGTCGACCGCGCGGGCGAAGCTGGGGCGCGCGAGCAGGCGCCGGTAATAGGCGTCGAGATGGGCATGCTCGGCGAGCGGCACGGCGATGTTGGCGTAGAACAAAGCCGGCGCCGCGGCGCAATCCGCCATGGTGAACGATTCGCCGCAGATCCACGGCGCGCCGGTCTTCGCCAACTCCGCATCGGCCGCCGCATAGGCGCGGGCGAGCAGTGTTTTCGCTTCGCCGACGCCGTGCGTATCGCTGGCGCCCTCGGGTCGGAAATTGTCGGTGACGATCTTCTGCATCGGAACGTCGACGTAGAGGTCGAACAGGCGATCCCAGAGCCGTGCGCGCAACGCCTCGTCGCGGTCTGCCGGGACGAGCGGCGGCGCGTTGCCGAAGCGGTCGGCATATTCCACGATCAGGCTCGCTTCGGCGACGGTGACGCCGGCCGCTTCGTCGCGGAGCACGGGGAACTTGGCGATCGGCCACAATGCCTCGAGCCGGGCGCGGTGGCCTGCATCGCCGAGGTCGATGATCTCCGGCTCGAACGCCACGCCGCGCTCGTACAGGGCGGTCGTCGCCTTCTGGCAGAAGGAGGAGAAAGGGTGGAAATAGAGCCTCAGCGTCATCGTCTTTCCTCGCGGCCACGAACTGTGTCCTGCGTGCATCACCCAGCCGAGATCGTTGCTCCAGCGCAATCATTCATAATGCGTTCAACTCGTCGATGGAATAGAACGACTCGTCGCAGCGATGGGTTGCGGCGAGGAGTGACGACGATGTTGACGACGGTCGAAGGCAGCAAGAGATTCGCGTACGATCCCGCGAACCGCGGTTTCCTGCCCGTTTTTCGTCCCGGCGAGACCAACCGCTGTCCGGGCTGCGGCCGCACCCACTGGTATGTCGGCCGGCTGTCGGCGGAATGCGGCTTCTGCGGCACCGCCATCGCGCTCGCCGACACCGGCCTCACCGGCACCGGCCTTTTCCGCAACACCTTCCGCCACGCCGCCTGAGCGCGGGCCGGCAAGTCGTTGCGCGCCTGACCGGGCTTCGACAGGCTCAGCCCTGGCGGAGCAATTCAGTTCGTTCTCACCCCCGCCAGTCCTGAGCTTGTCGAAGGACGGGCCGCAACCGGCTCTGCAAACCTCCGCGCAAGGATCATAGCGCGGTGCGGCTCGTTCTAGCACCATGGGACGGCATGCTCTTATCCTGATCACCGCTTCGTCGATCGCGCTTTGCGGCTGCGTCCAGACGCGCCAGTTCGCCGACGTCGAGTTCGAGCCGCCGAGCGGCGACTACGATCTGCTGGTGATGCGGCCCTACGTCCAGGTCAGCTCGATCACCGCCGGCGGCATGCCCGAGCCCCGTGCCGACTGGACGGAGCAGGCGCACGGCCACGTCGTCGCGGCGCTGCGCGAGCAGCAGGCGGGGAGGGGCGGGCGCACCAACATCCTCGAAAGCCGCGCCGGCGTCGCCGGCATGAGCGAGCAGCAGGTCGCCGACATCGAGCGGCTGTTCATGGCCGTGGGCAATTCCATCGCGGTCCATCGCTATGCCGGCTTGACGCTGCCGACCAAGCGCCGCCAGGGGCTGGACTGGACGCTCGGCGAGGATGCGGTCGCTCTGGGTCGTGCGAGCGGCATGGACTATGCCCTCTTCCTCCACGCCGAGGACGCCCATGCGTCCGGCGGGCGGACCGCGTTGCAGGTCCTCGGCATCGCCGGCTGCCTGATCGGCTTTTGTGCGCCCCAGGGCGGCGGGGGCCAGTCCGCTTACGCCTCGCTGGTCGATCTGAGGACCGGCGACGTCGTCTGGTTCAACATCCTGCAAACGAGCAGCCAGCTTCCGGGCGTGACGTTCGGAGACATCCGCACCCGCGAGGGCGCGGCGCAGATGGTCGAGCGGCTGCTCGGGCGGATGCGGGCCGGCCGCCACGTGCGAAACCGCAGGGACTGAGCCGGCCGGATGAGCGACGCCCTTCCTCTCACCCGGCGCATGATGATGGCAGGGCTCGGCTGCGCCTGCTGCGGCGGGCTCCTCGGCGCGAGCGGGGCGCTGGCGCGGATCAGCCCCTCGGCGATGCGGCCGCTGATCGGCCCCGGCTACCGCCCGACCGAAGCCGACGAGCGCGGCATGTGGCAGCAATATGAGCGCGTCGAGGCCGAGATCGCCGGCTCCAACCTGCTCATCACCGATCCCAACCTCGTTTCCTATTTGAGGACCATCGTCGGCCGCGTCGGCGGCGTCGCGGCGAACGACCTTCGCATCTATCTGGCGCGGGTTCCCGAGTTCAACGCCTTCATGGCGCCGACCGGCTTCATGGTGATCTTCTCGGGGCTGCTGACCCGGATGCGCGACGAGGCGCAGCTCTCCGCCGTGATCGCGCACGAGGCGGGCCATTTCCTGCGGCGCCACCACATCCGCCGCTGGCGCGACGTCCGGCGGCGCACCGATCTGTTCGCGATCTTCGCGATGGGCGCTGGAGTCGCCGGCGCCGGGACCGGGGTCTATCTCGGCGACGCGGTGCGCCTCGCGCAGGTGGGGACGATCCTGACGCTCGCCGCCTACGGCCGCGAGCTCGAGGCCGAGGCGGACGCGATGGGCGTGCGGCTGATGGCCGAGACCGGCTACGAGCCGTTGGCGGCGCCCGAAGTGTGGCGCCAGCTCATCCAGGAGATCGAGGCCAGCGCCGAGATGCGGCGCCGCCGCCCGCGCCGGGGCTATTCGCTGCTCGCCACCCATCCCGCGCCCGAGACGCGGATGGCGGACCTGCGCGCCTCAGCCGAGGAGGTGAAGAGCGCCGGCCGCCGCTACGATCGCGGCCGCGAGCGCTATCTCAACGCGCTCGGCGGTCATCGCAAGACCCTGCTCGACGACCAGGTCAAGCTCAACGACCCGGGCGCCAGCCTCTTCATCATCCGCAACCTCGCCGCGGACGGCTGGTCCGGGCTGCTGCGCTTCTACGAAGGCGAGGCCTATCGGCTGCGCGGCCGCCGCGGCGATCGCGAGCTCGCCAACGGGAGCTACGCCGCCGCGGTCGCTCTGCCCGACGCGCCGCCGGAGGCCTGGCGGATGCACGGCTATGCGCTGATCCAGGCCGGCCGGCGCGACGAGGGCAAGGCGGCGCTGTCGCGCTATCTCCAGCTCGCGCCGGACGCGCCCGACGCGGCGATGGTCCGCTACTCGATCCAGCAATAGGAAAGCATATGAGGATCCTCATTGCCGCATTCGCCGCTCTGATCACGCTCGGCGGCTGCGCCGGCGGCGGCGGTTATGGCGGCGGCTACGGCCTCAACCGCTTCACCCTGGTCCAGCCGCGCGAGCGCACCGTCGCCCGGACGATGCGGGTGACGCCGACGATCCGCTGGAACCGGCTGCCCCGCAGCCCCACCGAAATATCGCGCGAGGAGAATTGGACCCTGCACGGGATCACGCTCGACAGCCTCTCCTTCATCGGCGGGCTCGAGAGCGGCCGGCCGCTGGTGCGCTGGCAGCGGCGCCAGGACATCCGCCAGGTGCCCAATTTCCGCGCCGACATGAGTCCGCCCGAGATCGCGTCGATGATCGAGAGCTATTACCGGATCCGCGCCGGCTCGGTGAGCTTCAACATGACGGGGCTGCAGCCCCGGACCTTCCTCGGCCAACCCGGCTTCCAGTTCGATTACGAGCATCTCGGCGGAAACGAGCTCAATCGCCAGGGCCGCGTGGTCGGCGCCGTGATCGGCCAGCGGCTCTACATGATCCTGTTCGACGCGCCCAGGAGCCACTTCTTCGGCGCGATCATTCCTGAGGTCGAGCGCATCGCCGCCAGCGCCCGGCTGCGCTCCCAGCCGCAATAGCGGACTTGATCCCGCCCCCTTGTCTGTGCCATCTGGGATCAAATCCGTGAACAGAGGTGCACTCATGTCGTTGAAGAATATCGTTACAGCCCTGGCGGCGGTCTCGCTGGCCACGGCGCCGACCATGGCGGCCGCGCAGCTCGCGCCGGCCCAGGAAACCGTCGAGGGCAGCCAGCTTGGCGAGGACGATTCGGGCGTCGGCCAGATCCTGCCTCTGTTCGTGATCGCGGCGATCGTGCTGATCATCCGCGAGCTGGTGAAGGACGACGACAGCGGCGATCCGCCCATCTCGCCCTGATCCGCGACCAGTCGCGAAAAATGGCGGTCCCCCGGGGCCGCTATTTTTTTGTCTGCCCCACTGTGCTTCCGCAGCCACACTCCTCGTCGCTTGTGCGGCGCAGCACAGTTCCCGCTTTTGAAACTGTTCTTTTGGTCTAGGCTTGCGGTCCGGGATTTTCGGAGGGGGAAACGATCATGACGCACACGCATCGCCTGGCCTGGCTCCTGTCGGGCATCTCGGCCGCCGCCTTCGCCGCCACGCCCGCCTCCGCCCAGGATGAGGCTCCGCCGGTCGAGCAGGCGGAGACCGCCCAGGAAGATCAGATCGCCCAGGGCAATGCGATCATCGTCACCGGCACCCGCCGCACCGATCGCACGCTCGCCGACAGCCCGGTGCCGATCGACGTCATCGGCGCCGACGCGATCGCGAACAGCGGGCAGACCGAGACCAACCGAATCCTCAACGACCTCGTCCCTTCCTTCAACTTCCCGCAGCCCTCGATCGCAGACGGCACCGACGCGCTGCGCCCGGCCACTCTGCGCGGCCTCAGCCCCGACCAGACCCTGGTCCTGGTCAACGGCAAGCGCCGCCACGTCTCGTCCCTGCTCAACATCAACGGCACGATCGGCCGCGGCAGCGCGGCGGTCGACCTCAACATGATCCCCGGCCTGGCGATCAGCCGCATCGAGGTGCTGCGCGACGGCGCCTCGTCGCAATACGGCTCCGACGCGATCGCCGGCGTGATCAACATCCAGCTCCGCAACGCGGACAATGGCGGCCGCATCACCGCGACCTACGGACGCTATCACACCACCCTCGCCGACGTCGCCCGAATCACCGGCCTGCAGACCGACGGCGCCGGCCAGCCGTTCCTCGATCCGACCGACACCCGCGTCCTCGCCGCGAACAGCGATGGCGAACGCCGCGCCCGCGACGGCGAGATGTATACGATCGGTGCCAATATCGGCGTCCCGCTCGGCGAGGGGTTCGTGAACCTCACCGCCGAATATCGCGACCGCAACCCGACCAACCGCGCCGGCTACGACCTCCGCCCGAACTAT